>JANRJB010000112.1:0-67155 GCA_033764265.1 Rhodospirillaceae bacterium | reverse complement strand
AGCAAAGCGCGTCGATCTCCTGCATCTTCGTCGTCGGCGGGTGCGTGGCGCTGTTGCGACCCTTGACGCTCGAGAATTCGTATCGCGAAGGTCCGAATTCCTATCTGCGCGACACCCACCACTATTCGGTCTATGGCCTGCTTGGGTACGATGTCACCGACGCGTTTTCGCTTGAGCTCGAGGTGCGGCACACGTGGGAAGACGAGAAAGTCGCGACGGGCCTGCCGAGCACCGTCATCGGCTGCCGCAACTTCGCGCGCACCACGATTCCAGCCATCGCCTGCGTGATTCCCGGACCGCCCGTAACCAACCCGTCGTTGATCCGTTTTCCGAACGGACAATTCTACGCCGGCACCAAGACGCTCAGCGAATTCACCACGCCGCGTTTCACCGCCGAGTATCAGATCGACGACGACCGCATGGTCTACGCCTCGGCCGGCAAGGGCCAGAAACCCGGCGGCGTGCTGTCGTTGCTGACACCCAGCGCCACGGGCGACTTCTCGGGCACCAAGTTCCGCGAGGAGATTCTGTGGGTCTACGAGATCGGCCTCAAGGCCGAGTGGCTCGACGGACGATTGCGCACCAACGCCGACGTGTATCTGCAGGATTTCAAGAACAAGCAGGAAACGGGCACACGCATCGGCAACGACGGGGTGCCGATCTCCGGGCCAGGCTTCGCCGAGAAGGCGGAAGTCAAAGGCTTCGAATTCGACGGCGCCTGGTTGATCAGCGACAATCTGACCGCGTCGCTGGGCTACGCCTATATCGATTCGAAATACAAGACGTTCAACCTGCAACAAACCACAGCGACCAACATCGCACTGGCCGGCAACTGTGCCTTCGTCCGTCCGGCAGTGGGCACGCCGTTTTGCAACGTCGATTATTCAGGGCGGCGCCTCGTCCTGTCGCCGAAGCACTCGGGCAACATCGGCCTCGCCTGGGATCACGAGTTCTCCGGCGATACCCGCTACTTCGCCGAGATTGACGGCCGCTACATGAGTAAGCGCTTCTTCCAGTTCGACAATCAGACGACGCTGAGCAGCTACCATGTTGTCGACGCCCGTGGCGGCTTCCGCGGCGAGAACTGGTCGATCACCGGCTACGTCAACAATCTGTTGCAAAACAAGGAGATCACCGCGGTCGGCATTGCGTCGCCGAACTTCAATATCAGTCTGCTGCCGCCGGCGGCGCCGGGGTTCCTGAACAGTTTTCTCACCAACATGCCCGACAAGCGTCAGTTCGGCGTTCGGCTGGCCTATTCGTACTGAGGTCTGGGCGAATATCCGACTGAACGCCCCCGCGGTGTTCCGGCGGGGGCGTCAGCATGCATTCGCCGGTTCAGGCCGCAGCCGGCTTTCGCCGCGTGGCGACGGCCAGGATGCCCCACACGATCGCGGCGAACAGGAACACCAGCGCATACAATACCGACGGCACGCGGAAGATTTCGTTGGCCACCGACAGCGGGCGAAAGAACGCGTAGGTAACGACGATGCCGCCGACGTAGGCCGCGATGAAGGCCCAGCGCACCGGTTTGGACAGCCCCAGGCCGTGCATCTGGGTGACGATGAACATGGCGGCGAAGCCGAAGCCGAACTGCGCCCAGGCGCCCTTGCCGTGCATGATCGCCACCATGGTGCCGTGGAACAGCACCATCACTTCAAGAAACACCGTCCACCAGCGGTTGACGTGCACGCGGGTGAAAAACAGGCTGCCCTGGACCATGATCAGCGTGGTGTAGAGCGTGCCGACCAGGTGGCCGCTGGTGCTTTCCATCGGGTGGTACCAGAAGGTGTAAATCAGCGCCCACGAGAAGACGTAGCCATGGTACTTGCGCAGCACGCGCATCACTTCCTGGCCGAGCGGCGCGCGCTTGCCGAAAGCCAGACCGCGGCGCTGGTTCTCCATCATCAGGATCATCACCAGCATCACCACCACCGAGCCCTGCGAGGTGGCGATGTGGGTGTCCTGCGCGGTGCCGTCGTAGAACAGATGCGTCTGCAAAAGGTGCGCCAGGATGAACAGCGCGTTGAGCCCGAGCGCGGCGTAGTTCAAGGGGTGCAGCCGATCGGAGTATTTCAGCCCCTTTTCCTGGGCCAGGTAGATGCACGCCCAGATCGCCACCTGGTGCGCGACGTAACCGGTCCAAGCGGTGGCGCGCGACCAGAACGTCGGCTCCGGCAGCTTCCAGTAGTAGTGGGCAAACCCGGCGTCCGGGGCGAAATCGATCGGATCGAGGAACGGGGCCAGCGCGCGGATCAGCACTACGTACGCCACGCAAAAGGCGATGCCGGCGAACAGGCCGGTCGAGGCGCTCCATGACCCGCCGGGCGCGCGGACGACGTTCGACTGTGCCTGATCTGCCGTGGTGTCGGTCATCGGTCCTCGCCCTCGGTTGCCTGTCAAGCTACGGTGCCCCGCCGGACGCGATGATGCCAGCGCCGGATTGGCCGCTGACCGAGTTATGGTGCGTGACCGAACCTGAAAGTATGACCAGTCGGGCACCAGGGCGATAGCGATCCACCGAGAACTTGCCGGACCCCGATGCGATTCTGACGCGATTCCGAGGTGATTGGATCGAAACTTGGGTACCGAACCCACGTCGAGCGCCGTTCATTCGTTCACTTCTTGTGCCCTGCCCCAACCGGGCCATCGTGTTCACTCAAGATCGAACCACAGATCATTTTTATGGCTTTGGCGAGTCGCGCGCGACCTTCTTTGTTCCGCACGCCAAGACCGCCCCAATCCTTCTCGGCATTCCGATTACGGATCGCGACATAGTAGATCGCTGCGCCAAGGATCGAGATGAGGGCGTTGGCTTTGTCAGCGGTTTCGTTTCCAAGGGCAAGTTCTGGCAAGTATTGCTGGATAATCGTCTTGACCGAGGACAGGCGTGCTCGATCAAGCGCGTCGGTCAATTCAGATCGTTGCGCGGACTCCCAGGCGAGAATCTCGCACGTCACCGGACGGCGGGCGAGCGACTCGGCAAAGTTTGTCAATATTCGCGAAAGCCGCTCGCCCAGTGGCAGCCCAGAAATCTTGCCGCCCTCGGTCACCTCTTCGACCTGCGGCCAGTGGTCGGCGCTGTCGGCATAACTTTCCAGCAAACCGGATAGCCCACCGAAATACCGGCCGATCAGCATCGGATCGACGCCAGCCTCACGCGCCACCGCCCGGACTCCAAGGGCCGAAAACCCTTCGCGCGCCAACAAGCTCCCGACCGCAGCCCTGATCCGTTCTTCGGTCGCCTGTCGGTGACGCGGTGCGGCCTTTTTCCTAGGATTTCCAGGCATCCAACGTTCCTTTCTCAAGTATTTTTCTACACCCGTAGATTTCGTCTTGCAATCCATATTCTACATCTGTAGACATAAGTCTACGAATGTCGACTTCTCAATCGCCGAGCGCCTGAAGCATGACTAGAGGCCCATACATTCCCGAGAAACTGGACAACCCGGCGACGGGCGATTCAGCAACCATCGAGCGATCGGCACTGTTTGGCGAACCCGACACCTCAATCGTGTTTACCTTGCCGGCCCAAGCGATAGGCGCCCCGCCCCACCATCATGGATCCTATTGCGAAACGTTCAGCGTAATCGCCGGCGCCCTTGAGGTCCGGCGCGGCCCAAAACTTGAGCCGGTGACGCTTACGCCCGGCGCGCAGATCACGATCGGCTGCGGCGAAATTCATGCCTTCCGCAATGCTTCAGATCATGCCGCTGTCGTCTTCAGGGTATCCGTCGCTGAGGGAGCCGGTTTCGAACAATTTGTCCGTGCATGGTACGGGCTCGGTCGTTCGGGCCTGTTCGCCGGCGATCGGCCCCGCAACCCGCTTCACCTGGCTTTGGCGCTCGACGCAGGGGACATCAACTTGGCGGGGGTGCCAGTTGGTCTCCAGAAGCTTGTGCGCCGTTCCCTCATCGGTCTCGCGAAGCTAACGGGTGTCGATAGTGTCGTGACCAAGCATTGGCGCGGCACTCATGTCTGACTCACGTCCGATCGCCGGTGCCGGCGCCGTCATCTTGGCAATTGCCTTCAATGTTCCCTACGCCATTCTGGCGGCCACATATGACTATCCTGACATATTGAGAAAACCGGCCGGAGAGGCACTCGCGGCGTTTTATTCTGGTGGCGCAGGATTGATTTGGACTTGGTACGGATTCGGAATCGCGGCGCTCGCGTTGGTTCCGCTTTCAATCGCCCTTTCGATCTCGACCGAGCGCCTGGCCTCGCGCCCAGCCATGGCGATCGGCGCGGCAGTCCTTGGCAGTCTGGCCGGCTTGACTCAAGCGATCGGGCTATTTCGATGGGTGTTCGTTGTTCCGTCGATTGCCGAAGCCTACGCCGGGTCGGCCGATCCGAGCGAGTTGCGTGAAGCCGCCGACCGCGCATTCAGCATTCTCAACGCCTATGGCGGCGTCGCGATCGGAGAGCACCTTGGCCAGTTGTTGACCGCGGGCTTTGTCGCACTTGTCGCGGCACTGCAAATCGGCGAGCGAAAGCCAATCATCGGCGCCACGGGCATGTTGACCGCTTTCGCGATCACCATTGGCACTGGTGAGGGATTGGCGCTCGCGGTCGGAACTTCGGGCGAGCCTTTCTCATTCTTCACAATTGCGGGTTTTGGTGGCCTGACGATTTGGCTGATCGCCACCGGCGTCGCCCTCATGCGCCAACCCCTTCAGCAGTAGTTCCCATCGCTCACAGGACAAAGGCTGCTCGCATGCGCCTCATGCCACCGATGCTGTTGATGACCGCGCTCTTTCTGACGGCTTGCGCCGCGAAAGAAAGCGGAATTCGTGATCCGATTCGATTTCGGGAGGTTGCCGAACGGACGGTGATAATGAGCGTTCGGTCGACGGAAAATCTCATCGCCTGTTTTCGCGAGAACGCAATTCTCCTGCCTACTACGGAATTCATTCCTGGCGATGATGTCGACAGCACGCTTTATCGCCTGCGGCCGTTCGGCTTTACGTTTGAAGAAATTATGTTCCGGCCGGCCGCTGACGGCGGCTCGACAGCCGAGTTGCTGCTCGCGCCCGGCGTGAACGCTCGTTGGCGCCGTGATTTGGAACTTGGACGCCTCCAGCCGCTGCTGAATTGCGCTGACAGTCCATGAGAAGCATACCGCCTAAGCCGGGCGTCTGCATGGCCGCGGCTGTCATCGCCAGTTTTCTTCCGCTGTTCTCAGAGCTCTTGGTCGTGTTCGCAGTTGTCGGCCTCGCGCTACCGCTTTTCCGCATCGTCTAGGAGAGTCAATCTTGAAAATCGCGACACATCATGTGTACTTGCCGGCCATCGCCACCTTGGCTCTTGCGTTCACCCATGGCGGGGATGCGCGTGCGCAGAGCTACTTTATCGCCGGGCTGGGCGCGACGCCGGAATACGAAGGCGCAACCGACCGACAGACGATCCCATTTATTGCGGCGCGAGTCAGCTTCGGCAAGCGATATCTGGCGCTTGATGGTTTGACGGCGCAGGCAAACCTGATCGCGTCCCGCACCTGGGAGGCTGGACCGGCTGTTGCCTTCATCTTCGGACGAAACGGGAGTGTCAAGAATTCAGCCGTCGCGCTCCTGCCGGAAATTGATGATGCCGTGCATGCCGGCTTTTTCGTCGCCCGCAACTGGAGTGGAATTGCAGCGGCCAACGACACCATCAGCGCGGCGGTTCAACTCACAAAGGACGTCAGCGATGTCTACGACGGCTGGATGCTCATACCGTCCATGAGCTACAGCCACGAGATGAGCGACCGCATAACTGTCAGCTATAAGGTCTCTTTCGGGATCGTGTCGGACAAGTATGCCCAAACCTATTTCTCGGTGTCGCAGAACGATGCGGCAAAAAGCGGCCTCAGCTCGTTCACCGCCGCAGGCGGCGTAAAGGATGCGGGCTTTACCTTTGGATGGACTTACGCGATCGGCGCGAACTGGTCGGTCAACGGCTTCTCCGATTATCGACGGCTTCTTGGCGATGCCGCGAAAAGTCCAATCGTCAAAAAGGGCGGCGACGCCGACCAATTTTCAGTCGGACTTGGTGTCGGACTCAGTTTCTAGCATGTGGCGGATGGCGCGCCCGGCAGGACTCGAACCTGCGACCTGCCGCTTAGAAGGCGGCTGCTCTAATCCAGCTGAGCTACGGGCGCCAATCCGGGACGACGTCTAGCTCACCCGTCTGAAAGCGAAGTTATCGGCGTAGGCTTTCGGGCGAATGGCCTTGGCGTGCGGCTCGATCACCCGGTACGTAAGTCCTTTGCGTTCAGCGAAGGCGATCGCTTCGTCCTTGGTGTCGAACCAAAGGCGCAACTGGCGCTCGGTATCGTGCGAGCCGGCCCAGCCCATCAGCCCATCGGCCTGGACACGGTCGCCGGGGTCGTGCTCGAGCAGCCAGCGCCGGGTGTTGCGCAGGCCTGACTGCATCGCCGTTTTGGCCGGCCGCAGAATCCGCACACTGTTGCCCAAGGGTTGCCTCCGCGGTTCCAGTGAACTCTCTTGATGATAGCGCAATCGATTGATAAGAAATATGAATGATTGGTCGGGGCGAGAGGATTCGAACCTCCGACATCCAGCTCCCAAAGCTGGCGCTCTACCAGGCTGAGCTACGCCCCGACGCGGCACCCCGCTTCAGGATAAGGTGTTTACGGTCTTGGCCAAACGGGAGCAAGCGCTGCCACCGGCAATCGTGAATTCGGCGTTGGCCGGGCGGGTCTTCTGGATTACGGGCCTGGCCGGCGCCGGCAAGTCGAGCGTGGCCGGAGCCCTGCGGACGCGGCTGGCGGACCTTGGCATGGCCGCGATCCTGCTCGACGGCGACCGTCTGCGGGCCATTTTCGGCGGCCCGGCCCGCTACGATCCCGACAGCCGCAGGCAGCTTGCCTACCGGTACGCCCGGCTGTGCCGCGAACTGGCCGAACAGGGCTGCGTGGTCATCTGCGCCACCATCTCGATGTTTCACGAGGTGCAGGCGTGGAACCGCACGCACATCCCGGGCTATGTCGAAATCTACCTGCGGGTGCCGCTGGCGGTGCTGAAACAGCGCAACCAGAAGGGACTCTACGGCCCGGGCGAGGCCAAGGACGGGCCGGTCGCGGGCCTGGATTTCGCCGCCGAGGAGCCGATCCAGCCCGACCTGATCATCGATCACCATGGCGACATCAAGCCCGAGGCCGCCGCGCGGTTGATCGTGGAGAAGTTCTTCGCCTGAACTGTTCCGGCTTCGCGAAGCAATCCGGGGTTCCTATACTCGACGCCGACCGCGACAGGGGACGTTCATGACCGAAGCCGCCGCCGTACTCCGCCCCGGCGATTTTACGCCGCTGGCCGAGGCGTATTCGGCCAATCGCCCGGGCTACGCCCCCGACGTGCGCGACAGCCTGCTCGCGTTGTTCGGCCGGCCGGCCGGGTCGCTGACCGCCGCCGACGTCGGCGCCGGAACCGGCATCTGGACCCGCATGCTGGCCGGCCGCGTCGGCCGCGTCATCGCCGTGGAGCCCAACGCCGCCATGCGGCGCTGCGCGGTGATGGACTGCCACGGCCTCGGCATCGACATCCGAGACGGCAGCGCCGAGGACACCGGCCTGCCCGATCAGTCCGTCGATCTGGTCACCATGGCTTCGTCGTTCCACTGGGCCGATTTCGACCGCGCGACCGCGGAATTCCTGCGCGTGCTGAAGCCCGGCGGTTGGTTCGCCGCCCTGTGGAACCCCCGCGTGATCGGCGAGACCGGCCTGTTCCGCGACATCGAGGATCACATCGCGCAGCTCAAGCCCGGCTTCGTGCGGGTCTCATCGGGCAATGCGCCGTTCACCCAGACCCTGGCCGACCGGCTGCGCCGCCACGGTGGCTTCGGTGAGGTCGTCACGCTGGACGGCCAACACACCGAGGAGCAAAGCCGCGCCCGTTACCTGGGCCTGTGGCGTTCGGTCAGCGACGTGCGCACCCAACTGGGCCCCGAAAAGTGGGCCGCGTTCATGGACTACGTCGATTTCAAGACCCAGGACCTGGACATGCTGTCGGTCACCTATCGCACCCGGGCGTGGTGCGCGCGCAAACCCGGCTGACGGCGGGTTGGGCGCGCTCGGGCGGTCATGCATCTCGTCGCGCTCAGCCAGCGGGTGGACATCGACGAACGTCGTGGCGAACGCCGCGACGCGCTCGACCAGCGTTGGATCGGGCTGCTGGCCGCTTGCGGTGCCCTGCCCCTGCCCGTGCCCAATTGCGCCGAGTCCGCGGTGGCGCTGCTGGCGCACGGCCGCCCGGATGCACTGATCCTGACCGGCGGCAACGATCTGGCCGCCTATGGCGGCAATGCGCCGGAGCGCGATGCCGCGGAAGCGGCGATAGTCGCCTGGGCGCGAACCCATCGCGTGCCCGTGCTGGGGGTTTGCCGGGGGATGCAAATGCTGGTTCATCTGCTGGGCGGCACGCTGCGGCGCATCGGAGGCCATGCCGGCACCCGGCACCGGGTGCAGCTCGCGGGCGGCACGGCCGAGGTCAACAGCTATCATGACTGGGCTGTCGATCGATTGCCGCCGGGCTGCTTGCCCCGGGCTGTGGCCGAGGATGGGTCGGTCGAGGGCTTTCAGCACGACCGCGAAAATTTAACCGGGCTCATGTGGCATCCCGAGCGTGAACCGTCGTACGCTGAGTCCGACCTTGCTGTGATCCGCGATCTGTTCGTGCCTCATCCATGAGTCCTCTCGCGTGAAAGCCGTCATCCTCGCCGCCGGTCGCGGCAGCCGCCTCAAGCAGCTGACCGAGGACCGCCCCAAATGCCTGGTCGAACTCGGCGGCCAGCCATTGCTCGCCTGGCAATTGGGCGCGCTGCACCGGGCCGGGATCGACGAGATCGGCGTGGTCGGCGGCTATCGCGGCGACATGCTGCGGCGGCACGGCTTGACTTATTTCGACAACCCGCGCTGGTCCGAGACCAACATGGTGCGGTCGCTGGCCCGTGCCGCGCGCTGGCTCAAGGCGGGGCCGGTACTGGTGAGTTACAGCGACATCTTCTACGGGCCGGAAATCGTGGTCAGCCTGATGCGGACCGACGTCGACATCGCCGTGGCCTATGATGCCGGCTGGCTCGACCTTTGGCGCGCGCGGTTCGCAGAACCGCTGTCCGACGCCGAGACCTTCGCCGCCCATCCCGATGGCCGGCTGGGCGACATCGGCGGGCGGCCCCAGTCGCTCGACCAGGTGCGCGGGCAGTACATGGGGCTGTTGAAATTCACGCCCGACGGTTGGCGCGCCATCGAGCGCCTGCTGGCCACGGTGCCCGAGGCGGAACTCGACCGGCTCGACATGACCGGCCTGTTGCGGCGGCTGCTGGCGGCCGGCGAGACCATCACCGCGGTGCCCAATCGCGAGCCCTGGGGCGAAGTGGACCAGGAAAGCGATCTAAACCTCTACGAAGGCTGGATCGCCGCCGGCCGACTGGGCCGGCCCGAGTCCATTTCCAAGGGCGCGGCGTGACATATCCGCCCAAGGTCCGTTGACCGGCCGCGTTCGTCGCCACAGACTCAACGGCGGTGGAGAGGGTCATGTTTCTCGACGCAAGACTGAATCGACGATCGGTTTTCATCACCGGCGTTGCCGCGACATTCGCCGCGACGCGAGCCGCAACGGCGCAAGACAGGCCGGCGATCGCCCGCTGGCGGCACTACGCCGACTGCCGCTACGGCCAGATCCACGTGGTCTCGGCCGCGCCCGAAGGCAGCGAGAAAATCCCGCTCGTTTGCCTGCATCAAAGCCCCGCATCGGGCGATTACTACCGCGAATTTCAGATGGTGATGGCTGCCGATCGGCTGGTGATGTGCCCCGATACGCCCGGCTATGGCGGCTCCGACGCGCCCGAAAAACAGCCGAATGTCGCCGATCTGGCCGATGCGATGGCCGACGCCATGGACAATCTGGGTTACGGCACGGACGGGCTCGGTCCGGTCGATTGGTTGGGTTTTCACACCGGCAATTACGTCATCGTCGAGCTGGCCATCCGTCGGCCCGATCTGGTGCGCCGGCTGGTGATGCCGGGCATCCCCTACTACCCGGCCGGCGAGCGCGAAGCCAAACGCAAGCAGTTCGCCCAGCCGCGGCCTTATTTCACCGACGCCGACTATGTCGGCCAACTGTACAAGGACACAGTGTTCAATCGAAACGACGGCGAAACCAAGCAGCGCCTATTCGACCTGTTTGTCGAGCGCATGCGCGCCGGCCCGAATTCGTGGTGGGGCTTTGACGCGGTGTTCCGCTACGACGCCGACGCCGCCTTGCCCAAAGTCAACCAGCCGGTGTTGTGCCCGATCCTCAATGAAACCCTGGCCGAGCCGACCCGCCAGGCCGCCAAGCTGATGCCCAATGCCGGCACGGCGGACCTGACCGACCTGACCGGCGCGGCCTGGCATAACGCCCCCGAGCGCATCGCCGCGGTAGTGCGGCCGTTCCTGGACCAGGGCTGATCATGACCGCCGAGATCGAGCGCCGCACGATCCTCGCCGCAGCGCTGCTGGCCCCGGCCGCAGCGCGCGCGGCCGACCCGGCACCGATCAAGCACTGGCGGCACTATGCCAACGGCCGCTTCGGGCAGGTGCACTTTTTCTCGGCCGGCCCTGCGGACGACGCCGCGATCAAGCACCCGCCGTTGGTCTGCTTTCATCCGTCGCCGACCTCGGGCGACATCTACCGCGAGATGGTGCCGTACTTGGCCACAGATCGCGTCGTGCATTGCGTCGACACGCCGGGCTTCGGCGGCTCCGACGCGCCGCCCGCCAAGCCGACCATGGACGACTACGGCGGCGCTGTTGCCGACGCGCTTTCCGACCTGGGTTATGGCCTTGGCGGCAAAGGCACCCTCGACCTGTTCGGCTTCCACACCGGATCGTTGGTCGCGGTGGCGACAGCCCTCAGCCGCCCGCCGTTGATTCGCCGAATCGTGCTGTCGGGCGTGCCGCATTACACACCCGAGGAACGCGCCAAGCAGCGCGCTCAGAACGTCAAGGGCTATCCGTTCTTCGAGGAGCGCGAGTACGTGCCCAGCCTGTACAGGCGCCTGGTGCTTGACGGCCAGGACGCCGGCCCGATCGAACGCCGGCTGGCGCGTTTCGCCGACCGTATGCGCGCCGGGCCCGACGGCGCCTGGGGCGCGGACGCGGTGTTCACGTACGACACCGGCGCGGCCTTGCCCAAGCTGACCATGCCGGTGCGGCTGATCGCATTCAACGAGATGATGACACAGCCGACGCGCGACGCGGCCAAGGTCATCCCCGGCGCATCGCTGGTGGAAATGCTCGATCTGCCGATGTTCGGTTTCATCGTCGCGCCCGACCGGGTGGCCGTCGAAATCCGCGCGTTCCTGGATGCTTGATTAGGTCAAAAGGTTTGAAATGTCGCGTGAAACGCTGGGCCTGAGCGCCGAATTGCTCGACTACGTGCGTCGTGTCGGCGGGCGCGAGGACGCCGACTTGCGGGCCTTGCGCGAGGAAACGGCCAAGCATCCGCGCGCGATGATGCAGATTTCCTCCGAGCAGGGCCAGTTCCTGATCCTGCTGTTGGAACTGATCGGGGCGCAGAAGACCCTGGAAGTGGGCGTGTTCACCGGCTACTCGGCGATGTGCGCGGCCAAGGCGATGGGGCCAAAGGGCCGCGTGATCGCATTGGACGTGAGCGAGGAGTTCACCGCCGTCGCCCGGCGGCATTGGGCCAAGGCGGGCGTGGCCGACCGCATTGACCTGCGGCTCGCGCCCGCCACCGCGACCATCGAACAGCTGATCGCCGAAGGCCAGTCCGGCACGTTCGATTTCGCTTTCATCGATGCCAACAAGAACGATTACGGTGCTTATTACGAGGGCGCATTGAACCTGGTGCGCCGCGGCGGCCTGATCGCCATCGACAACGTGCTGTGGTCGGGCAGCGTGATCGATCCGACCAATCAAACAGAAGACACCAAAGCCATTCGCGCGCTGAACGAGAAAATCGCCAAGGACGAGCGCGTGACCGTCAGCCTGGTGCCGATCGGCGACGGACTGACGCTGGCGCGCAAACGCTAAGGTTGTTTCGGAGGCGTGGCGGGCGGCGGCGCGCCCGGGTCGGTCCCGAACATCGCATGGCGCACCATCGCGCCGGGCTTCAGGCCGATGCGGGCCGCGGTGCCGGCCGGTCCGACGCCGGCTCAAACTCTCCGATCAAAACGACATTGAAGATGTGCCCTTCAGCGAGGGACATCCGAAGTTATGGTCCAGTACGGTAACTCCGCTGAACATTGCATTTGCCATCGTCATCAAGGGTTCGCGCCCGCCATCGATTACCAGCTGTAGGTCGCGCGCGCGTAGTAGAAGCCGCCGTTGAAGCCGAATGGCGAGAAGTTGGAATACTGCGCGAACCCATTGGCGTTGGCGGTCACCGCTGGAGGTGTCGGCACCAGCGGAACTCGATCGGGATACTGGTCAAGCACGTTGTTCGCGCCAACCGCGAGGTTGAAGTTGTCGGTGACGTCGTAGCCCACCTCGATGTCGGCAACCCATTCGGCGCCGAAGGTCTGGTCGGCCAACGGATTGGCGTTCCGCGAGGTGAACTTGCCATAGCGATTGGCGCGCAAGTTGATGTCGACCGCGCTGATGGCATAATTGACGCCAAGGTTGATCTTGTTCTTGGGCTGGGCGACAGTGAAACGGCCTTCCTCGACGCGCGCGAAGCGGTTGAGTTGCAGGCCAAGCGCCGTCAGCGTTGAGGGGTTGCCCTTCACCGATTTGACGTCGCTGTCGTTAAAGTTCGCTCCCAATGTTAGGCCGAGGTTACCGTCGCCCACGTCGGTGCGGTAGTTGGCGACGATGTCGATCCCCTCGGTGCGGGTGTCGATCGCGTTGGTGAAGAAGCGCCCTCCCGTCACACCCGGAAACCCGCGCGAGGTCAGGAAATTCTGCACTGCCGTTCCGGTCAAGTTTTCCGAAAGGACGATGCGATCGTCGATGTCGATTCGATAGGCATCGACCGTGATGTTGAGGCCGTCGATCGGCTGGGTCGTGAAACCAAAGCTCATATTGATCGACTTCTCGGCGTCGAGCTCCTCGGCGCCGAGGAGCTTGGCGATTGGGTCGTTGACGCGGAACGTGCGGACTTCGAAGGGGATGCCCCCGATGAAATTCGTCGCTGTCGACGAAAAGAAACTTTGCTGCAAAGACGGGGCACGGAAACCGTTGGAAAGAGCGCCGCGGATTGCGAAGCTATCGGTGACGTCGAGCTTGCCGGCTACCTTTCCCGATACGGTCGAGCCGAAGTCCGAGTAATCCTCGAAGCGGCCGGCGACGGACAGCAGGAATGCATCGGTCAGATTGGTTTCAAGGTCGATGTAAGCCGACATCGAGTGGCGGTTCGCATCAACCTCATCACTCGGGCGAAAGCCGGGGAAACCCTGAGCGCCCGGCGCGCTCGGCGTAGTCGCGTCTTGGCGACCGGGTTCGGTCAGCAAAGTGCGCCCGCCGTCGGCATATGACGCCAGCTCGCCGGCGCCCATTGTATAGTTCTCATGACGCCACTCAGCGCCGAAGGCGATGCTGACTGGCTCGGGCAAGCCGATCTCGGCCTCGGTGCCGAAATCAGCGTTGGCGACGAACTGCTCATAACCCAGGTCGCCGGCGTCGAAAGACGTCTGGCTTTGCGCACCATAGGTGGCGTTGAGCGTATTCTCGACACCGAAGGGGAAGTCGTTGTTGCCGTAAACGGCGCTTACATCCCAACGGAAGTCATCGCCACCTTTCACGCCAACGGCCACCGACGCGTCGTCGATGTCAGACGTGATAAATGGAAGGAATCCATTGGGGTAGATGGCGCGGACATTGTTGATATCGCGCGGGCGGCGCCAGGTGGCACCGCTCTTGCCCTCGCGCTTGCCGTAGTTGCCGAAGGAATAGAGTTCGATCTCGCCACTGAGCGGAATGCCAAGATTATAGACGATGTTGGCGTCCTCGACTTTGCTGTCGCCGTACTTGAAGTTGCTGGTGCGGTTGATTGTCGCCTCGCGGGGATCGGGAACGCCCCCGGGTAAGTTGTTGTATTGCTGCCGGGCGTCGGCACCCTGGCGGTTGGTGAACCCACGATGGCGGTATTCGGCGGACATATTGAGATAGCCGTCGTCGCCAAGGCCGACACCCGCGTTGCCGACGACCTGATAAAGATCGCCGTCACCCTCGTAATGGGTACCCAAGTTAACTGTGACCGAACCGCCTTCGGGTGCGTTTTTCAGGATGATGTTGATGACGCCGGCAATCGCATCGGAGCCGTATTGCGCAGCAGCTCCATCGCGCAGGATTTCGACGCGCTGAATGGAGGCGGCAGGAATTGTGTTCAAATCAGCTGCGGTCGAGCCTCGCCCGACAGAGCCGTTCAGATTGAGGAGCGAAGTGTGGTGGCGGCGCTTGCCGTTGATCAGCACCAAGGTCTGGTCGGGCGAGAGACCACGCAACGTTGCAGGCCGTATGTGGTCGGTGCCGTCGGTGATCGTCGGCTGCGGGAAATTATAAGACGGGACCAGCTGATTGAGGATCCGGTTGACCTCACCGGAGCCCGACTTCAGCAGCTCGACATTTGAGACAACATCGATCGGCACTGGCGAGTCGGCGACTGTCCGGTCGATCCGGCGCGTGCCAGTCACAACAATTTCTTCCAGAAGATCAGCCGTCGCCTTCTGCTGAGACTCCTGCGCCAGCACTGGCGCGGAGGACATCATCAGGACGGTTGACAGCGCGGTTGCGACCATCAGCGCTGGTTTCTTGCACAAAAGCGTCATCGATGTTCCCCATTGCGCCACGACCCCCGGATGATTCCCGGACGCGAACACCAGCATAACTCTGTGTCCGTCTGACAACAATCTTGGGTAAAATGCCCAGTAATCGACTGTTAAACCCTGCTGAATGAAGGCTTCTCACCTCGTTTGCAGCCACGTTTTCAATAGCCTAGGTCCGCTTCACCGGTTGGTTAGTCCCCGCTGCCGCCAATGTTATCCTTGGGCCGGAACCGCCAATTCCCTCGCTTGGCGATGACTGTGGATCGTGGCCCCGGCGGTGGTGTGGGAAGCCCCCAAGACCGCCCGACCGGGACGATCAGCAACAGCCAGAGATTCAAAACCACTGACTGCAGCGGGCCATCCGGGCACGCTGGCGACGCAGCCCTTAAGGTTGTTTGGCCGTCGCAGGGGGCAGCGGCGCGCCCGGGTCGGTTCCGAACATCGCATGGCGCACCATCGCGCCGGGCTTCAGGCCGATGCGGGCCGCGGTGCCGGCCGCAAGTTCCAGCACCGCCAACACCGGACGATTGGGGCCGATGCTTTGTTCCGAGTGCGGTTTGGTGCGCTCGGCGACCGCGATCACGCGGCCGTCGCGGTCGATGAACAGCATGTCGAGCGAGATGAAGGTGTTGCGCATCCACATGCCCACGTCGCGCGTCCGCTTGAAGTCGAACAGCATGCCGCGGTCGGGCGCGAGATAGGTGCGATGCATCAGGCCGATGGTGCGCGTGGCGTCGGTGTCGGCGAGTTCGACCTGAAACGCGTGGCGCGCGCCGTCGATCTCGATCACCAGCGGCGTCAGCGGCAACGATTGCGCCTTGGCCGGGTTGAGCGGTTCGTGCGGTTTCAGCGCCTGCGCCTGCGCGCCGACCGGGACCGACACCAGAGCGGCGATCAACCACGCCAGGACGCGCCGACGAAACATCACGAACTCCACGGTAACGCGCGATCGGCGCAGTGTAGACGAAGGGGCCCGCCTCAATCCACCCGGCGCGGGGCCCAGCGGCGCACGTTGACCGGTTTGCCGTCGTGATTGCGCAAGACCTTCGGCCGCAGCACCTTGTCGACCGGCGTGACGTCGATGTTGCCTTTGTTCTGCCGCCGTTTCAGCCCTTGCGTGCCATAAAACTTGATCATGTTCTCGAATGGAATCTCGCTGAGCGGCGCGGCGTCGTAGGCTTCGACATAGGGCGGATGGCGTTGCACGAGCTTGGTCAGACGGTCGGTGGAATGGGCGCCGAACTGGCGCCAGATGCTGTCGAGCACGTGCTGGACGTCCGCCTCGATCGGGCGCACGTCGACCGCCGGCCGGCCGCGCTCGAAAGCGCGGAACAGCGTCGGTTCAAGCGGACCGTCGTCGGCGGCGATGAAGGTCGCCGGCATCAGTTTCTGGCCGTGCTTGGCCACGCCATAGTAAGCCTGGGCAAGGTACAGCAATCGCTGCAGCTTTTGCGGCTGCAGGTATTCCCCGTCGGCGATGGCCCGATCGAGGAACCAGATCACCACTTCGAAACCGGATTCAACGGCGGTCGGCTGCATGGCGCGGCGGTCGTCGGGCATGGTTCAAGGCGGCGCGCGGACGCGGCCACTTTGGCCTCTGTCCGCGGGTAATGGTACTGTTGGTCGCCCAGGTTAAGAAAATACCAATCCCTGTCTTCAACTCCAGGTCATCGTCCGTGACGACAGAGCCCTCGCCGCCCGCTTCCCGCGCCGGACGCGCCGCGCTGCGCGTTGCAATCTGGTCCTTGGGCGGACTTACCGCCGTGGCGGCGGCGGCAGTGGCAGCCCCGGCGCTGGTGCAATGGGGCGCAGTGCGCGCCCTCAATGCCCGGGGACTCGGGCCCGCATCGATAGACGTGGTCCAGGCTTCGCTTTGGGGGGTCGAGGCGCGTGCGATCTCGCTGGCTGGCGGCGCAGCGCGGATCGGCCTGCTGCGGGCCGATTATGCCCCCGGCGATCTGTTGCAGCGGCGGGTGGCACGGCTGACGGTGCACAATGCCGAGATCGCACTCGCCTGGGACGGATCGAACTGGCGGCTCGGCGAAACGGTTTTGGGCCCGTCTTCTCCGGGAGAACCGGGCGCGCCAGGTACCGCGGAATCCGAATCCAAGAACCGACCGCCGCTTGATGCGCTCGTCGTCGACGCGGCGAAACTGCGGCTCACCTTGCAAGACCGGGCGATCGATACGGTGCTGGGTGCCGATCTGGCCGCGGTCGGTCCGGGCAGTTGGCAGGGCACATTGCAAGCCGCGATATCCGGCGAGGGTGTGTCGGGCGCGTTGTCGTGGTCGGGCTTGGCCGCGGGTTCCGATCTCGCGGCTTGGCGCGGGACCGGCAGCGTGAGCGCCGATGTCGCGCGCCTTCCGGTCGGCAACGCCCTAACAAACCTCGACGTCGCCCTGTCGGTTCAACTGACGGCGACAGAAGCCCAAACCACGATCAACGGCCGCTTCGCCCGGCCGCTTGTCGCCGCGCTCGGCCCGGCGGCCGTCGAATCGCTGGCGTCGATTTGGCCGGGCTTTGAGGGCGCAGCGCACGCCTCGTTTGTGCTGTCAGGGCGGAACGGCAGTGCTTTCTCGGCCGAGCGTGCGGCGTCCGGCGATGGCTCGCGATGGACCATCGATGCGGTGGCGGATGCAACGCTTGACCAGGCCCGCCTGCGCACCGTGATCGACGGCTGGATCCATGGGCAGGATCTTGCGTTCCCCGAACTGTCCCTCGCGGTATCCAAGGTGCCCTACGGCGACGGTCGCCTGTCCGCGTCAGTCGCGCTAACCGAGATTACCGGGCCAGCGGTTATTGCGAGCGGGGAGTTCACGCTCGCGGCGGACGCCCAGGACATCGCTGACATTTCGTTATCGGTGCCCGAAGCCCGACTGACCGGCCGTGGCGACTGGCGGCTCGACGGCTTGTCGCTGTCGTTCGACTTCGCGGATTTGACCGCTGCGGCAACCGACCTTGTCGTACCGGGCGTCGCGGCGCTTCCGGGCGCGCAGACCGTCCATCTTGCCGCCGACAATCCGCGCCGTCAGCTCAACGTGGTCTTTGGCAACGCGGTGTCGATCGCCGCAGACCTCGACGTGTCGGTGCCGCTGTCGATACGGGCCGACGCTATGGCCATGCCCATCACGGTTGCCCTGCCGCGCGTCGGCGTCAGCGGCTATGCGACGCCCGGGGACGGATATCGTTTCGCGGTCACGGCCGAGGGCGGCAAGATCGGTATCGGTCCGGCCATCGCGGTGGTGCCGGATTTCGCGGTCACGGCGACGCCCGGCGGGCTAGCCGGACGCATCGACGGCCGGCTGGTCGCCGCCGGCGCGGCATCGGCCACCGGCGCGCTGGCCGCCTTGCCCGACACATCGCTGGCATTCCGCGCCACGCTGAACGCAACGCCCGAAAAGAGCGAACTTGCTGGCGAACTTCTCACCGCCACCGGTGCACTGCTGGGCACGTTCTCGGTTTCACAACCAGCCAATGAGCCGCTTGATGTTGCCCTCGATGTTCCCGAAACGAGGTTCGGCCCCGGCGCGACCGCGTGGAATGACGTGGCCGGATCGTTGCTGCCGATCGACCGGGTCGAGGGACGCGTGGCCGTCTCGGCGCGCGCGCGGTCGACCGCACAGGGCTTCGCCGGCACAATGCAACTGTCGCTCGACGATCTCGACTTCGACCTCGGTACGGTGCGCGTGCGCGGCGTGGCGGGCGCCGTGGCGCTGGATCAACCCTGGCCGCCGCGCGCCGCCGCATCGCAAACGCTGACGTTTCAGTCGGTCGATATCACCCCGCCGGTGACCGACGGCCGGATCGTGGTGGGTCTGCCGGGTGACGGCACCATGTCGATCGATAGCTTTGCGGCTGACTTCGCCGGCGGAACCATCACCGGCGAACCGGCGGTGATCCACCTCGACGGGCGGCCGTCGAACTTGGTGTTGACGTTGAACGGTGCGCGCATCGACCGACTGCTTGCGGCGGCGTCGACCGACGGGCTGACCGGCACAGGAACGATCTCGGGCGAAATCCCGCTTGAGGTGCGCGACGGCGGCCTGTTCATCACTCAAGCCGAGCTGACGGGCCGCGAGGGTACGGTCGCCTATCGCCCGGTGGTGGCGCCGGCGGCGCTGGCAGGTGGCGGAGATCTGGTGCTACAGGCGCTGACCGACTTCCGGTTCGAAGAGCTTCGCGCCAACATCGATGGCAACGCGCTTGAAGACTTGAACGTGGCGGTGAAACTGAAAGGCCGCAACCCAAGCCTCTATGGCGGGTATCCGATCGAATTCAACCTCAATCTTGACGGCCCGCTGGCGCGTATCGCAACCGATAGCCTCGCTGGTTATCGGATACCCGACGAAATCAAGCGACGCATGGAACAGTCCGCGATCGAACAAAACGGCGTGAACGGCGCCGGCGCCGCCGCACCACCGCCTTAATTCCCGCCTCAACTAAGGACACGGCCGGCATTGACCCGATGTCGCCGACACCCGTAGGGTCGAAATCCGGCATTCACCAAGGAGCGCGACATGCTGCGTCAGCTGGCTGATCTGAAACCAACGACTTCAGAGTGGATGTCGCGACGCGCGGCCGTATTGATGTTCGTGCTTGCCGGGACGGTGGCGGCATGCTCGCCGACGGTGAAAGTGGAAGCCCCCGACAAGCCGATTGTCATCAATCTCAACGTCAAGATCGAACAGGAAGTGCGGATCAAGGTCGACCGCGACGTCGACAGCGTGATCCAAGGCAACCCGAGCATCTTCTGAGCGAACGGAGCGCAAACATGAACGTGCTAAAAACTCTGACCATCGCCGCCATGCTGGCGCTGGGCGCCGCGCCGGCCGCCGCCATCGATCTCGATCAGGCGCGCGCGCAGGGGCTGATCGGCGAACGGCCCGACGGCCTGGTGGGCGTGGTCGCCACCGGCGCGCCGGCCGACGTGGTGGCCCTGGCCGACAGCGTCAATAAGGCCCGCTTGGAGAGTTATCGCGAGGTGGCACAGAAGAACCAGACCCCGATCGAAGCGGTCCAGGCCATCGCCGGCGAAAAGCAGGTGCAGCGGGCCAAGGAAAACAAATGGTACTACATGGAGCCGAGCGGCGCGTGGCGGAAGTAGCGCCCGTGTCGGGTCAGTGGACCACGCCCACGTCGGTGGTAACCTGCGGCGCACCCATCAGCGACTGATTGAATTCGTAGATTGAAACGCCGCGCTCGGCGTCGGCAGGATGAAGCGTCGGGGCGATCTTGCCGGCCGCTGCCTGGGCCTGGACGATGGCCGATCCCACTTCCTGCGACACCAACACGCCGCCGAAGCTGATCACCCGATCGATGACCTGCGGGCTGCGCCGGCGCAACCGGCCGGCATCGTATTGATCGTTGTCGTCGCGGGCACGCGCTTGGTCCCGGCCGCGAGCCGACAGCGAATTAGTGTCGATGCCCTCAACCGTTTGGAACGTGGATGCCACCGCGGCGCGCGCCGAACTCATGCGCGCGACCGTGCTCGCCATCGTCACATTGACGACCTGCGCGGTGCTCATCGTCCTACGCCCCGCTTCGGGGCTCCCAATTCGGTCGGCCGGGCCCACCACTGGTGGAACCAAGGCGGACGACCACAACTCAAATGGTAGGTGCGCCTGCGGGTGAAGTCAAATTGGCCGTCTTGCGATTGGGGCCTCAGGCCTGCAGCGCCAGCGCCAACAATGACCACAGGTAAACCAGCACCATCAAGCCGAACAGCGCTGAAGCCTCGGTCAGAAACGTGCGTGCATCCATGGGATCCTCCATTTGTTCCTATTATGTTCCGATTTCCCGATTTTAGAACATTACAGGAACACGATGTCAAGCCCTGGATTTTTGGAGCCGATCCAAGTGCCTCGGCGACGTTTGGGATTGCCCAATGGGGTGCCAGTGCGGCACACCCCGGCTCATGACGTCTTACTTTCCTGACCCGCAAGCAGCGACGCATCGATTTTCAGTCGCCCCGATGATGGACTGCACCGATCGCCATTGCCGGCGATTGATGCGCTTCATCAGCGCGAAAGCTCGACTTTACACAGAGATGGTCACCGCCCAGGCGCTGGCCCATGCCCGCGATCCGCAGCGCTTTCTGGCGCACGATCCGGCCGAGTATCCATTGGCGCTACAGGTGGGCGGATCTGACCCCGGCCTGTTGGCCAACGCCGCCCGCATGGCCGCAGCCGCGGGGTTTCAGGAGATCAATCTGAACGTCGGCTGCCCCAGCGACCGCGTCACATCGGGGCGGTTCGGCGCCTGCCTGATGGCAGAGCCCGATCTGGTCCGCGTTTGCGTAGCGGCCATGGCCGATGCCGTCGATATTCCAGTTACGGTCAAGACTCGGATCGGCATCGACGACCGCGAGGACGATGCCATTCTTGACACGCTGGTCGATGTGGTCGCGGCGGCCGGCTGCCGGACGGTGATCGTTCACGCCCGGCGCGCCATCTTGAGCGGCCTGTCGCCCAAGGAAAACCGCGAAATCCCACCGCTCAAGTACGATCGCGTCGCGCGCTTGAAGCTACGCCGTCCGGACCTGACGATCGTGCTGAACGGCGGCCTGACCTCGCTCGATGCCTGCGAACGGCACTTGGGTGAGGTGGACGGCGTCATGCTGGGCCGGGCGGCGTACGAACGCCCCTACGAGGTCCTCAGCCAAGTGGACACGCGATTGTTCGGGGCCGAGACGGCGCCGCCGTCGGAAACTGACGTCGTGTGCGCTTACTTGGACTATGCCCAAGCCATGTGCGCGGCCGGCGTGCGACGTTCGGCGGTCTTGCGCCACATGGTCGGGCTATTCCGCGGCCGGCCCGGCGCGCGAGCCTGGCGGCAGGTTCTGTCGGCCGCCAATCGTTCCGACTTCTCTTGGCGCGCGGTCCATTCAACCGCCGAGCACATCGGTTGCGCCGAACCCCTTGCGGCATAAGGATTTTTGTGCGACATCGGAGCCCGGCACCGGTGCGCTGGACCAAACGCTGTCGGCGCGCCCCGGGTTGAAGGGTTGGGGCTCTCATCGGGAGGGGTTGGGGTGGCAGCCCGCTACGCAATTTATTATTCGCCTGAACCCGGCAGCCCGCTCGCCGAGTTCGGCACGCACTGGTTGGGCCGCAATGGCTCGGCCGCGGCCGGACCGCTGCCCGACGTGCCCGGCATTTCGCCCGATCGACTTCAGGAACTGACCGAAGGACCGCGCCGCTACGGCTTTCACGGTACGCTCAAGCCGCCGTTCGAATTGCATCCGTCGGCCACACTGAAAAGCCTGATCGCCGCGGCGCGTATTTTCGCTCGCAGCCTGGCCCCGGTTGAAATTCCGGCGTTGGAGCTGGCGGTGATCGGCAAGTTCGTCGCGCTGACGCCATCAACGTCCTCCGCCGCGCTGGAACGGCTGTCGGCCAAATGCGTACGAGCGTTCGAGGGCTATCGCATGGCCCTGACCGAGGAACAGGCCGCCCACTACCGCAACAACAAGCTGACCGTGCACCAGGATTCGATGCTGGAGCACTGGGGCTATCCGTACGTGATGGAGGAATTCCGCTTCCACATCTCGCTGACGGAACGCATCGACGACATCGCCGAACGCCGCGCAGTCATGCAGGTGGTCACCGAGATGGCCAAATCGGTGGTCGGCCGTCCGATCATCGTGCGCGACATCGCACTGTTCGGCCAGACCGAGCGCGACGATCCGATGTCCATCATCGAACGCATTCCCTTTGGCCGCAGCGCCTGAGCGGCCGCCCGCGTCAGGCCGCACCTCGCCTTCGGGTCCGGCATGTCAGGTGTAAGGAACTGGCTTCGCCGCTTGCTCGGCGCGGACGCAGCCACTGCTGAACCGCTGGTCGAGGACCCGGACCGCGTCGCCCCGGCGACCTGGGACGACGGCATCGAGCTGACGTTGTCGCAGCTCGTGAAAGACTCCGAAACGCGCGCCAGCGGCCGGGTGCAGGTGATGACCATCGCCCACCTGCGCCACCAGCTGGGGGACGACTGGACGCGGTATCGCGATCGAGTGCTGCTGATCGCCGAAAGCACCATCGGCCGGATGATCGGCAAGGGGAACACCTTCATTCCGCAGGACGAGGACTCGTGGCTGCTGTTGATGCCCGCCTTGTCCGAAGCCGACGCGGCGCGGCGCGCCGACGAGATCGCGGCACTGATCGGCGAGAAGCTGGTGGGCGAGCGCTTCAGCGAAGCCGAGCCACCGTTGCCGCAGTCGGCCAAGATCGACCTGGGCGGTGCGCTGAATGCCGACGGTTCACTGAACCGCGAGGCGATGAAAGCGGCGGTGAAACGCTCCCGCCTGCTGCTGGCCGCGCGCGACGCGCGACGGCCCGTGAAGTTGATCGGCGACGCGGCGCCAGCCGCCGCCAAGTCGCCGGTCTCGGCGCTCGACAGCGTGGCGGCCAGCCGATCGCGGTTCAACGAGCTGACGCTGGTCTATCGGCCGTCATGGTCGGCCGATACCGAATCGTTCGACACCTTCAGCCTGCGTGCCTTCGACGCCACCGGTGAGGCAGTATTCGGGCCGACGGACTCGCAAACCGCGGTCAACGTCGCGACCATGGTCGATATCGCCAAGTCGGCCTTCGCCGATTTCACCCGGCTGGCCGCGTCGGCCCTGCGCGCCAAATTCGTCATGCCGCTGCCGTTCGCACTGCTGCACCGCAAGTTGGGCGCGGCGTTCCTGCGTGCGGTCTCGGCGCTGCCGCAGAAAGAACGGCTGTTGCACCTGCGCATCGAGATCGTTGGCCTGCCGGCCGACGCCGACGTGGACGCGCTGATCGCCGCACGGGAGATGTTCCGCGGGCGCGTGCGCGAGGTCGCGCTGCTGACCGATCTGGCACAGCCGCAGCGCGCCGCGTTCCTGCCGGACCACATTCTGATCGGCGCCGAGATTCCACCCGGCCGGTTCGCCGCCGAGGCCGAACTGAAAGCGGCGCTCGCCGACTTCCGCCGCGCCGCCGGCACGCGGCGGGCTTACGTCATGGGCCTACGCAGTCGCAGCCACGCGGCCCTGGCGGTCGAGGTGGGCTTGGACGAGGTCAGCGGCATCGGCCTCGCCGACGATCACCGCCACCTGCCGGAACGGGTGATCGTGCTGCCGCGCGAAAAGCTGACGGCGCCCTAAACTAACGTGGCGGCGGGGCGATTGGCGCCGGCGTCGCCCCGGCCGCGGCCGGCGACAGCCGAAAGAGGCGGCCCGCCGGCTCGTCGGTCAGCACGTACACCAGGCCGTCGGGGCCCTGGCGCACGTCGCGCACCCGCGCACCCATGCGGATCGCGGTCTCGCCGATCACCGCGCCGGCGTCGTCGAGGTCGATGCGCCGGATGTCGTTGGAGGCCAGCCCGCCCGCGAACACGTCGCCCCGCCATTGCGGGAACGCATCGCCGGTGTAGACCATCAAGCCCGAAGGCGCGGTCGACACCTGCCACAGCAGAACCGGTTCGGTGGTCCCGGGCTTGGCCGGCGAGCCGCAGACATCGCGGCCCGAGGCGTACTCGCGGGTACGGCAGGCCGCCGGCCAGCCGAAATTGCCGCCGGCCGTCAGCCGGTTGAACTCGTCGCCACCCAGCGCGCCATGCTCGGTCGCCCACACGGCGTTGCGCAACGGGTCATAAGCCAGGCCCTGAATGTTGCGGTGGCCGATGGTCCACAGCTCGGGCCGCGCGCCCGCCTGACTCCTGAACGGATTGTCCGCCGGCACCTGGCCGTCGTCCCGAAGGCGCACCACCTTGCCGAAGTGCATATCGGTTTTCTGGGCGTTGAGTCGGATGAATTCGCCGTTCAGCGACACCGGCGGATTGCCGCCGTCGCCGATCGGCACCAGCATCGTCCCATCCGGCAGCCACGCGATGCGCGCGCCGAAGTGCTGGCCCGACGGCTTGGCGCTGGCGTTTTCGAACAAGGTGGTGACGTTCTCGAGCCGGCCGTCGGCCCAGGTGGCGCGCACGACACGGGTGCGATTGGCCTCCATCGTGCCGACGCTAGTGGTGAGATAGATGAACTTGGTCTCGGCGAACCGCGGATGCACCGACACATCCATCAGGCCGCCCTGCCCGCCCGCGAACACCTCGGGCACGCCGGCCACCGGCGCAGGATCGAGCTTGCCGTCGCGCACCACGCGCAGGCGGCCGGTGCGTTCGGTGATCAGCAGCGTCCCATCGGGCAGCCAGGCCATGCCCCAGGGCCGCTCCAGGCCCTCGATCAGCACCTCGCGCTGCGACCCGGCCTCGATCGGCACGTTACGGTCGGAGATGACGGGCTGGGCGGCTTGGGCCGCGCTGGACAACGCGAGGACAAGGCCAATCATCGCTGCGGTGAACATCGAATAGCCCCCATTCGGCAAAGGATTTGTGGCGAAGTATTTGCCCTAAATGGGATCGATTCGGCGCGGTTCAAATCCGCTTGATGCGCCGCTAACGTGGATCGTGCCCAGGCCCCGGGCCGCCGCCAACCCGAGTTAAGGAGCGAAGATGGAACGCAGAACTGTCCTGACTGCAGCCGCGGCCGCCGCCGTTCCTACGATCGGCATCGCGCCGGCCATTGCCGCGGACTCCAAGACCTATGTGCTGGTCCACGGCACCTGGCACGGCGGCTGGGTATGGAAGCACGTTCGCCGGAACCTGACAGCGCGCGGGCATGAGGTGTTTGCACCATCGTGCACCGGCTGCGGCGACCGCAAGCACCTGATGAGCCCAGACGTCGGCCTGGAGACCCACGTGACCGACATCACCAACTTGATCGAATACGAGGAACTGTCGAACGTCATCCTGGTCGGCCATTCGTTCGCGGGCCTGACCATCACCGGCGTCGCCGACCGGATGAAGGACCGCATCCGCCGCCTGGTGTTTCTGGACGCCCTGGTGCCGCGCACCGACCGCATGAGCGGCGTGTCGCGCGGACCCGACGGCGCCCTGCCCGAGTACTGGAAGAAGCGCGAAGCCAAGTTCATCGACGGTTACCAGATGGATTTTTTCGCCGAGTACCCGATGGAGATGCTGGTGCCCGCCGACGACGCCGCCAACATCGCCTGGTTGAAACGCCGACTGACGCCGCACCCGGCGCGCGGCTGGTCGGACATGCTGGAACTGCGTAACGGCGGATGGGAGGGCGTGCCGCGCACCTTCCTGCACTGTGTCGCCCAGGTTTACAGCCCCACGTCTCCGGCGATGGTCGGTCCGGCCAGGGACGACCCCGGCTGGGACTACCGCGCGATGCCCTGGGCCCGCGACGCCATGGTGACGCATCCGAACGAACTGTCGGAGGTGCTGGACGAGTTGGCTTAGGGAGGAGATAAGACCTACCGCGCGGCCTTGGCCAACGCTCCAGAATTTCCGTAAGCTGCCCGGCCATTGCGCCTGGGAGGCGCAAGTGGGGGGCCATCCGCATGACTGAAACCGTTTCGCGCGCCGCGCCCGTCGGGCCTGTCGGGTCCGCGCGCATGACCCGCGAGGAACGGCGCGTGATCGTCGCTTCCTCGCTCGGCACCGTGTTCGAGTGGTACGACTTCTACCTATACGGCTCGCTGGCGGCGGTGATCTCCACCCAGTTCTTCGCCGGTGTCAACGAAACCGCGGCGTTCGTGTTCGCGCTGCTCGCGTTCGCCGCCGGTTTCGCCGTGCGGCCGTTCGGCGCGCTGGTGTTCGGGCGCATCGGCGACATGGTCGGGCGCAAATACACCTTCCTGGTCACCATCGTCATCATGGGCGGGGCGACCTTCGCGGTCGGCCTGTTGCCGAACTACGCCGCCATCGGCGTGGCCGCGCCGATCATCCTGATCGCGCTGCGCCTCTTGCAGGGACTGGCCCTGGGCGGCGAATACGGCGGGGCGGCGATCTACGTGGCCGAGCACGCGCCACCCGGGCGGCGTGGCCGGCACACGGCCTGGATTCAGACCACCGCAACCGTCGGACTGTTCCTGTCGCTGGTGGTGATTCTGGCCGCGCGCTGGATCACCGGTGAAGCGTTCAACGACTGGGGCTGGCGCATCCCATTCCTGCTGTCCGCGGTCCTGCTCGGCGTGTCGGTGTGGATCCGCCTGAAGCTGGAGGAATCCCCGGTGTTCCAGCGCCTCAAGGCCGAAGGTAAGCAGAGCCGGTCGCCGCTGTCGGACTCGTTCGCGCGTTGGGGAAATCTCAAACTTGTGCTGATCGCGCTGTTCGGCGCGGTCGCCGGCCAGGCGGTGGTCTGGTACACGGGCCAGTTCTACGCGCTGTTTTTCCTGACCCAGACTTTGAAGGTCGACGCGACGCTGGCCAACCTGCTGATCGCGGGATCGTTGATCCTGGGCACGCCGTTCTTCCTGGTGTTCGGCGCGGTTTCGGACCGCATCGGTCGCAAGCCGATCGTGCTGGGCGGCCTGGCGCTGGCCTGCCTGACCTATTTCCCGATTTTCAACGCGCTGACCGCCGCGGCCAACCCCGCGCTGGCGCGCGCGCAGGCGGCATCCGAGGCGGTGATCGTGGCCGACCCCGCCACCTGCTCGTTCCAATTCAATCCGGTGGGCACCGCGGCCTTCACCACCGATTGCGACAAGGCGCGCGCCGCGCTCAGCCGCGCCTCGGTGTCGTACCGCAACCAGGCCGCGCCCACGGGCAGCGCCACCGTGATCCGCATCGGCGCCACCGAGCTGGCGGGCTTCGACGCCGCGTCGCTGAACGCGGCCATCGCCGCGGCGGGTTATCCGGCCGCCGCCGACCCCGACGCCATCAACATCCCGCTCGTGCTGGCGTTGCTGACCTTGCTGGTAATTTACGTCACCATGGTCTATGGGCCGATCGCGGCCCTGCTGGTGGAAATGTTCCCGGCGCGCATCCGCTACACCTCGATGTCGCTGCCCTACCACATCGGCAACGGCTGGTTCGGGGGCTTCCTGCCGTCAGTCAGCTTCGCGCTGGTGGCGATGAGCGGGGATATCTACTACGGCCTGTGGTATCCGGTGATCATCGCGGCCGCGACATTCATCATCGGCGCACTGGCGCTGCCCGAAACGCACCGCAAGACGCTGGTGGATTGATCAGTTGGCGGGCGGCGACTTGCGCCGCGACAGCACGAACGGCCCCAATGCCGCGAACACCAACAGCGACCCCACCACGAATACCGCCTGGGAATGGGTTTGATACAAGGCTGCCGAGGAGACCGGCGCGAACAGAAAGGCGAGGGCCTGCATCGATGCCGAGACGCCGGCGATGCGCCCCTGCTCGCCCGCGCCCACCGACAGGCTAAGGGCGGTGGCAAACGCCGGGTTGGCGAACCCCTGGCCCAGGCCGTTGAGCGCCATGCCCAGCACAAACATCGGCAGCGTCGAGCTTTGCGCGACCACGGCCATGGCCAGGATGGTGATCGGCACGCCGACGATCAGAAGCCGCATCGGCGAGGTCTTGATCTGCCGGATGATGAAGCCTTGCGCGGCGACGTTGCTGAGGGCGGCCATCATCAGGCCCAGCCCCATCCACTGCGCCGCCGGCGCCGAGGCGAGCTGGAATTTGTCCTGCACATGGAACCCGATGATGGAGAAAATCCCGAAGCAGCCGCACATGTAAAGCAGCGAGCCGATCGCGATCAGCCCCGGTCCGCCGGCTAACAGTCGCCGCCACTTGGGCCGTGCCACGGTCGGGCGGCCGATGCGGGTTTCCGGCAGCACCAGGCGCGAGAGCACCGCGCCCGCCAGCGCCACCGCGGCGATCACGTAGAACGGCGCGGCTAGCCCGATGCCGGTGAACACCGCCGCCGTCGCCGGCCCGATGATCGACCCGAAGCTGGTGGCCGCGGCCAACAACGACATCGCCTTCAGCCGATTCTCGCGCGCGGACAGGTCGGCGGCCAGCGCCATCGCCCCCGGCATCACCGCGCCCGCGCCCATGGCGAACACGGCGCGGCTGGCGACCAGCAGCACCATCACCGTGACGGCCGCGAACAGGCCCTGCAACGCCGCTTCGATCACCAGGCCGAACATCAGGATCGAGACCGCATACAGCGCCGAGCCGATCACCAACACGCGCCGACGGCCCCAGGTTTCCGACAGCGCACCGGCGGTGGGCCCGGTGAACAGCATGAACAGGCCGTGCACCGACATCACCAGACCGATCTGGTATTCGGCCAGCCCGATCTGCCGACCGATCGGCGGCAGAATGGTGAACAGGAACGACTGGCCCACAACCATCAGGGCGATGGCCGCGAACAAGGTCGCGGCCACCGGCGGCGTGAGCGCACGCGCGGGTTGGTCCGGCGGCAAGGTGGGCGCGTCGGTCACCGCGTCGCCGCCGGCCTCAGCCAGCCGGCTTGTAAGGGGGGCGCGGAATCGCTTGGTGGGTCGCGCGCAATGCCTCGGACCAGCGCCGGCGCAGGTCGGCGAAATACGCGTCTTCGGCCTCGACGCGATAGGTCAGCTCGGCCTTCAAGGCGTCGCGGCGGATAACCGCGATGTCGAGCGGCAACCCGACCGCGAGGTTGGAGCGCAGCGTGGAGTCCACCGAGATCAAGCCGATTTTCAGGGCGTCGTACAGGTCCATGTCGTAGGTGACGGCGCGATCAAGGATCGGCTTGCCGTACTTGTGTTCGCCGATCTGGAGGAACGGGGTTTCCAGGCTGGCCTCGATGAAGTTGCCGGCGGCATAAATCAGGAACAGGCGAAGGCGACGGTCCTTGATCTGGCCGCCGAGAAGAAACGACACGTCGAATCGGCCGTTCTGCTTTTCCAGCGCTTCGCCGTCGATCTGGTACACGTGCCGCACGGCGCGGCCGACCAGTTGCGCGGCCTCCAGCATGGTCGCCGCGCCCGCCAGGGTTTGCGCCTTGCCGGTGGCGGGATTCTCCATGCCCTCGTTCAACAGGCTGACGACGGTCTGCGCGTGCGACAAGTTGCCTGCGCTGCACAGGGCTAACGTGCGTTGGCCGGGTGTTTCGAACAAGTGCAGCTTGCGAAACACAGCGATGTTGTCGACGCCCGCGTTGGTGCGCGTGTCGGCGATCATCACCAGGCCGTCCTTGAGCAACAATCCGACGCAATAGGTCATGGGGCCCCTCCGCGCGTCCGCCGCAGGCTTATAGACGAGGCGCGCGCAACCCACAATTCACGCGCCGGCGCATCGGCGGTCATTCTCAGTCCTGACGCGCGGCGGCGGCCTGGGTCACCGACAGCGCCACGTCCAGGCGCTCGTCCGGGCCGCCGGTGCGCGAGCCGCGGACCGGTGCGGCCCCCAGGTAATCCAGCCCGACCGCAACGCGCACGTGCGCGGCGGTCGAGCAGATGGCGTTGGCCGGATCGAAGCCGACCCAGCCCAGGTTGGGCGTATGGGCCTCGGCCCAGGCATGGCCGGCATCCTGCACCTGGCGCAGCGCGCCGTCGGCGCGCCACAGGTAGCCGCCGACATAGCGCGCAGGAATGCCGAGCACGCGCGCCGCGGCGATGAAGACGTGCGTCAGGTCCTGACACACGCCCGACCCGATCCTGAAGGCCTCGGCGGCCGTGGTGGTTGCTTGGGTCGGGCGCGTATCGAAGGCGATGGCGCGGTGCACGGCCAGCATCAGCGCATGCAACACGGTCAAGGGGTCGCCGCGCCCGGCCGTCGCGTCGCGCGCGAACGCGGCCAGCTCCGCCGACGGCCGCGTCAGTGCGGTCTCACGCAAGTACAGCCCGGTCGGGAAGCGTTCGACCGCCCCGCGTACGACACCGTCGGTCTCCATCGTCTCCACTTCGCCGTCGGCCGCCACCGTCAGCCGGGCGATCGGCCCAGCCAGCGACAACATGTGCGTGACGTTGCCGAAGGCGTCCTCGGACTGCCGCAGCGAACCGTCGACGTCGAGATCGATGCGCCAGCGCCGGACCGACTGGCCCTCGCAGGCGCGCGGGGTGAGGCGCAACAGCTGGATCACCGCCTTGGCCGGCTGGTCGTAAGTGTAGGTGGTGGCGTGACGGATGTGGATGCGCATTGAATCAGATCAGGTATTGCTCGGAGATCGCCGCGCCAAGGCTGTTGTTGTCGGACAGAAAGGTCTGGACGAACTCGTGCAGTCCGCTGGCGAAGATATCGTCGATGCGCCCCTGCTCCAGCTTGAGCGCGATGGCGCGGGCGCGGCGCTGCGCCGGGCCCTGCCGGCCCGAGTGCTGGGCCAACAGGTCGAGCGCCTCGACCAGATTGAGATAGCACGAGCGCAGCGAGCGCGGCATCTCGGGCTTCAGCAGCAGAAACTCGGCGATCAGCCACGGCTTCAGACTGTCGCGATAGACCCAGTGATAGGCGGTCAGCGCGTTGACCGAGCGCAGGATCGCCGCCCACTGGGAATAGTCCAGCCCGCCGCCGACGGTCGAGGTTTGCGGCAACAGCACGTGGTACTTCACGTCGAGGATGCGCGCGGTGTTGTCGGCGCGCTCGATGAAGGTCCCCAGGCGGTAGAACCAATAGCTCTCCTCGCGCAACATGGTGCGATAGGCCGAACCGTCAAAGCGCAGCGAGACATCCTTGACCCAGTCGAGAAACTGGGTGTGGTCGCTGGGCGCAAGCGCGCCGACGTCGGTGGCATGCAGGTCGAGCCACGCGCCGTTGATGGTCTCCCACATCTGCGAGGTAATGGCGGTGCGCACGGCGCGGGCATTAAAACGCGCGGTTTCGAGGCACTGGCGGATCGACGATGGGTTGTCCTCTGCGAAGGCCACAAACGCGGTGGCAGTGGCGGCGTTGGCCTCGGCGTAGCGGCTGCGGAACGCCGCCAGGCAGCCGGCCGAGGCCAGCGCGCTCTCCCACTCGTTGACGCCGTGTGCGCTGGCGCCCGGCAGCGCCGCCAGCCGCGTCGCCGCGTCGAGGATGCGGGCGAGGTAGTCGGCGCGCTCGATGTAACGCGCAAGCCAGTACAGGCTGTCGGCGGTGCGGCTCAGCATCTCGTCACGCGATCATCCGTCACTCGATCACCCAAGTATCTTTGGTGCCGCCGCCCTGGCTCGAATTCACCACCAGCGAGCCTTCGCGCAGGGCCACCCGCGTCAGGCCGCCGGGCACCACCCGCACGCCGTCGGCGCCCGACAGCACGAACGGTCGCAGGTCGACGTGGCGCGGCGCCACGCCGCTGTCGACGAACGTCGGGCAGGTCGACAACGATAGCGTGGGCTGGGCAATGTAATTGTCCGGGTGGGCGATCAGCCGGGCGCGGAATTCCTCGATCTGGTGCGACGAGGCGTGTGGGCCGACCAACATTCCGTAGCCGCCGGAACCGTGAACCTCCTTCACCACCAGCTTGTGCAGGTGGTCGAGCACGTAGGCCAGGTCGTCGGCGTACCGGCAGCGCCAGGTCGGCACGTTGTGCAGGATCGGCGTCTCGCCGAAATAGAACTTCATCAGTTCGGGGATGTAGGAGTAGATCACCTTGTCGTCGGCCGCGCCGGTGCCGACGGCGTTGGCGAGTGCGACGTTGCCGGCCGCCGCGCAGGCGAACAGGCCCGGCAGCCCGAGGATGGAATCCGGGCGGAAGGTGAGCGGGTCGATGAAGTCGTCGTCGATTCGCCGGTAGATCACGTCAACGCGCTTGGGCCCCAGCGTGGTGCGCATGTAGACGTTGGCGTCGCGCACGAACAGATCGCGGCCCTCGACCAGCTCCACGCCCATCTTGTCGGCCAGGAACGAATGCTCGTAGTAGGCCGAGTTGAACTGGCCGGGCGTCAGCAGCACCACGGTGGGGTCCTGTGCGGCGCGGCGCGGGGCGACCGACTTCAAAGCCGCCAGCAGCTGTTCGGGATAGTTCTCGATCGGGGCGATGCGATGATCGGCCACCAGTTCGGGCACCAGCCGCATCGACACCTCGCGGCTGTGCAACATGTACGATACGCCCGACGGCGTGCGCGCGTTGTCCTCGAGCACGTAGAAGGTCTCGGGGTCGATGCGCACCACGTCGATGCCGGCGATGTGCACGTAGATGCCGTGCGGCACCGGCACGCCGACCATTTCGGGTCGAAAGGCCGGATTCTGCCAGACCAGTTCCTCGGGCACGACGCCCGCCTTCAGGCACTCGCCGGGGCCGTAAATGTCGTTCAGGTAACGGTTCAGCGTGCGCACGCGCTGTTCCAGCCCCCGGGCCAGCAGGTCCCACTCCGCACGCGCCAGCACGCGGGGGACGATGTCGTGCGGAATGATGCGTTCCTCGCCCTCGGCGTCGCCGTACACTGCGAAGGTGATCCCGCCGCGGCGATAGAGCAGCTCTGCTTCCGTGGTGCGCGCCTGCAGCGTGTCGGGCGAGGTGCCGGCCAGCCAACGGGCGATGCCCTGGTACGGCGGGCGGATGCCGCCGTCGGCGCTGTACATCTCGTCGAACGCCATCCCCGCCCCGCCGCCGCTGCACGCCCGACAGGCAGTTTAGTGCAGTGCACACAAAGAATGCAAAGGCGGGCGCAACTGGCTTGTAGAGGTATGAAACAGGGTGTCTCGGGGGAGCTTGAAACCTAAAACGCCCCATGGAGATTGAGGACTTTCGCTACGTCCTCGCCGCGCATGATGGCGTAGCGGATGTCGAATTCCTTCTTGAGGGTGGCCAGAGCCTCGTCACGGATCGACGGCCACAGCGCCTTGGGGATCGCCAGCACGCCGTCGTCGTCGGCGTAGATGTAGTCGCCGTTGTTGACCACCACTTCGCCAATGGTGACCGGCTTGTTCATGGCGTGAACGGTTCCTTCGTACTTAATGTCGTCGCAGTTGATGCCGCGGGCGAAGACAGAAAACTCCAGCCCGTTCAGCTCGGCGGAATCGCGGGTGTAACTATCGACCACCGCGCCGACCGCGCCCGAACGCACGGCGATGTTGGCGTTCAGATCGCCGAAGTAGGCTTTGTCCTTGACGTGGTTCTGAACCACGATCACGTCGCCCGGGCGGATGAAGTTGTAGCTGCCCAGCGCGGTGTAGATGCCCTTCCAGTCGTCGCCCTTCTTCAGCCGGCGCAGCTCCAGCGTCTTGGCCACGCCCAGCACGCTGCGCCCGCTGACCCGCACGAACCCTGGCGGCAGCACGGCTTTTAGCCCGCGTTCCTTGCAGATGTCGGCGAGCAGAGAAGCGCACAGGTGCGGGCGGATGGCGTCGAGCGCGGCGTTGTGCACGGCGCGGTGGCCGGCGCAGATGCGCTCGGCCAGCGCCAGGTCCTCGGGCCAGTTGACGTCGACGGCTTCCTCGTCGGTGATCTCGAACAGGATCGGCTTGGCCCCGAACCGGTGCGTCGGCGCGCCTTCGCCTTTTTGCCGGCGCACCATGTAAAGCCCCATGGACTCGATGATGGTGTGCGGCAGGTCGACCGAATTGGGAATGCGGCCCTGGCCGTAGTCGGGCCGGCCCCTGCTCCAGGTGTAGAGCTTTCTCCGCTGCACCGCGACCAGCGAGTCCGCGCCCGGCTTCTTCATCAACGCTTTCATCGCGCGGCTAATTGTGTCGGCGGTGATGAACGGGCTGGTACACAGGCTTTGGATGTAGATGTCGGCCTTGACCTGGCGGGCCTGGTTGGCGAACAGCTCGTGGCCGTCGGTGCGGTTGGACGCCAGCTTGGGGTCGCGCTTCAGCACTTTGACCGGCAGGTCGGCGGCCAGCTCGATCATCCGCTCGCTTTCGGTGTCGAGGTAGACCTCGTCGATCTCAGGGCATTCCAGCAGCTGGCGCAGCTTGCGCTTGAACAGGTGCTCGCCGTCGAGCACAACGGTGTTCTTGTTGGCGATCCGGCTGCTTTCGCCCTTGGCCGGCACGAACGCGACGACGCGCATGACGCTTATCCGTTGCAAATCGCTGAGACACGAATGTCCAGGCTAGGCTAGGGGCGCCGGATTAAGAAATTGTGAGCGGCACCCAAAGGCTTGCACGCCGATCACCGGGCGCTAGGTTGGGCTGAAACCACCCCCGCCCGAGCCCTGCCCGTGAAAACCGAAACCCCGCCCCGCACCATCCGCCTGGCCGACTATGCGCCGCCGCCCTACCGCGCGCCCGAAATCACTCTAGCGTTCGACCTGCACCCGACCGCGACGCGGGTCGTCGCCGAGACCGTGTACGTGGCCGACCACGACCGCGCCAAAGGCGTGCAGCCGCTTGTACTGGACGGCGAGAAGATGAGGCTGGTGTCGGCCGCACTCGACGGCCGGCCGCTGTCCGAGGGCCGCGACTACGTACTCACCGACGCCACGCTCACCCTGCCCGCCCCGCCGGCGCGCTTCGCCTTGCGCATCGAGACCGAGGTCGACCCGCAGTCCAACACGGCCCTGGAAGGCCTGTACCTGTCGCGCGGCAAGTTCACCACCCAGTGCGAGGCCGAAGGCTTCCGCCGCATCACTTATTTCCAGGACCGCCCCGACGTGATGAGCAGCTTCCGCGTGACTGTGCGCGCCGACAAGGCCCAGTGCCCAGTGCTGCTATCCAATGGCAACCCGATCGAGCACGGCGATCTGCCCAACGGGCGGCACTCCGCCGTCTGGCACGATCCGTTCCCCAAGCCCTGCTATCTGTTCGCGCTGGTAGCCGGCGACCTGGGCCACATCGAGGACCGTTTCACGACCCGCAGCGGCCGAAACGTCAGGCTGCGCATCTATGTCGAGCACGGCAAGGAGCCGCGCGCCCTTTACGCCATGGACGCCCTGAAACGCGCGATGAAGTGGGACGAAGACAGGTACGGCCGCGAATACGACCTCGATGTGTTCAACATCGTCGCCGTCAGCGACTTCAACATGGGCGCGATGGAGAACAAGGGCCTCAACATCTTCAACGACAAGTACATCCTGGCCGATCCGGACACCGCCACCGACGGCGACTACGAATTCATCGAGGCCGTTGTCGCGCACGAGTACTTCCACAACTGGACCGGCGACCGCGTCACCTGCCGCGACTGGTTCCAGTTGAGCCTGAAGGAAGGCCTGACCGTGTTCCGCGACCAGCAGTTCTCCGAGGACATGCGCGACGCCGCGGTCAAGCGCATCGAGGACGCCGATACCCTGCGTGCGCGCCAGTTCACCGAGGACGCGAGCCCGCTGGCCCATCCGGTGCGGCCCGACAGCTATATCGAGATCAACAACTTCTACACCGCGACGGTTTACGAGAAGGGCGCGGAAGTCATCCGCATGCAACACACGCTGCTGGGGCCGGAGAATTTCCGCAAAGGCATGGACCTCTACTTTGCCCGCCACGACGGCCAGGCGGTGACGTGCGACGACTTCGTCGCCGCCATGGAGGACGCCTCGGGCCGCGACCTCGACCAGTTCAAGCTTTGGTATCGCCAGGCCGGCACGCCGGTGATCGAAGCGTCGGGCGCCTACGACGCCGCGGCGCAAACCTATGCGCTGACCCTGAAACAATCGCTCGCACCGACGCCCGGCCAGCCCACCAAGCTGCCGATGCATATTCCCTTCGCGGTCGGGCTGGTGGGTCCGGATGGGCGAGACATTGCTCTTGACTTGAAAAACGCCCCCTCACCCCCTCGCTCCGCTCGGCTCCCTCTCCCCGAGCGGGAGAGGGTTGGGGTGAGGGGGGCTGCGACGACCTTGGTGCTCGAACTGCGCGCGGCCACGGAGACATTCGTATTCGAGAACGTGCCTGCCGCGCCGCTGCCGTCGCTCAATCGCGGCTTTTCCGCGCCGGTGAATGTAAATATCGCCATGAGCGACGCCGACCGCGCGTTCCTGATGGCGCACGATTTCGACAGTTTCAATCGCTGGCAGGCCAAGCAGGATTACGCTGCGGCCGTCATCTTGCGCGGTGTGGCGGCGCTCCAGATCGGCCGCTCGTTCGTGATCGAGGCGGAATTTCTGAACGCCGTGGGCGCGGTGATCGGCGACGACCGCCTGAACGACGCCACCCGCGGCCTGTTGATGACCCTGCCCGGCTTCGACGACCTCGCCAACCGCATGACCGTGGAGGACCCGCTACGCCTGCATGCCGCGCGCGAGGCGGTCAAGCGCGCCATCGCCGAGAAACATTTTGACGCATTGAAGCGGTTGTATGACTCGCGGCGCGCCAACGCCCCGTTCGCGCCCGATGCCGAAGGCGCCGGCCGCCGCGCCCTCAAGAATGCCGCGCTCGATTACCTGGCCCAGGTCGAAACGCCCGAAACGCTCGCACCGGTCAAAGCGCAGTTCGACGGCGCCGACAACATGACCGACCGCATGGCCGCGCTGTCGATCCTGGCCGACAGCGCCGGGCTGGAACGCACCGAGGCGCTGGCGACATTCGCCCGGCGCTACGACGGTGACGCGGTCGTGCTCGACAAATGGCTATCGGTGCAGGCGGCCAGCACTCTGCCCGGCACCCTGGCCGCGGTGCGCGCGCTGATGGGCCACCGCACCTACGACGCCAAGAACCCGAACCGCATCCGCGCGCTGATCGGAACCTTTTCGCTGCGCAACCCGGTGCACTTCCACGCCGCGGATGGCTCGGGTTACGACTTCCTGTCCGAGCAGATCGTGGCCATCGACGCTTTCAACCCGCAGACCGCGGCGCGGCTGGTGGCGCCGCTGGGGCGCTGGCGGCGCTTCGATGCCCCCCGCCAGGCCAAGATGAAGGGCGCGCTGGAGCGCATTGCCCAGCACCCCGGCCTATCGCGCGACGTGTTCGAACTGGCGAGCAAAAGCTTGGCGGGCTAATCCGGCGCCACAAATCGCTTGGCCAGCGCCGGCACGTATGACGGTGTCCGGTTGCGCACCGTCGCGCCCGCCTTCTCGGCGGTTGCGAGCAGGTCCTCCATGTCGTCGTAGTAGCTGGTCAGCTCCTCGGCGTAGTTGCGCCGCCAGAATCCGGGATGGACGCGGTGGGTGACGGCCATGCGGCTCATGTAGTCGGTCTCACCGGCGTGGCCCCAGGGCTTGGTGGCGGCGGCGAAGGGCTGGCCGTCGCAGCCGTAGATGTCGACCTGCCTGGAGATCGTGAACGCCACCGGCAGCACCAGCATGGTGAAGATGTTGGCGGTGGCGGCGGTGAAAAATGACGCCGTCAGGTCGACATTAAAATCGCTGCGCCGGTCATTGCCGACACCAACCAGGCGGGTGTGCGTGTCGGCGGGCAACGCGGCTTTGAGGTACGGAATGAACCCGAGCTGGGTGACGAGTACGCGGTTGGGATCGGCGTCCAGCGCCGCGGCCAGGTCGGCGCGGAACTGCCCGGCATATCGCGAGGCGCCGCAATGCTGCACCGGATCGCCGCAGAACATGATCTCGGGCTTCAGGTGCGCCAGCGCTGCCGTATCGCCAACTGTGGAATTGCAGATCAGGCGCAGCGTCGGGCCCGGGTCGATGCGGTTTTCCACGACCCGCTGCAGGCTGGGCCCGTTGCCGAAGGCGCTGATGGGTCGGCCATGCCAGCGTTTCAGGTGCAGGAAAAACAGATGCACCGAGTTGGACAGAAGCGCGTCGATCTCCGGCTTCGGGAACAACGTGAACACGAAGCGGATCAGCGACAGCGTCTCCTGCTGCACCAGTTCGGGATCGGCCCAGACGATCTCGCAGCCGGCCCGCTCGGCGATGGCGCGCGCCGCGGCGTTCAAGGTGGCATCGGCGGCGTACCAGACCACCAGACCGGCGTAAGGTCCGGCATAGATCGCCGGGTCGCCGTTGGGGTCCGCCGAAATCGCGACCTTGCCGGCGAACCGCGCGGCGTAGTCGGCGATGTCCGGGTCGAAATCGCGGCCCAGGTACGCCTTCGCCATGCCGAGGTTTTGTTCGGCATCCAGCAGTCGCACGTCGTCGCCGGCGTACGGGAACACCAGCCGGTCGAACTTCGCCAGTGCCGGCAGGAAATGCCAGACGCTGCGGAACAACTGGTCGAACAGCCGGTCGCGGGTCGGAAACGGCGGCCAGAACAGAATATCGGCCATCGGCGGGTGCACCACGGTCGCTCGTGGTCCGATTCCACCAATCGCATCCCGGCTCAGGGCGCAATCTTGCGAATGTTGGAATCAACGGACCACTGGATTCTAGTGGAGCTTTGGATTTGACATTCGCTTCTCGGTCTCGCTGCGACACAGGTCGCGAATGTCAAATCCGCTCCACTCGACCCGCGATCCTACCCGCCGATGCGCCGGAATGTCACGCCGACCTCAGTTCTGCAGCGGCGGCAGGTCGAACACCAGGAACTCGGAATCCTCGACCCCCGCGAATTTCAGCGCCGCCTCGTGCTTGATCGCCGCGCCGTCGCCGGCCTTGAGCGCAATGCCGTTAACGGTGATGGCGCCGTTGGCGACCTGCACCCAGGCGGTGCGGCGGTCGGCGAGCGCCAGCTCGGCCGTCTCGCCCGCACCCAGCAGGCTTGCGTAGAGCGAGGCGTCCTGGTGGATGGTGACAGCGCCGTCGCGGCCATCGCGCGCGCCGATCAGCTTAAGCTTGCCGCGGCGGGCCTCGGGCGGCACCGTGATCTGCTCGTAGCTGGGTTCGATGCCGCGCTTCTCGGGCAGCAGCCAGATCTGCAACAGGCGGGTGTCGGTGTCGGCCTGCGGGTTGAACTCGCTGTGCGACACGCCGGTGCCGGCGCTCATGCGCTGCACTTCGCCGGGGCGGATGATCGAGCCGGTGCCGAGCGAATCCTTATGCTCCAGCGCGCCCTCGAGGATGTAGGTGATGATCTCCATGTCGCGGTGGCCGTGGGTGGGAAAGCCCGCGCCGGCCTTGACCCAGTCCTCGTTGATGACGCGCAACGCCGAGAACCCCAGATGCTGGGGGTCGTAGTACTCGCCGAAAGAAAAGCTGTGGCGGCTGTCGAGCCAATAGTTGCGGTACTGGCCGCGGTCTTCGCTTTTTCGGACGCTGATCATGGCGGGTCCCTTCAACGGGTGTGGGGCGTTCGAGCATCGAACGTGCAGTGTGCGCCATGTATGGCGGCGGGGGACAAGATCAAGCGGCCGGCCATGCGCCGGCCACATGGCTACAGCGCGACTTTGCGGGCCAATCCGCCCACTCAAGCCAAAATGACGAACCCGTGAGATTGCGGGTGTTTCGGGTTGTTCCGCTTTGTGAAGTCCCTATTTCGTTGTACGACTCGGCGCGGCGCGACGGGGCGCCACCATGCCGCGACGCGAAGCCGCCGGAAGTTCGGGCGCGCGTCGCCACTCAGGGAGGACACACCACCATGCACATGCGTTTGGGACGAACCGTCGTCGGGGCCCTTGCGGTCACCATGGCGATTGCGATGCCGGCCAAGGCCGAGATGGACGCCGGCACCGAGGCCAAGCTGAAGGCTGCGCTTGCCAGCCCGATCCGCTCCGAGGCCAACAAGGCCCGCGACGCACACCGCCATCCGATGGAAACGCTGAAGTTCTTCGGCCTGAAGGACACCATGGCGGTCATGGAAATCTGGCCGAGCGGCGGCTGGTACACTGAAGTGCTGGCCCCGGTGCTCAAGGACAAGGGCAAGTACATCGCCGCCCACTGGGACCCCGAGGCGCCCAGCGAGTTCATGAAAAAGGCCGTCGCCGGCTACAAGGAGATGCTGGGCAAGCACCCCGACCTCGCGAAGGTCGAGGTGGCCGTGCTGTTCCCCGGCACCAACAAGATGCAGCCGGTGCCGCCGGGGTCGGTCGACATGGTGCTGACTTTCCGCAACATCCATAACTGGATGAGTCAAAACACCCAGGACGCTTTGTACAAAGTGTTTTACGACAGCCTGAAGCCGGGCGGTTACCTGGGCGTGGTGGAGCACCGCGCCAAGACCGACCAGCCGCAGGACCCCAAGGCCGCGAACGGCTACGTCCGCGAGGATTTCGCCGAGGAACTGGCGAAGAAAGCCGGCTTCGTACTGGTGGCCAAGTCCGAGGTCAACGCCAATCCGAAGGACACCAAGGACTATCCGAAGGGCGTGTGGACCTTGCCGCCCACATACCGCGAGGGCGAGGTCGACAAGGCCAAATACACTGCCATCGGGGAGAGCGACCGCTTCACGCACCTGTATCAGAAGCCGGCCAACTGACCGACGCGACGACGACGGACCGGCGACGCAAGACGCCGTCGTTGGCCCGCAACTGACCCATGCAAAGGAGACTGACACATGACGACCGTACTGACGGCGGTAAAAGCCTGCGCACTGGCCGCCCTGGTGGCTTGGCCGATGGCGGCCATGGCCGAGATGGATGCCGGCACCGAAGCCAAGCTGAAGGTCATCCTGGACGGCGACCATCGTAGCCCCGAGAACAAGGCCCGCGACAAATACCGCAACCCGCTCGAGACCTTGAAATTCTTCGGCGTGCGCCACGACATGACGGTGCTGGAGATCGGCCCGTCGGGCGGCTGGTACACCGAAATCCTGGCGCCGCTGCTCAACCAGAACGGCAAGTACGTCGCCGGCCATCTGGATCCGGCCGCCTCGGAAGGCGCCAAGAAACAGGTCGATGGGTTTAAGGCCAAGCTGGCCGAGCGACCTGAGATCTATGGCAACGCGGTGGTGGGCGAACTTTCGGCGCGCACCGGCAAGCTCACTCCGATCGCCCCCGGCACCGCCGACATGGTGCTGACCTTCCGCAACATCCACAACTGGATGGCGCAGGGCACCCAAGACCAAATGTTCAAGGTGTTCTACGACAGTCTGAAGCCGGGCGGCTACTTGGGCGTGGTCGAGCATCGCGCCAACACCGACAAGGAGCAGGATCCCAAGGCCGCGAGCGGCTACGTGCGCGAGGACTACGCCCAGGCTTTGGCCGAAAAGGCCGGTTTCAAGCTGGTCGCCAAATCCGAGATCAACGCCAATCCGAAAGACACCAAGGACTATCCGGGCGGCGTGTGGACCCTGCCGCCGAACTTCCGCGAGAAGGACGTCAACCGTGAAAAGTACGCGGCCATCGGTGAAAGCGACCGCTTCACCCACCTGTATCAGAAGCCCGCGAACTGATGCAGCGCGTTCGCGTTGAGAGTTGAATTGAAACCGGCGACGGGCCACCCTGTCGCCGGTTTTCTCTTGCGGGGTTTCGACATGTCGTTCGTCAGAATCATCACCGCCGTGCTGGCTGCGGCCACAATGTCGACGCCTCTGGTTGCTTGGGCCGAAACGGATGCACGCACGGAAGCCAATCTGAAGCAGGCGCTGGCCGGCGACCATCGCAGCCCCGAGAACAAAGCCCGCGATGCGTACCGCCATCCGCTTGAGACCCTGAAATTCTTCGGTCTGAAGGACACCATGTCGGTGATGGAGGTGTGGCCCGAAGCGGGCTGGTACACCGAAATCCTCGCGCCGGTGCTGAAGGACCACGGCCGCTACATCGCCGGCGATTTCGATCCCGCCGCAACGGCCGGGGCCAAGCGCATGGTCGAGGCGCTCGCCGCCAAGCTGGCCGCCGACCCCACCAACTATGGCAAGGTCGAAACCGCCATCCTGTTCCCGATGACCGAGAAGCTCGCGCCGGTGCCGCCCGGCACGCTCGACATGGTGCTGACCTTTCGCAACATCCATAACTGGATGACCCGCGGCTACGCCGAGGCGATGTACGCCAGCTTTTTCGCGGCATTGAAGCCGGGCGGCTACCTCGGCGTGGTCGAGCATCGCGGCCGCGCCGACCAGCCGCAGGACCCGAAGGCCGTTTCGGGCTATGTGCGCGAAGACTACGCGATCGCCTTGGCGGAGAAGGCCGGATTTAGGCTGGTGGCGACGTCGGAAATCAACGCCAACCCAAAAGACACCAAGGACTATCCCAAGGGCGTGTGGACCCTGCCGCCCAGCTACCGCGAAGGCGACGTCGACCGCGCCAAGTATGCCGCCATCGGCGAGAGCGACCGCTTCACCCACCTGTACCAGAAGCCGGTGAAGTGAGCATGTCCGCACCCGCGGCCATCCGCCGCAGTTACGTCGACGCCAGATTCGGCCAGCTGCACCTGCGTAGCGCGCGGCCGACGCCGGGCACCGTGGCGCACCACACGCCGCTGGTGTGCTTTCACCAAAGCCCGCAGTCGGGCCGCATTTTCACCGAGGTGCTGAAAGACCTGGGTCGCGACCGCTTCGTTTACGCGCCCGACACGCCGGGCTTCGGCGAGTCCGACCCGCCGCCGTCGCCGCCGGACATCGCCGACTACGCGGCGGCAATGGGCGACCTGCTCGATCAGCTCGGCCACGTGCCCGTCGACCTGCTCGGCTATCACACCGGCGCGCTGACCGCGACCGAGCTGGCGCTGACCCGGCCCCACCAGGTCCGCCGGCTGGTGCTGATCGGCATGCCGCTGGTGGACCAGGCTTTCATCGATGCCTTCAACAAGACGCCGTGGCCCCTGCCCTTCACCGAGGACGCGTCGTTCGTGACCGGCGAATGGAACCGCTCGATGCATTGGGCCGGGCCGGGCATGACGTTGCCGATGATCATGCGCGGCTTCGTCGACAAGCTGAAGGCCGGCGACAAGGCGTTCTGGGGCGGCCGCGCGGCCATGCGCTACGGCTTCGAGAAAAAGCTGCCGCAGGTGACCCAGCCGATCCTGGCGATCGGTCCCAAGGACGATTTGTGGGAGATTTCGCCGCGCTGCGAAGGTCTGATGAAGAACGGCCGGTTCGAGCGCTGGCCCGACCATGGCTTCGGCATCTTCGACGTGGCGGCTACCCGCATCAACGCCAAGATCCGTTCCCATCTCGACGCGTGACCGCGATCGATAACCTGCTTTTCGGCGGGGTCTTGTTTGCGTAGGCTGACGCGGCTGGAGGACGCCCCGCCATGCCTGCCTTGCTCACCCGCTACTACCGCCCGCCGTTCATCGGCATCATCGCCTTCGTCGCGATCATGCTGGGCACGCCGCTCGCCCACACCATCAGCGTCCTGGTGCGCGACGTGGTCGGCCGCAATCAGTTCGCGGTGTTCTTCGTCATGGGCGCGGTGGCGCTGGCGATGCTGGTCTACGGCACGCGGCGCAACGAGGAAGTCTCGGGCACCATCCTTGGTTATGCCGCCGGCATCCTGATGTGGATCGGCTGGGCGTCCTATTCGTTCAAATTCAACGAATACTCGTTGGGGCTCGGCATGGTCGACCGCGACGGCAGCGGCGGCAAGCTGCCGTTCCACTTGCTGTTCATCCAGGGCTCGTTCGGCATTTGCGTCGCGGTTCTGCTGTTCTCCGTGTTGAACAAGGACACCCGCTGCAACGCTTTCCGCTGGATTCAAAAGGTGTTCCGCCTCAACGTTGGCGAGCCCGATTCCGGCCAGGGCCGCAACTATTGCCGGATCACCTTTCTGGAGACGATCACCGTCACCTGGTTCTGCTATTCCGCCTCGCTGTTCCTGGGCGACGAACGATTCCTGGGCTACCACCATCCGGTCACCTACGCCATCGTCGCCGGGCTGGCGGTGTGGGGCGTGTACCTGCTCTATCGGTTGATGAAATACACCCGCGTCATGGCGGCGATGCGCTACGCCATTCCGACCAAATCGATCTTCTGGATTCCGTTCGGCGAGTTCGCGCCCCGCTACGGCTTCTACGACGAGATCTGGCTGAAACCCGCCGAATACTCCACCACCATGTGGGTGGCGCTGGGTGTGTTTCTCGCGCTTCTGATCGCCTCGGGCTTTCTGCCACAGCGGCGACAAGCGGCGTAGGAGCGCGGCCCCTGTCTTGCACTTGCGTAAATATGCATATTTATGCATATTTTGGAGATGTGGTCCGTCGCGATCGCGCCCGAATTCGAGCCCGAGATCAATGCAATGGATCGTCGTGTCCGAATCGAGCTGCTTGCACAGGCCGAATTGCTTGCCGAGTTTGGCCCGTCGCTCGGCCGACCGCGCGTCGACACACTGAAGGGCTCGAAGCATGCCAACATGAAAGAACTCAGGTTCGATGCCGGCGACGGAGTTTGGCGAGCGGCGTTTGCATTCGATCCGCAACGTCGCGCAATAATTCTGGCGGCCGGCGACAAGAGCGGTGTGAGCGAGAAACGTTTCTACCGGCGTTTGATCGCCCTGGCGGACAAACGATTCGGCGCTCACCTCAGCCGCATTCGACTCAATTCTTAGCAAAGGTCACTTATAATGGCGCGACCCGTGGACGAATTCATCGCGACCCTGCCGCGCTCCGAGCGCGCTCGAATCAAGGCGCGGGCAGCTGAACTTGTGGCCGAGGAACTTTCGTTGCGCGATATTCGCCGCGCGATAGGTCAAACCCAAGCGCGACTGTCGAACACGCTCAAGATTGGGCAACACGCCGTTTCGCGGCTGGAAACGCGGACCGACATGCGTGTTTCATCGCTCAGAAGTTACGTACGGGCATTGGGCGGCGAATTGGAGTTAATCGCGCGATTTCCGAACTTGCCGGCCATCAGAATTGAGCAGGCTCCTGCGAAAAGCCGACGTCAGCAAAGGTCGCGGAAGCAAGCGGCCTAGGTCACAGGGTCGCTACTCCGCCAGGGCGGGCTCGGCGCCGCGGCTTGCAGAGTTCAAGCGCATCAGCACCAGCGTGCCGACCAGCACGGCGAACACCAGCGTCATCAGCACCGGATACTCGACCGGCTTGATCCAGATTTCCGGGTACATCTCGGCGCGACTGCCGGCCTCGATCCAGATCCAGTTGATGCCGGCGGTGCCGATCGCGTAGCGCAGCGCCGGCGCCATGTGCTTCTGCTTGGCGAGCCGCCAGATCAGGTACATGCCCCAGGCGAAGAAACCCAGGTAGGGCAGCTGCGCGGACGTGGTCATCGGATTGCCGACGATGCGCGGGTCGACGATCATGATAGTGATGATGTAGCACGCCCAAGTCACAGCGATGCTCTCCATCGCGGTGATCGCGGCGAAGTTGCGTTCCTTGCCGGTCATGGCGCGTCCCGCATCCAGCCGCAACTGACGCCTGACCCACAACATCATGTTGCAGCGCGTTTCCTTGTTGATGGTCAGGAAGACCATCAGCATCAAGAAGGGAATGACGCTGGCCTGGATGACTTGCAGTTCCGCGCTGAGGACCGGGATCCCCTGATACTCCACCGGCTGGACCTTCAAGGCGTGCGAGAAGGTCTTCCAACCCAATTCGAAGAAACCGACCCAGATCAAGGTGCCGGCGATGAAGCCGAACCAGGTGCCGATCGCCTCGCCGCGCAAACGGCCGTGCCAGACCATCGCCATGCCGGCAGCACCCATCGCCAGACTGAGCGCCACTTCGGGGCCCGTGATGTCGACCTCGGCGTTGAGCAGGTGGCGCATCAGCACCAAGGTCGTATGGCCTATGGCCAGCATGAACAGCGCGGCGGCCAGGGCGGTCAGGCCGACGAACGGCGTGCGCGTCAGCGGCGCGGGAATGGCGGTCATGGCAATGCCCCCGATCAGAGACCACGATGGTAGCGCGGCGGCGGCGCCGGAGGAACGCGGGCCGCGGCACCGAGTGGGCTACTGACCGTCCAGCGGCAGCTTGGACCAGTCGGCTTCGCGCGCCCAATCGCGGGTGACGAAGGTTTCGTCGATCAGGGTGCGCATCAAGACCTTTCCGTCCAGCACGTACTGGGCCATGCGCATGCGGAACCGGCCGCAATCGCTGATCTGGACGAGTTCGTAGCACACGGTGCCGACCTTCAGTTGCGGCGTGTCCTTGGTCGCCTCCATGAACAACAGGCAGACGCGGCCATGCGGGTCGCTGGCATCGTCCTTGGCCCAGCCGGCGATGCCGCGGTCGCTGTTGAACACCAGCTTTTCGCCGTCGAAAGTGCCGGTGGAGTCGATCACCTGGGTGCGGCCGTCGGCGAAGCGATAAATATTGGTCTGGTGGTAGATTTCGCCGCCGGCGGCGTTTTCCAGCAGCCGGAACACCACGCGCGAGCGATGCACGCCCATCGGCTGGCCATCGCCGGAAAAGCGGCGGTAGGTGCCCTCCCATACGCCTTCGCTGCGGCTCATCACCGGCAGGGCGCGGCGGAACGCGGCGGCATCGGGCATCGAGTGGCTCCTCAGTCGTCCTTCACGGCGATGTCGCGGTACGAGGTGTAGCCGAACGGCGATCGGTACGCCGTCACCCGCGGCCCCAGCCCATCGAAACGCGTCACCTCGTACAGGAACAGGCCGATCGGCGGGTCGGCGGTCATGCGTTGCAGCCGGCGGGTCATCTCCTGGCGGCGGTCGCGGTCGAACTCGGCCATGATCGCCTTGATCAGATTGGCCTGCTCCGCGTCGCAAATCCACGGCTTGAGCCACAGGCACGAGTGATACTGAAACCCGACCATGGGATCGAGCGCCGGCAGCGAGCCGTAATTCATGCCGAAGGCCGCGCCGGTCCAGGCGCCCTGGTAGAGCCCCTGGTTGTAACGGGCGAACGGCATCACGTTCACGGTCATGCGCACGCCCACCTTGGCCAGATCGGCGGCGACCTGCTGCCACAAGGGCGAGTCGGTGGAATTGACGATCATCACATCGACGGTGAACGAAAACCCGTCCGGGTAGCCGGCCTCGGCCAAGAGCGCGCGGGCGCGGTCGGGGTCATAGGGAAACGGCTTGAGATCGGGGTCATGACCGAAGGCGGGGCTGGGCGCAGCCTGGCTGGCCACTTTCGCCCGGCCGGCAAACACCTGGTCGACGATGGCCTGGCGGTTGACGGCGTAGGTGACGGCACGGCGCACGCGCGGATCGGACAACGGCGTGTCCTTCACCAGAATGTACGACATGCCCATCACGCCGCTTTGCGGGTAAACGTGCATGCGCCCGCCGAAGGCCTCGAGCGCGGCGATATCCTCGGGCCCCAGGTTCAAGGCCACGTCGAGCGCCCCACCCTGCACGCCCGCGAGCCGCGCCGAGGTTTCCGGCACTGCCCGCACCATCAGCGCCGGCACGTGTGGCTTGCGCCAGGCATTGGGGCTCTCGGCCATCTCGACCTGCTGCGCGGCCCAGCGCGTCACGGCATAGGGCCCAGTACCGACCGGCTGTTTGGCGAAGCCTTCCGCGCCCCGCGCGGCCCAGGCGCCGGGCTCGACCATCTTCAGCGCGGCGAAGCGCGCCGGGGTCATCAGGTCGGGCGTGCGGGTGCGCACCTCGATCGTGAGCGCGTCGCGGGCGGTGACCGCGGCGATGTTGCGCACCTCGCGGATCATCGACCAGGCCTGGGCCTGCTCGGACGTGAGAATGCGATAGTTCGCCTCGACCGCCGCCGCATCGAACGGCACGCCGTTGGCGAAGGTGACGCCCGGACGCAGCGTGAACACCCAGGTGGTCGGATTCTCGGCGATCCAGGACTCCGCCAGCGCCGGTTTCAGCGTGCCGTCCTCGTGCAACTCGGCAAGCCCGTCGAACATGGCGCTGTACAGGTCGATGCCGGGAAAGCCGCCGGTGGTGTACGGGTTGCCCTGCCCGGCCGGCAGCGAACTGACCCCGACCGTGATGCGTTCGGCGGCGGACGCGGCGGCGGTCCACACCAGCAGCGATGCGCCGGTCAGGGCGGCGGCCAGTTCGGCGCGCATCAAATTCTCCCCGCGGCGCGCAGGTCGCGCAGCTGTCGCACGGTCGAATAGGCGGTGGCCTTCAGCCCCCACGGGTCGGCCAGGAAGCCCGGATGGACCTGTTCGACGCGCGCGCACACGTCCGCGGGCAATTCCGCGCGTGTTTCGAACTTGGTGCCCTGGCCGATCCACATCATGTGGCCGGGGCTGCGGCCCATCATCATCCAGAGCACCCAGGGCGTATCGGCCACGAACTGTAGCGATGCGCGCACGAACGGCACCGACGGATCGAGAATGGCCGCGCGGTCGGCTCGATAGGTCGCCACGTCGGCGGACTTGCGCACCGGGCCGGCATAGGCTTCGGGGAATTCCTCCTCGGCGATGCCGGCACCGAACTCATTGGCGCGGGATTCGGTCGTCCAGATGTCGCGGCCGTCGGAACTGAACGACGACGGAATATGGCCGGTGATCCGCTCGGGCTCGGCCGCGGTCGCGACGCCCGCCTGCGACATCTGAAACTTGAATTTGGGCGAGACGTAGCCGACCGCGATGTTGGTCTTGCCGGTGTAGGGGTTGCGTACATCGCCGATGGGCCGGCCGGTCGCGAGATCGGTATAGTGGTTCGATTCCCGCTGGGCAAAGCGATAGACGCCGTGGTCCGCCGCTTCGTAGCGCACGCACAGAACCGAGGTGAACCCACAGATGGCGCGCAGCACGTCGCCCTCGGCGCGGCCGTAGAGGATGCCCTCGAACCACTGCCAGGCCTCGCCGTCTTCGCGTCCGCGCAGCCGCACCAGGGCGCGTAGCCGGTCCATTGCAACGTTCAAGTCGATCATGGTTACTTCGTTGGCGGTTTTTTCTCGATTTCGGTGACGGTCTTGGTCAGATGGGCGTCGGCGTCAACGCCCGGCTGGCCGTCGGGCAGCTTGCCCTGGAAGTAGTGCTTCTGCCACGGACTTGGCCCGGGCGTGCGCGGCGCGGTCTTGCGCTCTTCGTTGAATTTGCGCCGCGATTCCGCCCACGCCGCGTAGCTCTTGTTCAATTCGGGTTCTTCGGCGATGTCGCGGTGCACGACCTTCAGTTCGCGGATCAGCGACAGCTCGAGCGGCACCAGCTGGCAGAACGGCTCGCCGGCGTCCCAGATCACCGCCCGATTGGGCTTCAGCATTTTCCAGTTCATGGTGAAGGTGTAGGGCGACCACGCCGTCTCGACGATGCCGGTCAGCGGCGCGGCGTCGTCCTTGGGCAGATTGGCCGGGCCCATCGCCAGCAGGCCGGTGTCGCCCTTAGTGCGGAACAGGTACGGGATCGAGAAGGTCAGCACGCCGTACCCGAAGTGGCCCGAGATGTAATTGGCCGCGCGATGATCGGTCGACGCCACGCGGATGCCGCTGGTCGCGGGCGTGCCGTCCCAGACCACGGTGAACGAGAACTCCATGGCCAGCTGCAGGCCGGCCTGATTGGCGATGACCAGCGGCAGGCAGCGGTAGGGGAACCGGTCCGGAAAGTTCTCGAACCAGCCGCGCTCCCGGGTGCCGGGCACGACCCGCACCGGACTGTCGGACAGCTGAAAGACTTCAATGTCGGCCATGGGTTGACCCCGCGGGCGGTGCGCCCCGTGTTTGGTTTCCCTGCTTGTAACCTATTGCGCCGGGACTCGACTTAGGAAGAACTGTACCGTACAGTACAGTTATGGGCACCTTCCATCCTGCTTCGATCGACAGTCCGCTCGCCCGCCGCAGCGCGATCCGCCGCGACGCCATCATCGCCGCGGCCGAGGAGGTGTTCCTGGATAAGGGATTTGCGTCGGCCAGCGTCGATGCGGTGGCGCGCCGGGCCAATGCGTCGAAGGCCACCATCTATGCCCACTTCGGCAACAAGATCGGGTTGTTCCGCGCCATCCTGGGCAACAAGCTCAAGGACGCCTTCGCGCCGCTGGCCGCGGCAAATCTGCCGGCGCTGCCGGCCGATCAGGTGCTGCGCCGGGTCGGCACCTCGTTTCTGACGCTGATGCTGTCTCCGACCGCCATCAAGTTCTACCGGGTGATGACGTCGCAGGGTCCCGAGTTCCCCGACCTGGCGCAGACCTGGTTCGAGAACGGGCCAAAAGTGGCGATCGGCAAGGTCGCCCAATTCCTGCGCGACCGTACCGCCGCCGGCGAGCTGTCGGTCGAACGTCCAGAACAGGCGGCGGAGTTTTTCCTGATGATGCTGCGCGGGGTGCTGCACCTGCGCGCGGTGACGGGCCTCGACCAGCCGCCGTTCGATGCGGCCATCGCCGCCAAGGTGGATGCGGCGGTTTTGCTGTTCATGGCCGCCTATGGCGTGAAGTCGCCGCATACGCCGAAGTCGCGGAGGACCGCATGAACCGCAAGATCGCCGCACCGTTGCTTGTCGTCGCGCTGCTGGGCGGCGCGGCCTGGTGGTACGTAAGCAACTCCGACAACGGCGCCGAAGGATCGGTGCTGTACGGGAACATCGACATCCGCCAAGTCGACTTGTCGTTCGCCGTCGACGGAAAAATCGCGGTTGTCGCCGTGGACGAAGGCGATCCGATCGCGGCGGGACAGGAACTCGCCCGCCTGGACGACGCACCCTATCGCCATGCCGTGGCCCAAGCCGAAGCCAATGCCGCCCAGGCGGCGGCACTGCTCGCCAAGACCGAAGCCGGCAATCGCGCCGAGGACATCGCCGCCGCGCGCGCGCGCTTGGCCGAGGCCCGCGCCCGCGTGGTCAACGCCGAGGCGGTGCTGAACCGGCGCAGATCGCTGGCGCGGGAGGACGCCGTCTCGAAGCAGGCCCTGGACGACGCCGAACGCGACGTCACCGTGGCCCGCGCCGCCTCGTCGGCGCGTCAGTCCGAACTGGATCTGGCCGAAAAAGGCTTTCGAATCGAGGATATCGATGCCGCCCGCGCCGCTGCCGCGGCCGCCGCCGCTCAGCTGGACCAAGCGCGCTACCGGCTCGAGCAGACGCGCCTGGTCGCCCCGGCGGCCGGCACCATCCTGACCCGTGCCCGCGAGCCCGGCGCGGTGGTGGGCGCCGGCGCACCAGTTCTGTCGCTGGCCTTGGCGTCGCCCGTCTGGGTGCGCACGTACGTCGAGGAACCTTACCTGGGCCGCGTCGCCCCCGGCACCAAGGTCACCGTGCGCACCGACGATCCGGCCGGGCGCAGCTATGCCGGTACCATCGGCTTCGTCTCGCCAACCGCTGAGTTCACGCCCAAGGCCGTGGAAACGCCGGAACTGCGCACCGATCTCGTCTACCGTCTGCGGGTGATCGTCGACGATCCCGACTCCGGCCTGCGCCAAGGCATGCCGGTGACCGTGACCCTGAACAACTGAGGTACGGCCATGTCCGCCGGCCTGCGCTTCGCCGAATTGAGCAAGGCGTTCGTGACGGAAACGCGGCGCGTCGAGGCCTTGTCGGGCGTGTCGGGCGAGATCGCACCAGGGCAGATCACAGGCCTGGTCGGGCCCGACGGCGCGGGCAAGACGACACTGGTGCGACTTCTGGCCGGACTGTTCGACCCCGACGCCGGCAGAATCACGGTTACCGGCGATGATGCCCGCGCGCCGCGCATCGCTTACATGCCTCAGAAGTTCGGCCTCTACGAAGATTTGACGGTAGGCGAGAACTTGGACCTGTACGCCGATTTGAACGGCTTGGGCCGCGCCGACCGCGAACGGCGCTTCGCCGAACTTCACCGCTTCACCGAACTTGGCCCCTTCACCGGCCGGCTGGCCGGCAAACTGTCGGGCGGCATGAAACAGAAACTGGGGCTGGCCTGCACGCTGGTGGTGCCGCCGGATGTTCTGCTGCTCGACGAACCCAGCGTCGGCGTCGATCCGCTGTCGCGCCGCGAATTATGGGCGATGGTGCGCACGCTGCAAAGCACCGGCATCGCCGTGTTGTGGAGCACCGCCTACCTGGACGAGGCCGAACGCTGCGATCATGTCATTCTGTTGCACGACGGCGCGGTGCTCGACAGCGGCACACCCGCGCATTTGAATCGGCTGGTGGCGGACCGCGCCTGGCGGGCGGTGATTCCCCGGTCCTCCACCGTGGCGGCCAAGCGGGACTTGCAGCGCGCCGCCCAGGCCGCCGCCGGCGTGGTCGACGCGCAAATCCAGGGCCGCAACCTGCGCGTGGTGATGGATGGCCCCGGCCGGCCGCCTGATTTCAGCGCGGCCGCGTTCGCGCCGTTGCGTTCGCTGCGCCCCGAACCGACCTCACCGCAGTTCGAGGACACCTACCTGGCCGCCTTGCGCGCGCGCCGCGGCGCGCCCGCTGCCAGCCGATCCGCCGGCGTGGCGATCGTGTCGCACCACCAAGTGCCGCAGGATGCCGGCGCGGCGATCGAAACCCGCGACCTGACCCGGCGCTTCGGCCCCTTCACCGCCGTCGATCGCGTCTCGTTCCGAGTGGATCGCGGCGAAATTTTCGGGCTGCTGGGCCCCAACGGCGCCGGCAAATCCACCACCTTCAAGATGCTGTGCGGCCTGTTGCCGCCGTCCGCCGGGACTGCGCTGGTGGCGGGCTACGACCTGGGGCGCGCCCGCGCCGATGCCCGCGCGCACATTGGCTACATGGCGCAGAAGTTCGCCTACAACGGCTTGCTCAGCATGCGTCAGAACATGACGTTCGCCGGCGGCGTGTATGGGCTTTCCGGCAAGGCGCTCGCCGCGCGCATCGCCGATGCGGCCGATGAATTCCAGCTGCGCGACTATCTCGACGAGCCGTGCGGACAATTGCCGCTCGGCATCAAGCAGCGCATGGCGCTGGCGTGCGCGCTGTTGCACCGCCCGTCGATCCTGTTCCTGGACGAGCCGACCTCCGGCGTCGATCCCGAAACGCGGCGCGAGTTTTGGACGCGCCTGAACGCGCTGGCCGACGACGGCACCACGATCCTGATCACCAGCCATTTTCTGGACGAGGCCGAATACTGCGACCGGATGGTGATCATCTATCGCGGCCGCTTGATCGCCGCGGGCTCGCCCGACGAGATCAAGGCCGCCGGCGGCGGCGAGCAAACCACTTTGAACGAGGCGTTCATCGCCCTGGTCGAACGCCACGACCGCGAGGCGGCATGAGCGCGGCGCATGATCACGCCCGGCGCGTCGAGGGCCGCGGCATCGACCGCCAACGGCTGTTCGGGTTCGTGCGCAAGGAGACGCTGCAAATTCTGCGCGACCCATCCAGCATCATCGTCGCCATCGTGCTGCCGCTCCTGATGCTGTTCGTGTTCGGCTACGGCGTCTCGCTCGACGCCAAGAATCTGCCGCTGGCGGTGGTGGTCGAAAGCGAGCCGGGGGCGGCCGGCGATTTCATCGCGTCGCTGGAAGCGACCCGTTTCATTGCGCCGGTGCGAGCACCGGACCGGTCCGCCGCCGAAACCCTGCTGCGCGAAGGCCGCGTTGACGGCATCGCCGTGTTGGCCTCGGATTTCGGCCGTCGGATCGCGGCCGGCGACGCCGCCCCGGTGCAACTGATCGTCAACGGCACCGACGCCAACACCGCGCGCATCATGGACGGCTACGTGCAGGGCGCGCTGAACGCATGGCTGGCCCAGCGTGATTTCTCCCATCCCGGCGCGCGCATTCCGGTGCTGGCGATCGAGCAGCGCGTCTGGTTCAACAGTGGGCTCGACAGCCACAAGTCGATCGTGCCGGGCCTGATGGCGGTGATCATGACGCTGATCGGCGCGCTGTTGACCGCGCTGGTGATCGCCCGCGAATGGGAACGCGGCACCATGGAGGCCCTGCTGACCACCCCGCTCAGCAAGGCTGAACTTCTGATCGGCAAGCTCGTCCCCTATTTCGTGCTCGGCATGGCCGGCATGGCGGTCAGCGTGGCGGTGGGCCTGGTAGTGTTCCAAGTCGGCTTCCGCGGTTCGTTCCTGGTGCTGACGGCGGTTTCGGCAGTGTTCATGCTGGTGGTGCTGGGCCTGGGGCTGATGTTCTCGACCCTGACGCGCAACCAGTTCGCCGCGGCCATTCTGGCCATTACCGCCACGATGATGCCGGCGATGCTGCTATCGGGCTTCATCTTCGACATCCGCTCGATGCATCCGATCTTGCAGGCCATCACCATGATCGTGCCGGCCCGCCACTTCGTCGAAACGCTGAAGACCCTGTTCCTGGCCGGCAACATCTGGAGCGTGATCGTGCCCAACACGCTCGCCATGCTGGCCATGGCCGGGCTGTTCCTGACCGTCACCGCGGTGAAAACCCGGCGGAGGCTGGAATGAGTGACCGAACCGCGACCAACGGCAACGGACGGTTCAGTCTGCGCCAGTCGTGGGCGCGCATCGCTTTCCTGATGGTGCGCGAGTTCCAGGCGATCTGGCGCGACAAACGCAGCCGCACCGTGCTGATCGTGCCGCCGCTGCTGCAGCTGTTTTTGTTCACTTACGCCGCCACGTTCGACGTCAACAATGTGGCGCTCGCCGTTTACAACGAGGACATGGGCCTGTCGGGGCGGGAGTTCGTGGCGCGCCTGACCGGCTCGAACGCCTTCACCGACGTGAAGCGATTGACGTCAGCGCAGGAGATCGCGCCGCTGATCGACGCGCGCGCGGCAATGATGGTGTTGCGCATTCCGCCCACCTTCAGCCGCGACCTCGCCGCCGGCCGCACCGCCCGCGCCCAATTGATCGTCGACGGCCGAGAGTCCAATTCGGCGCTGGTCGCCAGCGGCTACGTGAACCAGATCGCCCGCGAATTCTCGCGCGACCGCCGGCGCACCATGGGCGGAGCGGCCGAACCGCCGGTGGTGGTGACCCGGGCCTGGTTCAACGCCAACCTCGACAGCAAGTGGTTCATCGTGCCCGGGCTGGTGGCGACGCTGACCATGATCATCGCCACGGTCATCACCGCACTATCGATCGCGCGCGAGCGCGAACTCGGCACCTTCGAGCAGCTGTTGGTCACGCCGCTGCGCCCGCTCGAAATCCTCGCGGGCAAGATCGCCCCCGCCGCGATCCTGGGCATGGCGGAGGGCCTGGCCTTGGGCGCACTCGGCGTGCTGTTCTTCGGCGTGCCGCTGCGCGGGGACCTGTTCATGCTGGTGGCGGCACTGGCGGTATTCTTGCTGTCGGTCACCAGCTTCGGCCTGATGATCTCGGCGCTGACCTCGACCCAGCAGCAGGCGCAGATCGCGGCGTTCTGTTTCATCATGCCGGCGGTGATCCTGTCGGGCTTCACCACGCCGATCCACAACATGCCGCAGGCGATCCAGCTGCTGACCTACCTGAACCCGTTGCGCTATATCCTGACGATCAACCGCGGCATCTTCCTGCAGGACATGCCGGTCGCGGTGGTGCTGGATAACATGTGGCCCATGGCCGTGATCGGTGTGGCGGCGGCGGCGGGCGCCACCTGGCTGTTCAGCCGTCGGCTCGAATGACCCGGATCACCGATACCAGATCGAGGCGGGGTTGCGCGCGTGCAGACGCCGGTCGAGCCCGAACCAATGGCCCGAGGGCGTGACAATCAGAAGCGCGGCCATCGCGCAGAGCGGTAACAGCGAGGCGTCGTAGTAGCCGCCGAGCGCGAAGTTGAACATCAGGAACAGGGCCAGCGCGCCGCCCCAGCGCGGCATCAGGCCCAGGAACAGGCTGACCGCCACCGCCAGTTCGCCGACGCCGACCACGATCGCCACCGGGATGTGCAGCGGAATCGCGAAATACTTCAGGTACGGAATGGCGATGTAGTTCAGGTAGAACTCGCCGTAAGTCAGCGCGCCGGTATCGATCAACTCCTGCAGGCGTTGCTCGAACACCACCTTCAGCCGATCGGTCCACATCCATTGGTTCCGCAGCTTGTTGATGCCGGCGCTGAGGTAGAACACGCCCAGGAAATAGCGTACCAGCATCACGAACAGCACGCCGGCATAACGCGCGGGCCGCGCCTTCAGCGACGCCAGGCCCCACGAAAAATCCGCCCGCGGCAATGCCTGTTCGCTCATGGCTTACTCCTTGCGCGTGCCAAGACTTGCGATCTGGGTGCGGTCGATCTCGCGGCACAGCCCCAGGGCCGAACCATCGCCGGCCTGCCACTCGCCATTCAGCCGGTTGATCAGCGTACCGCCGACTTCGGCCTTGGCCGCGGTGAAATTCAATCGCGCGGTTTCGCCGCCCCGTTCCACGCTGTCGCCGTTGAACTGATAGATCGTCGCCGGTCGGCTTTCCCAGTCGCTCTTGGCCACGAACGGCAGGTAGTCCCAGATGGTCGCGACCTGGTTCATGAACGACTTCTTGTGAAACACGTAAACGGTCGCCCGCGCGGTCTCGGACATTTGCGCGGGTTCGCACCGCACCGCCGCCTCGCACATGGTGCACAGTTCGCCGAATTCGCTGGCCAGCAGGATCGGCTTGGGCGGGTCTTGCGCAAGCGCGGGCTGCGCGGCCAGCACGAGCAAGGCCACAGTGACGATCCGTCGAACTCGCGCCATCTCGTTCCTCCGGGTCTCGGCGTGCGGACGCGCTATCGAGCCAGCGGAGCCGTACGGTCGTCAAGCCTGCGGTTGGCCCGACGCCCCGGCCGCGTCCCGAAAAAGCACTTCTGTTCGCTTGGCGGAAGGCCGCGGGCCTTGCGCCCGGAGGACGCAGCCCCGACACTGGCCGCACAGGTGCGTGCGAATAGCGGATTGGGGTGTCATGGATTACAGATTGCTGGGCAAATCGGGTTTGAAAGTGTCCGCGGTCGGCGTCGGCTGCAACAACTTCGGCATGCTGATCGATGCCGCCCAGTCGAAAGTTGTCGTCCACAAGGCGCTCGATATCGGCATCACGCTGTTCGACACCGCCGACGTGTACGGCACATCGGGCCTGTCGGAGGAATTCCTGGGCCAGGCGCTCGGACCACGGCGCAAGGACGCCATCGTCGCCACCAAGTTCGGCAACCCGATGGGCAAGGCGCTGTTGCAGCAGGGCGGCGCATCGCGGCACTACATCATGGCCGCGGCCGAAGCCAGTTTGCGCCGGCTCGGCACAGACTACATCGACCTCTATCAGATTCACAAACCCGACGGCGTGACGCCGACCGAGGAAACCTTGCGCGCGCTCGACGATCTGGTGCACCAGGGCAAGGTGCGCTACGTCGGCCACTCGAATTTCGAGGGCTGGCGCACCGTCGAAGCGGCGTGGATCGCGCGCACGGCTGGCCTCGCGCCCTACATTTCGGCCCAGAACCACTACAGCCTTCTGTCGCGCGGAATCGAGGCCGAGCTGATTCCCGCTTGCCTGGAGTACGGCGTCGGCATCCTGCCGTTCTTCCCGCTGGAAAGCGGCCTTTTGACCGGCAAATACAAGCGCGGCGACAAGCCGCCCGAGGGCACGCGCTTCGCCGCATGGGCGAGCCGCGGGCCGATGGCCAGCCGCTTCTTCGGCGATGACCGGTTTGCGCTGGTCGACAAGCTGACCGAGCTGGCGCAGGCGGCGGGCGCCTCCATGCTGGACCTGGCGTTCGGCTGGCTGTTGGCCGCGCCGGTGGTCGGCAGCGTGATCGCAGGCGCGACCCGACCCGAACAGCTGGACGCCAACGTCAAGGCCGCGGCCTGGCGGCCCACGCCGGAAATCATCGCCAAGGTCGACGAGATCGTCCCGCCGCCGCCCCTGCCGCCGGGCGCGCCGCCGCGGCCTAAGATCAGGTGAGGCAGAGATCATGAATCGGTCGCTGGGTTTCCTGCTGGTCGTGTTATGCGCGGCGTCGGCATCGGCGGCGCAGGCGCAGGTATTGTGGCCGGCCCTGATCGACCCGAGTACGTTCGTTCCGGATTACGCTGGTGACAAAGTGATCGACCGCGGCAGTCTGCAGGTCCGCGGCGCGGCATCCCAGACCCGGTGGGAGGACTTCGTCGTCGCCCGCAGGCCCGACGGCGGATATTCGATCATCAGCCTGATCACGCCGGCGTCCGTGGCTTATACGGCGCAGGGCCGTTGGGATTTCGACCACGCCTGGATCGCGACGCGCGCCGTGGGTCTGGGCACCGACAAGGAGTCGGGCATTATGCGCGGAGTGCTGATCGAGCGCGCAGGCGACGTCATCACGATGCGCCGCGAAACCCTGACCAAGGACGGCGCGTCCAAGACCGACACCTGGACCGTGCCGTGTGGACGCGACTGCTTCATGGACATGGCGCCCAGCGCGCTGCCCATGACGGTGATGGCGCGGCATGTGCCGCCGACTTCGGCCGGGCCGCAGGCGTTCCGCTGGGTCGGCATCTCGATGATTCAGGATTCGGTCCTGACCGAAGGTAAGGCACGCCTCGATCCGCCGCGCCTGCAGGCCGCAACCGGCAACGACGGCACGCCCTTGGGCATCCGTCACTGGCACTTCGTCGAAGACCTGAAAGACGACGTCTCGGGCCGCACCGGACAAATGCACGGCCACTTCTGGACCGACGAACGCGGATTCGTGCGCAAGTTCGGCATGGGCGTTACGCCCGCGCCCACCACCATCGGCATCCGCACCGGCGACGAGGCATTCGCCGACGCCATGAAGGCCGACTAAGCGTCCGCCGACGGCAGTTCCGCGACCGCCGCGTCGGTCTTGGCGAAATCGGTGCCCTTGAACAGCAGCGGTTCGCCGGTGGCGACCGAGAGCGCGTAGGCAAAGCAGTCGCCGAAGTTCAGGCCGGCCGGATGCTGCCCACGGCCGTATTTTTGATACGCATCACGGGCGATATCGCCTTGCTTGAGATCAACTGGCCTGATGTCAAACCCGGCCCGCGCGACAAAAGTATCGATTGCTTTCCGGCCAGCCGGGCCCTTGCGCGATTCGATCACGATGGTTGCCTCCACCAGGCTCGCGACCGACATCAATCTGACGGCGGACAGATCGATCGCACGAAGAAATCCGGGCTTCTCGGGTTCGTTTTGAAGGATTGCAACCAACGCCGAAGAGTCGATCACCATAGTCTCACTCAACCCTCGCCCGGCTGATGGGGGATGCCCTGACTGTCATATCCGAGAATATCGTCGTCAGTCCGCCGATGGCGGTCAGGCAGAGCCGCGCATGCACGCGCGACCTCATCGAGTTCATCATAGAGACCGCGTTGCCGGTTTCGGACCTTCAGTCGCGACAATCTTTCTTCAAGCGCGCGCGCGATCGCCGCGGTCAGCGTTTCGCCGGTGCGGCGCGCCACCTCGCGCGCCAGGCGGTCGGTTTTGGGGTCTTTGATGCTAAGCGCCATGGCCGCGGTTCTCCTCAGCACAGTATATACGCCACATCGTCGTATAGACAGTATTGTGCAATTAATTGAATATCATTGTCTTTTCATTGTTTTCCATGGAGCCGATTCGGCCGCCGCGAGGCTTGGCCAAGCCGGCCAGACTGATTAATGTCCGGCCCACGCCGTCCCCTCCCAGCCAAGGTTTCCGCGATGACCGCCCTGCGCCGCAACACCCTGCCCGTGCGTAACCCGCGCACCGGCGAGATCGACTACCACATCACCCCGCCGACGGCGGTCGAGGTTGCCGAGAAGGCGAAAGGCCTGCGGGCGGCGCAGAAAGACTGGGCGGCGGCGCCGATCGAGCATCGTGTCGGCGTGATGCGCCAGTGGGCCGACGCGATCGACCGGAACCGGCGCGCCATCGCCTTGGCCGAGGCGGCCGATACCGGTCGCTATCGCATGGCCAGCGAAAGCCCCGACGCGGTGATCTGGGGCATTCGCGGCTGGTGCGACCGCGCGCCCGAGATCGTCAAGAAGGCGCTGTTGGAAGGCACCTCGACCATCATGCCGCACGTCAAGTTCCGCAGCCAGTTGAAGCCCTACCCGCTGCTTGGCGTGATCAGCCCGTGGAACTTCCCGATGATGCTGTCGGCCATCGACGCCACGCCGGCGCTGATCGCCGGCTGCGCGGCCATCATCAAGCCCAGCGAAGTGACACCGCGCTTTGTCGAGCCGCTGATGGAGACGATCCAAAGCGTGCCCGAACTGGCCAAGGTACTGACCTACGTGGTCGGCGACGGCGAGACCGGCCAAGCGCTGATCGAGAACGTCGATATCGTCTGTTTCACGGGGTCCGTGGCCACCGGCCGGAAAGTCGCCGAGGCGTGCGCGCGCCGTTTCATCCCGGTGTTCCTGGAGCTGGGCGGCAAGGACCCGGTGATCGTCACCGAGAACGCCGACCTCGAGCGCGCCACCGACGCGGTGCTGCGCGGGTCGGTCTACGCCACCGGTCAGATCTGTTTTTCCATCGAGCGCGTTTACGTGCAGGAAAAGGTGCACGACGCCTTCGTCGATAAGCTGGTCAAGAAAGCCGAGCAGATCGAGCTCAACTACCCCGACATGCACAAGGGCCACATCGGGCCGTTCATCTTCGCCAAGCAGGCCGGCATCGTCGACGGACAGATCGACGACGCGGTGGCGCGCGGTGCGCAAGTCCGCACCGGCGGAAAAAGCCAGAACCTCGGCGGCGGGCTTTACATGCGCCCGACCGTGCTCACCGGTGTGACCCACGAAATGAAGGTCATGCAGGACGAGACCTTCGGCCCCGTGATTCCGGTGGTGAAATACAAGACCAAGGACGAGGCGGTGAAGCTGGCCAACGACACCGAGTTCGGCCTGTCGGGCGCGGTCATCGCCGGCAGCGAGGACGAAGCGCTGGAACTGGGCCGCGAGATCGACGCCGGCGGTATCAGCCTGCAGGACACCACGCTCACCGGCGCCATCCTGCGCGATGCGGAAAAAACCTCGTTCAACCTGTCGGGTCTCGGCGGCAGCCGCATGGGCCCGGCCTCGATCCTGCGCTTCTTCCGCAAGAAGGCGTTGATGACCAACACCCAGGCGCCGACCGACCTGCGCCAGATCCGCGAATTGCCGGCGGCGTGAGCGCGCGTCAGTCGGACGGACGGCGACGGGTGTCGACCGCGCCGTTGTCGAACAGACCGGCCTGATCGCCCCAGCTGTCCCAACCGGGGCGGCTGGCGCGGCCGAACAGTTCCAGGTACGGCCCGTCGACCAGCCGTTCGATGCGTTCATAGGCTTCGTCGGGCTTGCGGCTGTGCTCGCGCCGCGGCGATACGATCAGCCGCCTGACGTTCTTGGCCTTGCGCTTGGGCCGGCCGCGGGTGGCCAGCAGGCACTGTTCGGCATTGGCGCGGGTCCAGTAGCCGAGGCCGGTGAAAAAATCGCGTTCGGTGATGTGCTTGTCCACGACCTTCTTGTTCAGCTTGGCCCAATAGAAGCCGACGGTCTTGAAGGTGAAACCCCACGCCTCGATCAGGCGAAACGCCACCGGCAACAGCGGATCCGAGGCCCACAGGAACAGGACGCAATCCTTGGCCGCGAGGTCGCCCACCGGCACCGCCGCCATGTCCTCGAACGACATGCACTCGTAATGCGAGATCGGGTTGCGCCCCTCGCCCTTCGTGCTGAAATTGAAGAAGCGCCACGGCGGATCGGCGTAGATGGCGGCGTAAGTCTTGGTTGCATCCGGCATGAGATGTACGGCGATAGCGGTTCTGAGGTTCCGCGTGATTACCGTCTTGCGGCAGTCGCCGATTTCCGTGCGTTGCGATCGATGGCCATCGTCCGCCCGGCCAAACCTTCCGACAGCATGGAGACCGCCAGCGTGTTCAAGCTGACGCCCTCGACGCGGGCGCGTTCGTGGAGGCGGCGGTGCAGCGATTTGGGCACGCGCAACCGCCATTGTCCGCTCGAACCGGCCGGACGGTCGTCGCCGAACTCGGCGGCGGTTTTCGTCCAGGCTTTGAGCGCGGACTTGGCGTCGGCGATGGCTGCCGCCGGTGTTTCGCCGTCGCCCAGACAACCCGGAAACTCGACGATTTCGCACAGGTAGCCGCCGCCTTCGTCCGCCGTCAGCGGGCGAACCACGTACGAGACATCAGCCGGACGGGAATTGCGCTTCTTTGGCGTCATCGATCAACTCCACGAACCGCGACACGTAGACCGGTTTGATGGGCCGCCGCGCCGGAACAACCAATTGCATGCCGGTCGGCGACCGGAAAACCGCATGGCTGCCGCCGCCATGCCGCCACACCACGCGGTAACGCGCCGCGACGGTTTGCAGGTCGGCCAGCGTCCAGTCGGCCCTCGGGTTCAGGCGCATGGCCTCGAGACGCTTATCGACCTTCATGCCGCATGGTACCACGGATGGAACCACGCGGCAAATTGAACGCGCCTTAGTCGGTCAGCAGGCTCATCAGACTCGAGGTGTCCCAGCGGCCATGGCCCCGAGCCTGGACTGTGGCATAGAACTGGTCGATCAGCGCAGCCACCGGCAGGCGCGCGCCGTTGCGGCGGGCCTCGTCCAGGCAGATGCGCAGGTCTTTGCGCATCCAGTCGACCGCGAAGCCGAAGTCAAACGTGTCGACGCACATGGTGCGGCCGCGATTGTCCATCTGCCAGGATTGGGCCGCGCCCTTGCCGATGACATCGAGCACCGCGTCCATGTCGAGCCCGGCACGCAGGCCGAAGTTCATCCCCTCGGCCAGGCCCTGGACCAGCCCGGCGATGCAGATTTGGTTGACCATCTTGGTCAGCTGGCCGGCGCCGCTGGGCCCCATCAGCCGGCAGGTGCGGGCATACGCCGCGACTACCGGCGCGGCCTTGTCGTAGGCCGCCGGCGCGCCGCCGCACATCACCGTCAGCGTGCCGTTTTCGGCCCCCGACTGACCGCCCGAGACCGGCGCGTCGATGAAACCGACGCCGAGGCCGTTGCATTCGGCCGCGAGCGCGCGGGCCAGATCGGCCGACGCGGTGGTGTGATCGACGATCACGGCGCCGGGCGACAGGCCGGCCAGCACGCCCTCCTCGCCGGTCACCACCGCGCGCACGTCGGGGTCATCGCCGACGCAGGTGAACACGATCTCGGCGCCGCGCGCGGCCCGGCGCGGCGTATCGGCGCGGGATTGCCCATGCTGGTCCGTCCAGGCCTCGGCCCGGGCGGCCGTGCGATTGTAGACCGTGACGCGGTGGCCCTTGGCAACCAGGTGCCCCGCCATGGGAAAGCCCATCACGCCGAGACCGATGAACGCCACCGTCGCCATGCCGCCGCTCCTGTGCCGAACCGTGCAATCTTCGGGGGTGACCTTTGCCCGTTGTTTTGGAACAATACAACAGGCCTCGTCCGGCCGTCGGTCGGGGCGCGCGGGACACGTGGCATGAGTTTGGTTCGGCTTGTCGGGCTGATCGTGGTGGCGTTGGGTCTACACGCGGCGGCGCACGCCACCGCGCCGTCGGACATCGACCCCGCGCTCGACCCATCGGTCGGCATCCGAACCGCCATCGAGGAACAGCTCGCGGCCTTCAACCGCAACGACCTGGATGCGGCGTTTTCCTATGCCGCACCGCAGATTCAGAACGCGTTCGAGACCGCCGATGCCTTCGCCGCCATGGTGGAGAAGGACTACCAGGCGATTCACCGCTCCAAGGGCGCGGTGTTCCTGGAGCTGCGGCGCATCCGCAACCACTTCGTGCAGCGGGTGCGGCTGCGGGGCGCGGACGACGCCGAGGTGGACGCCAACTATGTCATGATCCGACGCAACGACGGCGCGTGGCGGATCGCCGGGGTGACGCTGAGCGCGCAGCCGGCCAAGCCCAAGCTGACCCCGCTGATCCTCAAGCGCCCGCCGGTCGACCAATAACCGCGTGGACGCGGTCCATACAGAAAAGTCAATCACGTCCGCGACGGCGGCGCGATAAGGTCGGCGCGTTGGACTTGTTCGGGAACGCATCATGAAGCTGATGTTCGGGATCGTCGGCGCCATCCTCGTCGCCGCGGGCACGGTCTACGGGTCGTTGAAGCTGGGCTGGTGGAATCCGTCGCTGGATACGCTCAAGGTGACCTATGCGACGGCGCCCTCGCGATTCGTGACGGTCGACGGCGTACCGTTCCATATCCGCGAGACGGGCGATGGGCCGCCCTTGATCCTGATCAACGGACATCTTGGCAACCTGCATATGTTCGATGGCTGGGCGCCGACCTTGTCGCCGCACTTCCGCGTCATCCAGATGGATTACCCCCCTTACGGGCTTTCCGGTCCCGACCCGACCGGCGACTACTCGACCGAGCGGTCGGTGGAGCTGTTGGGCAAGTTCATCGACCAGATGGGCTTTGCGAAGGTCAACCTGGGCGGCACCAGCAACGGCGCGCTGGTCGCGACCTTCTATGCCATCGACAACCCGGACCGCGTCGACAAGCTGGTGGTGTCGACCCTGCCGACCGGCCGACCGCCACGCCGCCAGCCGGCGGAGAACCTGATCTTCGGCGCGCGCCTCAACCGCTGGCTCGCACCCTATCAGACCGAGTATTTCTATCGCGCCTTCCTGCGTGACGTGTTCGCGAAACCCGAGCGCGTGACCGACGATCTGGTGCGGCAGTATCACGACATCAACAACCGCGCCGGCGCCGCGGCCTGGGTCGAGGCGTACATCCAGACCCAGTACAACCTGTGGGACACGCTGGACGTGACGGCCAAGTTCGGCGCATTGCGCACGCCGACGTTGTTGCAGTGGGGCGACGGCGGCAAAGTGCTGCCGCCGTTCGTCGGCGACGCAGTGCGCGACCTGCTTAAGAACGCGCCGCTGACGATAGTGCGCTACCCCGACGCGGGCCACATGCCGATGCTGGAACTGCCAGAACGGACCGCCACGGATGTGCTCGCCTTCCTCAAGGAACCGGTTGCAGCCGCGCCCTAATCCGGCCAAGGTCCGGCCCATGTCCGGACCAGCCCGTATCGCCGCGCGCCTTGTCGCGGCGGCTGTCTTCGCCCTTGCGCTGAGCGCCTGCCGCCCCGTAGCGGTCGTGTCGTGCCTGTCGGCCAAGGCCGGCACGCCGGTGTGCGAGGTCGACAACCCTGAAGACCTTGCGCGCTTCGCCGACACCCCGTGGATTCTGTTCCCGCAAGGGCGCACCGGCGCGGCGCGTGCGCCGCTCGCGCTGCTCAACGTCGGCTCCAAGGCCGTGCAGGCCCCGCACGTGACATATCCCAGCGAGCCGACGCCCGCCCGCTGGGGCGATGCCGCCTGCGACATGGCACCGCCCCTACCCCAGTATCGCGGCATCGACGTGCGGCGCGAGGATGACGGCAGTTACCGGGTCGCGGCCATCAACGGCTCGGCCCGGCAGCGGATCGAACTGTTCGAGGGCACGGCGGACGCCGGCGGCGTGGAGCTGAGCTGGGTCGGCTGCGTTCGTGTGCCCGACTTGTATTTCCTAAACGATGTGGCGATCGGACCCGATGGGCAGCTGTTCGCGACCCACATGTTCTATCGGCCCGAGGGGCTGCGACAGTACTACCTGATGGCCAAGTTCCTGGCCGGCGCGCAGACCGGGTTCGTGGTCTCGTGGAGCGGCGAAGGCGGCTGGAAGCGCGTGCGCAATTCCTATGCGTCGTTTCCCAACGGGATCGCGGTTGATCGGTTCGGCCACACCGTCTACATGGCGGCGACCTATAACAGTACCGTCAGCCGGATCGAAGTAGCGACCGGCAAACGCAAGGACATGATCCTGCCGATCCGGCCCGACAACATCACCTGGACCGATAGCGGCGCTCTGCTGCTGGCCGGCAACACCGCCGTGCGCCTGATCGGCACCCTGGGCTGCGCGGAACTGGCCAAGCCCGGTTGCGGATTTCCGTTCGCGGTGACCGAGGTCGACCCGGAACTGTCGCGCCGGCGAACCCTGTTTTCCCAATCTGGCGGCGACATTCCGGGCGCGTCGGTCGCGCTGCAAGCCGGCAACGCCCTGTTCCTGGGCTCGGCCTTTGCCGATCGCATTACTATCGTCACACCTTGAAGCTTGAAGCATTCCAGTCATGAGCATCCTCGATCCCGCGCAAGCCAGCTTCGCCGGCACCGTGCCGGTGGTGATCGTCGGCGGCGGCGGCTGCGGCCTGAGCGCCGCGCTGTCGGCCAAAGAGCACGGCGCCGAGGTTTTGGTCCTGGAACGCGACGCCTCCGCGCTCGGCACCACGGCCATGTCGACCGGCCTGATCCCGGCGCCGGGCAGCCGGTTCCAGAGGGCCAAGGGCATCGACGATTCGCCGGAACTGTTCCGCGACGACATTCTGGCCAAGACCAAGGGCAAGACCGACGCCGCGATGGCCCTGCATCTGGCCGCCGAGGGCGCGCCGACGGTGGAGTGGCTGGCCGATTACGCCGGTGTGCCGTTGTCGCTGGTGGACTCGTTTCTGTATCCCGGCCATTCCCGTATGCGCATGCACGGCACGCCCAACCGCACCGGATCGGAGCTGATGGGCGCGCTGCACAACGCCGCGGCGCGCGACGGAATCGATATTCTGCTGGAAGCTCACGTCACCGACCTGTTCGCGGAACCGGATGGCCGCGTGCGCGGCGTGCGCGTCATGCGGCCCGACGGCCAGGCGGAAGACATCGGCTGCGAAGCGCTGATCCTGGCCTGCTGCGGCTTCGCCGGCAGCCGCGAGATGCTGGAGGAGTACATCCCCGAAATTCTCGAAGCGACATTCTTCGGCCATCCCGGCAACAAGGGCGACGCGATCCGCTGGGGCCGCACCTTGGGCGCGGACATCGCCGACATCCACTCTTACCAGGGCCACGGCGGGCTGGCCTATGGCCAGGGGATTCCCATTCTGTGGGCGCATATCGTCCGCGGCGGGTTCCAGGTCAACGCGCTTGGCCGGCGCTTCAGCGATGAATCGCGCGGCTATTCCGAGCAGGCGGTGGACATTGTCGCCCAGCCCGGCCACTGGGCATGGAGCATCTACGACGCGGCGATCCACGAGGCGATGAAAGAGTTCGACGACTATCAGGACGCAATCAAGGCCGACTGCATCCGCACGGCGGAAGATGCCGACGACCTATGCCGCGTCACCGGCCTGCCCGCCGCGCTGAAAGCGACGCTGGCCGCGGTGGCCGCCATGGCCCGCGGCGAAACGCGCGATCCGTTCGGCCGCGACTTCACCAAGGGCAAGGTGCTGACCCCGCCGTTCAAGGCCGTGAAGGTATCGGGCGCGCTGTTCCATACCCAGGGCGGGCTGGTGGTCGACACGGATGCAAGAGTTTTGCGCCCCGACAGGCGCCCGCTGCCCAACCTGTTCGCCGGCGGCGGCGCGGCGCGCGGCATCTCCGGACCCGGCAACTCCG
>JANRJB010000109.1:0-3268 GCA_033764265.1 Rhodospirillaceae bacterium | reverse complement strand
GCGCTCGCGCGCCTGCGGGTCGGCCGGGCGGGGCAGGGGGCGTGCCGCTGAACCCATCGATATTTGCATAATCGGCTGGAAAACCTTAGGAAAGGCGCGCTTTGCCATGGCCGGGCCGGGCCGCGCGGCAAGGCTGCCTCGCGGGATATTCAATACGACGCACCCCGCCCGATGTGTAGACTGAAACCCGTGGCCGCCACGGCGCGATCGACCCATGCAAGGCCGTCGCCGGTGGCCACCAACGCCCCCTGATATCGCCGTCCATGAAGTCGATCTCGATCGCCACCAGCAAGTTCGTCGTCCGCGCGCTCGAAGGGGTTCTCCTTCTGGTGGTGGTCGCGGTGGCGCTGGTGGTCTGGCGCCTGGCCCAGGGTCCGCTCGATCTCGACCAGGCCGCGCCGTACCTTGAATCGAGCCTTACGGACCTGACGCCGGGGGTCGCGTTCGACATCGAACACGTGCGCCTGTCGTGGGCCGAACGCCGCAGCCGCCCGACCTTCGAAATTCGCGACGTGCGGTTGCGCAACGCGTCTTCGGGCGAGGTGATCGCCTCGTTCGCCGCCATGGAGGCGATGATCGACCTGCCCTCGTTGCTGCGGGGCGACGTGTCGATCGAGCACATCGGCCTGTTCAGTCCGGTGATCCGCCTGATCCGCCGCGCCGACGGCCGCATCGAGATCGGCCTAACGCCGACCGCGGACTCCGCCCCGGCTGGTCCCGACGCCGCGCCCGCCGCGGGCATCGACTGGCTGGCGGCGGCGTTGGCGCCGGCCGGCGACGGCCCGCCCGAAGCCGCCGCGCTGGAAAGCATCGAGATCCGCGATTCCACCCTGGTGCTGGCCGACGAGCAGCGCGGCACCCGTTGGCTGGTGCCCAATGCCGAGGTGCAGCTGCTGCGCCAGGAGAACGACATTCAGATGGGCGCGTCGCTGCCGATTCTGGACGGCGAGCGCACCATCACCATCGACCTGGCCGGGCGCTACGTCTACGCCGCGCGCTCGCTGGCGCTGACCGTCACCTTCGACGGCGCGCGCCCGGCGCAGCTGGTGGCCTTTGCCGGCCTCAGCCCCGACCTGCAATTGGCCGACATGCCCTTGCGCGGCACGGTCGACACCACGGTGGTGTTCAACGGCACGCTGCCGCAGGTGTCGCTGCTGTCGTTCGACCTTTCGGGCGGCGCCGGCACGGTGCAGTTGCCCGCCACGCTGGGCGGGCCGCGCGCGCTGGCCGCGGTGTCGGCGCGCGGGTCGATCAACGCCGACTTCGACCAGATCGCGCTTCAGGCGCTGACGCTGCAGTTCGCCGGCATCGACGGCGACCCCACCCTCACGGTCTCCGGCGCCGCCTCCGGCCTGCGCGCCTCGCCGTCGATCGACCTATCGGCCGCGGCGCCGGTGTTGTCGCTCGCGGCGCTCAAGCAGCTGTGGCCGGCTGGCGTCAAGCCCAACACCATCTCCTGGATCACCAAGAACCTGAACGGCGGCACGCTGAGCAATGTCTCGGCGTCGGTGCGGCTCGACGGGCTCGACTTCGACGCGCTGCGGGCCAGCGACCTCGATCTCAGGGCCGACCTGGCCGGCGTGCGCGTCAATTACATCGACGGCATGCCGAACGTCGAGAACACCGCGGGCCGGCTGGCGATGGATTTGCGCGAAGCGGTCATCACCGTGACGTCCGGAGAAATTCCCGACGCCGTCTCGGACCGGGGCCTGCGCATCGTGGCCGGCGACCTGCGGATGGGCGACCTGACGCAGGACAGGCAGGAGGCCAACTTCACCATCGACATCGCCGGCGACCTGAGCGAGGCCTTGCGCCTGATCGACAACGAACCGCTGAAGTACGCCGCCGCCATGGGCATCGACCCCGCCAGTTCCGCCGGCGCCAGCGACATCCGACTGAAGCTGAAATTCCCGCTGATCAAGGCGTTGCGGCTGGCCGACTTGGCCATCGACGTGACCGCCGAGGTGAACGACGCGCGCATCGAGAACGTGGCATTTGGGTTGCCTCTGAACGACGGCATGATCTCGCTGCGTGTGACCGGCGAGGGGCTGGACGCGCAGGGCACCGCCAAGCTGGGCCCGATCCGCACCGGGCTGACCTGGCGCGAGAACTTCGGCGGCGGCGAGTTCCGCAGCCAGTACGCCCTCGACGTCATCCTCGAGAACGAGCACCGCGCGCTTGTCGCGCTCGGCCGCGCGCCGTTCATCGCGCCCTACATCGATGGCCCGGTGCGCGCCGAGGTGGTCTACCGCGTGATGCGCGACAAGACCGCCAGGCTGGCCGCGGCCGCCGACCTGACCGGCGTGACCATGGCGATCCCCGAACTGGGCTGGAACAAGCCGGCCGGCGCGCCCGCCAGCGGCGAGGCCGAGGTGTCGCTGATGGACGGCCGCCTGATCGCCGTCGACCGATTCTCGGTCACCGCGGGCGAGGACCTGTCGATCGCCGGGCGCGCGGCATTCGGCGCCGACAACGCGCTGTCCTCGATCGCGGTGGACGACGGCCGGGTCGGGCCGACGCGCCTGTCGGTGGCGATGGCCATGGCGGACGACGGCGCGATGGAACTCGACGTGCGGGGCGCGGCGTTCGACGCGTCGTACTTCTGGAAGGAACTCGACACCGACGAGCGGCGCGGCGAGACCGATTGGCAGCCGGTGCGCCTCAAGGCCGCCATCGACCGCATGTGGCTGAGCAAGCTGGGCCACTTCGACGCGGTCACGCTGAAGTTCGCCCGCGACCGACGCTTCATCCGCGCCATCGACTTCGCCAGCGCGGTCACCGCGCCCGACGCGGCCGAGAGCGCGACCGCGACGCCGTTCGCGTTCGCGCTGACAAGCGACGGCGACACGCGCAACTTCACAGGCGGCAGCGCCGACGCCGGCGGCGTGCTGCGCGCCATCGGCCTGTTCGACGACATCGTCGGCGGCAAGCTCGCCATCGACGGTCAGGTCACGCCCGCCGGCAAGGTCGAGGGCCGCGCCGAAATCGAGGACTTCAAGCTGGTCGAGGCGCCGATGGTGGCGCGCCTCTTGTCGGTCGCGGCCCTGGGCGGCATCGTCGACGAGCTGCAGGGCACCGGCATTTCGTTTCGCGTGCTGCGGGTACCGTTCACTTTCGCCGCCTCGCAGCTCGGCATCACCGACGGCGAGATGTTCGGCAACACCCTCGGCCTGACCATGTCGGGCAGCTACCGCTTTCCGGATTCCTATATCGACATGGAGGGCACGCTGGTGCCGGCCTACGCCCTCAACTCCGCGCTCAACTTCAT
>JANRJB010000077.1:0-35479 GCA_033764265.1 Rhodospirillaceae bacterium | reverse complement strand
ATCTGATTCGAGTACCGCTTTCGATCAGAAGTTCCTGACGCGGACGTCTCGGCGGCTGGTGCAGGAACTTCTGATCGGCGGTACTAGAACAGGTGTCCGGAACGGATCGCCTTGGTCGCCAGGTACGACCGGTTATGTTCGTTCGACGGGAACACGTGCGCGACGCGCTCGACCACCTCGATGCCATGGCGGGCCAGCGCGCCCACCTTGGCCGGGTTGTTGGTCAACAGCTTCACCTTGGCGATGCCCAGTTGGCGCAGCATCTGCACCGCCGGAAGATAGACGCGCTCGTCGTCGTCGAAACCCAGTTGTTCGTTGGCGTCCAGCGTGTCGAACCCGAAATCCTGCAGGCGGTAGGCGCGCAGCTTGTTCACCAGGCCGATACCGCGGCCTTCCTGGGCCAGATACAACAGCACGCCCGATCCGTGCCTGGCGATGGTCTGGATGGCGCCGCGCAATTGATCGCCGCAGTCGCAGCGCAAGGATCCCAGCAGGTCGCCGGTGAAGCATTCGGAATGCAGCCGCGTCAGCACCGGCCGCGCGGCGTCGAGCGCGCCGATCACGATGGCCAGATGCTCCGCGCCGCCGTCGCGCGGGCGAAACGATACCAGCCGGCAGTGCTCGCTGTCGGCCAGCGGCACGCGCGCCTCGCTGACGATGCGCAGGTCGTCGGCCTGCGCCCGGTCATAGGCGTCGATGGCCGCCACCGGCACATGCGACCGGCCGTGCGCGTCCGCCCAGGCGGCGGGGTCGGGCGCATCAAGGGCGGCCACTACGGCGGCTGGCAACAGGCGGGCAATCTTGGCCAGGCGCATGGCGGCGTCGGCGGCTCCGCCCGGCGGTGCTGCGCCGGCGGTCACGCCCGGCGGCGGCACTGGCCCCTGGGATTCCGGATCGACCAGCGGCGCCAGCGCAGTCGCGGTCAGCGGCGCGGCCAGCGTCAGCACCACGGCGCGCGCGCCGGGATTGCTCAGGCCCAGCACCGCGGCACGCCGGCCCGTCACCACCAGGCGCGCCGGCGCCACGCCCGGTTCCGCGAACGCCGCCGCCAAGTCCGCGCCGGCGCTTTCGGCGGCCTGCACGACCAGAGCGCCATCGGCGCCGGCCACCACCACGGCCGCGCCGCGCCGCAGGTCGGCGATGGCCCGATCGACGGATTCCAAGATTGACGGCGACGTCATGAAAGCCACGGCAAAAGTGTTCGAACGCGAAGTCCGCCGCGCACCCTAGCGCCAAGGCACGCGGGCAAGGTCGGCCACCGGGTATATAACTGGCACGCGGGCGTTGCTCCACTGCCGCGAACACTCGCGCGGGCGCCTGTCCGCACCGCTTGTTCGCGGTCGCACCCGAAAGTCATCGTTTCCATAACGTAATCGATGTGGGCAAAAAGCCTGTAATCCCTGTAAGTTAGCCGGTGCGGAGGGCATTCCCATCATGGCGACCACTACCGGGCGCAGCCTGCTGATCGTCGACGACGACGAGCTGTTGCGCCGCGCGCTCAAAGACCAGATTACCGCGCAAAAAGACTTCGCGCAGATCGACGAGGCCGGCACCGGTGCCGATGCCCAAACGCGCGCCAAGGCCGCGGTGTACGACGTCATTCTGCTCGATGTCGGCCTGCCGGACGCCGATGGTCGCGATGTCTGCCGCCAGCTGCGCGCAGCCGGGGTCCGTTCGCCGATCATCATGCTGACCGCGGCGGACTCCGACGACGACACCATCACCGGGCTCGAGGCCGGGGCCAACGACTACGTCACCAAGCCGTTCCGCATGGCCGTGCTGCTCGCGCGCCTGCGCGCTCACCTGCGCCAACACGAAAAATCCGACGACGCGATTTTCGTGATCGGGCCCTACAAGTTCCAACCGGCCGCCAAAATGCTGTTGCATGGCGACGGCCAGAAAAAAATCCGCCTGACCGAGAAAGAGACCGCGATCCTCAAGTACCTCTACCGCGTCGGCAACAAGACGGTCTCGCGCGAGACGCTGCTCGGCGAGGTGTGGGGCTACAACGCCTCGGTCACCACCCACACGCTGGAAACCCATGTCTACCGGCTTAGGCAGAAGATCGAACCCGATCCCGATCGCGTGCAACTGCTCGTCACCGAACCGGGCGGTTACCGTCTCAATCCGTAAAAGCAGCCGCGCGCCGCCGCACCAGGTGCGGCAGCGTCACGGCCAGCGGCCAGTCTCGCGCGGCTATTCGCGACGCGAGATATTGCTCAGAAGATCGAGTACGTTCTGGCGCAGTTCGGCGCTGTGCAGACGCCAGTATGCCCGGACAAGCTCGAGCGATTCGGTGCGCTGCATGGGATCGGCCTCGAACCCTTCAGCATCCTCGCTCAAGCCCTCGACATCGCGCGCGGCGGGCATTTGCCGCCCGCCCACGGTGTCGTCGTTGATGTCCTCGAAGAAATACGAGATCGGGCAATTCAAGACGCGCGAGATGTCGTACAGACGACTCGCGCTGATCCGATTGTGGCCGCTCTCATACTTCTGAACCTGCTGGAAGGTGACGCCGATGTCGCCGGCCAGCTGCTCCTGGCTGATGTGCAACAGCGTCCGGCGCAGCTTGACGCGTTTCCCGACATGGATATCGATCGGATCGGGACCGCCGCCCCGAGCGCTCGGTTGCCGGCCTCTGCCGCGTGATTTCATTGCGATGACTGCCAATGTTCAAACCCACGATGAGTTGTTGATCCGCGCCGTTCCGCGCGGCTGATTTTTTACGGCGTTCTGCCGTTACATGATGTTACACGAATTCCGCGCCACCCCAAGCTTGACGTGCGGTGCTTTCGCGTGGCGACGTTCGCGCTGGGTGCGGCGGTGCGGGTCCGGCACCGGGCTGGGCTTGGCCCGATCGACCTGCTAAAAGGCCCGCTGTTGCAGTGCGGGATGGCGCCGCGCAGACGCGAACGACACGCGCGACCCCACCCTGATGCAAGGAAAAAGCGACAGGATATCAAGCCTCATCCAGGGATCGGTCCATGTCCGTGCGGCAAGCCAAGGTTGAGAGAACCACAAAAGAAACCAAGATCGCGGTCAGCGTGAATCTTGACGGTTCGGGTCGCTACCAGGTCGCCACCGGGATCGGTTTTCTCGACCACATGTTGGAACAGCTTTCGCGCCACAGCCTGATGGACTTGCAGGTCACCGCGCATGGCGATCTGCACATCGACTATCACCACACCACCGAAGACACGGCGATCGCGATCGGCGAAGCGGTGTCGAAAGCCTTGGGCGACCGCGCCGGCATCGGTCGCTATGGCGCGGCGTCGATCCCGATGGACGAGACGTTGACCGAGGTGGCGATCGACCTGTCCAATCGTCCTTACCTGATCTGGAAGGTCAACTTCACCAAGCCGAAGCTGGGCGAGATGGATACCGAACTGTTCAAGGAATGGTTCCAGGCCTTTTCGCAATCGGCCGGGGCCACGCTGCACGTCTGGAACAAATACGGCGAGAACAACCATCACATCGTCGAGTCCTGCTTCAAGGGATTGGCCCGCGCCCTGCGCCAGGCCACCGAGATTGACCCGCGCAAGGCCGGCGCCGTGCCGTCGACCAAGGGCGTGCTCGGCGGCAGCCTCTAACCGAACCCGGCGCATCCGCCGACTGTTGAAATGACCGTCTGCATCATCGATTACGGTTCCGGCAATCTGCGCTCCGCCGCGAAAGCGTTCGAGCGCGCCGCGCGCGAGGTCGGCTACGGCGGCGCCATCAGCGTGACCGCCGACGCCGATGCCGTCGCCAAGGCCGAGCGCGTGGTGCTGCCGGGCGTCGGCGCGTTCGCCGACTGTCGCCGCGGCCTCGACGCGGTCCCCGGCATGGTCGAGGCGCTGCGCGCGGCGGTCGTCGGGCGCGGCCGGCCGTTTCTGGGTATTTGCGTCGGCATGCAATTGATGGCCGAGCGCGGCTTCGAGCACGGCGCGTGCGACGGACTGGGCTGGATCAAGGGCGACGTGGTGGCGCTCGCCGCCAACCCAGGACCGGACGGCGCGCCGGTGCGCATCCCGCACATGGGCTGGAACGAACTGCGCGTGGTCCGGCCGCACCCGCTGCTGAAAGGCCTGCCGCCCGGCGGCAACGCCTACTTCGTACACAGCTATCACATGGCCTGCCGCGATCCCGGCGATGTGATCGCCACCGTCGATTACGGTCAGACCGTCGCCGCCGTGGTCGGCCGCGACAATCTGGCGGGCACGCAGTTTCATCCGGAAAAAAGCCAGTCCGTGGGCCTGGCGCTGATCGCCAATTTCCTGTCGTGGCGGCCGGCATGATTCTCTATCCCGCCATCGACCTGAAAGACGGCCGCTGCGTGCGCCTGGTCAAGGGCGACATGGGCCAGGCCACGGTATTCAACGACGACCCGGCCGCCCAGGCGCGCGCCTTCGTCGCCGCCGGCGCGGAATGGATTCACGTCGTCGATCTGAACGGCGCCTTCGCCGGCCAGCCGGTCAACGCCGGCGCGGTGCGCGCCATCATTACCGCGGCGGCCGGCGTTCCGGTCCAGCTCGGCGGCGGTATCCGCGACATCGCCACGCTGGAGACCTGGCTGATGGCGGGCGTGCGTCGCGTCGTCCTGGGCACCGCCGCGGTCAAGAACCCGGCGCTGGTCAAAGCCGCCGCGCGCGCCTTTCCCAGTTGCGTCGCCGTCGGCATCGATGCCCGGGGCGGCCTGGTCGCCACCGAGGGCTGGGCCGACACCACCGACATTCCGGCCGTCGACCTGGCCCGCCGCTTCGCCGATGCCGGCGTGGCGGCGGTCATCCACACCGATATCGATCGCGATGGCGTACTGGCCGGCCCCAATGTCGCGGCCTCCGCCGCGCTGGCGCGCGCGTGCGCCATTCCGGTCATCGTCTCGGGCGGGGTGTCGTCGCTGGCCGACATCGCCGCGGTCAAGGCCGAGGCCGCCGCAGGAATCGCCGGGGTCATCAGCGGCCGCGCCATCTACGACGGCCGGCTCGATCTGGCCGCGGCCATCGCACTGCTGAAGGGCTGATCGGGCATGCTCAAGGTGCGCATCATCCCCTGCCTCGACGTGAAGGACGGCCGCGTCGTCAAGGGCGTCAACTTCGTCGACCTCAGGGACGCCGGCGACCCGGTCGAGCAGGCCCAGACCTACGACGCCGCCGGCGCCGACGAGCTGTGCTTCCTCGACATCACCGCGTCGCACGAAAACCGCGACACGCTGTTCGACGTGGTGCGTCGCACCGCCGAGCAGTGCTTCATGCCGCTCACCGTCGGCGGCGGGGTGCGCACGGTCGAGGACATCCGCAAGCTGTTGCTGGCCGGCGCCGACAAGGTGTCGATCAACACCGCTGCGGTCAAGACGCCGGAGTTCGTGCGCGAGGCCGCAACCAAGTTCGGCAGCCAGTGCATCGTGGTCGCCATCGACGCCAAGCAGGCGGTCCCCGGCCGGTTCGAAATCTTCACCCACGGCGGGCGCACCTCCACCGGGCTCGACGCGGTGGCGTGGGCGCGCCGCATGGTCGACTACGGCGCCGGCGAAATCCTGCTGACGTCCATGGACCGCGACGGCACCAAGGCCGGCTACGACATTCCGCTCACGCGCGCCATCGCCGACGCGGTCACCGTGCCGGTGATCGCATCGGGCGGCGTCGGCACGCTCGATCACATGGTCGCCGGCGTGCGCGACGGGCATGCGTCGGCGGTGCTGGCCGCCTCGATTTTTCATTTCGGCACCTATTCCATCCGCCAGGCCAAGGACTATCTGGCGCGGGCCGGTTTGCCGGTTCGCTTCGCCGGCGAAGCGGCGTAAACTGATCGCGATCGGTCGTCACGGTACGGGAGCGGGCATGTCCGCCGACGAGAAAGTCCTCAGCGAGCTGTTCGCGGTGATCGAAAGCCGCAAGTCGGCCGATCCCGAAACGTCCTACACGGCGCGGCTGTACGCCAAGGGCCCGCGCAAGATCGCGCAGAAGCTGGGCGAGGAGGCGATCGAGGCGACCATTGCCGCGGTCGCGCAGGGCAAGGACGAGCTGGTCAACGAAAGCGCCGACCTGCTCTACCACCTGCTGGTGCTGTGGGCGGCCAAGGGCGTGGCGCCGGCCGAAGTTTGGGCCGAGATCGAGAAGCGTTTCGGCACCTCGGGCCTGGCGGTCAAGGAAGCGCGCCGCAAGAAGGGCTGAACCGATGCCGTACGACGATCAGAACGTGTTCGCGAAAATTCTGCGTGGCGAGATCCCGTGCAGGAAAGTCCACGAAGACGCGCACACGCTCGCCTTCGAGGACATCAACCCGCAGGCGCCGGTGCACGTGCTGGTGATCCCCAAGGGCAAATACATGTCGATGACCGATTTCGCCGAGCGCGCGTCGGACGCCGAGATCGCCGCCTTGAATCGCGCCGTGCTCAAGGTGGTCGACGCCAAGGGGCTGCGCGAACCGGGTTACCGGGTGCTGACCAACGCCGGGGCCAACGCGCATCAAGAAGTGCCGCACCTGCATCTGCACGTGTTCGGCGGCCGCCCGTTGGGGCCGATGCTGGCCCGAACGTAACCTGCGTTCAGGGCGGTTTCGGGCACGCCCGCTGGGCGTCGCCATCGTTGCAGGCAATCGACGTGGAGAGGAAGGCGACCGCGTCCTCGATGGCGCGCGGGGCGATCGCGGGGCCTTCGTCGCCGTAGGCCGGCGTGCGCCAGGCCCGGGTCAGCACATAAACCCGCCCGTCGCCCTGGATCGCCTTGGTGTAGCGCGTCTCGCCCAGGCCGGTCGTCAAGTCGCGCTTGCAGCCGATGGTCCAGAACGCCGACGGGTAGCCGTTGTTGACGCCGGATTGGAAGCGGCCCTCGATCACGCCGTCGCATTGGCTTCGCGCCTGGGCCTGGGCACGGCGGTAGAGCGCGTCCAGCGGCAGGGTATTGAGCTCGTGATAGACCTCAAGCGTGATCCGGTCGCGCCAGTCGGCCAACGTCTGGCCATCGGGCAGATAGTCGATCAGCTCGATATTGCCGCGCGTGGTGGCGGCCGCCGCCCAGCCGTTGGGAAACAGCGGCATGGTCAACCGCTCGGCCGACAGGGGCTTGGCCTGCGGCAGGGAGTCTTGCGCGTTGCTGTCGCCGGTCGCGAACCCGGCGGCGAGCGCGCACAACAACGCGATCCACGGCCGACGGAAAACACTCTTGTCCATGCTCGGGTTATGCCCGGCCCTGGTTAAGGGGGAATGAACACGCCGATGTGTCGGCCCCGGCGCCGAGGGTCATCACCGCTGCGCGGCCTTGCCACGCTTTTTCCGCCCGACAGGCGAACCGCCGCCGACAAGCGCGCTTCACAGCGCCGCCCGCCGGCGCCTATCAGAGAAAGGAAACGGAGGCTGAGTTGTCATGAAAAACGCGCATGTCATTATCGTCGGCGCGGGCATCGGCGGGCTGACGGCGGCGCTGGCATTGCAGCGCGCCGGCCTGAAGGTGTCGGTCTACGAACAGGCGCCGCAACTGGGCGAGGTCGGCGCCGGGCTGACCATCAGCCCCAACGCCACCCATGCGCTGGAGTTCGTCGGTCTCGGCCCGTTCATGGCCGAAAAGGCCGACCGGCCCGAGGCCGGCGCCGGCCTGCACTTCCAGACCGGCGAGGTGCTTTACAAAACCCAGGAATTCGGCGGATTCAAACAGAAGCACGGCGCGGAGTACTACCAAATCCACCGCGCCGATCTGCACGATGGCCTGGCGGCCGCGGTGCGCGCCAACGATCCTGGTGCCATCAGGCTCGGCCATGCGTTCAAGGGCGTGACCCAAACCGCGTCCGGCGTCACCGCCCACTTCGTCAACGGCGCAGCGGTGTCGGGTGACGTGCTGATCGGCTGCGACGGCGTGCGCTCGGCGGTGCGCGCCGCCCTATTCGGGGCCGAGGCGCCCACCTTCACCGGCCAGGTGGCGTTTCGCGGGTTGGTCGACGCCGCGCCTATCCGCCATCTGCTGGTGCCGACGCGCTCGGCGGTGTCGATCGGGCCCGGGCGCATTTTTACCCGCTACTTCGTGCGCCATGGCGCGCTGGTCAATTTCGTCGGCATCGCCCGCACCGACAAGTGGCAGGAGGAAGGTTGGTCGATCCCCGCCACGGTCGAGGAGATGCTCTCGGTCTACGGCGACTTCCACGAACACGTGACCGGCATCATCAAGAGCACGCCGCCCGGCCGGCTGTTCAAGTGGGCGTTGTTCGGCCGCGATCCGATCGACCGCTGGACCGTGGGCCGCGTGTCGTTGCTGGGCGACGCCGCGCACCCGATGCTGCCGTTCCTGGGCATGGGCGCGGCCATGGCCATCGAGGACGGCGCCGTGCTGGGCCGCGCCTTCGCCGCCGCCGGCTCGATCGACGAGGCGCTGGCGCGCTACGAGGCGGCGCGGAAAGAGCGCGCCAACTATGTGCTGATCAAGTCGCGTGAACAGGGCAAGGTCTATCAGTCCGACGACCCGATGTCGCTGCGCGGCCGCCCGACCGGCGAAATGCGCCTGGGGCTGTTCGACTACAACCCGGCCACCGTGGCGGTGTAGGCTCAAGCGGCCTGGTGAGCGCCTTCGCCGGCCATGACCTTCGCGAAGCCGGGATCGACATCCATTTTGCGGACGCGGAACCGCCAGCCATTTGCGGTCTTTTCGACGACGCTGTCGCGGTAGATCGCGGTCGCGATGATGCGCGGCGCATTGACCACGTCGATCACCTGCAAGTAACTGGTCGTCAACGCCGTTCCCGGTCGATCGCCCGGCCGGATCGTCAGGTTGGTCAGGATGTGCCGTTTGCCGACGGCCATGCCGCGATGAACATGTTCGTCCTCGAACGCGCGAATCGTATCCCGGCTGGGAAAGGTTCCGAACGCGCTGTCGAACAGAACGTCGCCGTCCTCGGCCCAGCAGGCCATGAAGCCGTCGACGTCGGCCTCATCGGTCGAGACGTAATAGCGCGCATGCAGATCGGCGATCGCCAGCTTATCATCGGCAGTCAGGGTCATGGGTGCGACTCTCACAGAAGTGAAACAATCTCAAATGAGATTATAAGCAATGCGCCGAGAACCGCCAACCGACAATCACGTCCCGTCGTTCGATTATGCCGCGCTGCCGCTGGGGTTTTTGGTCAACACCGTCGGCCGTGAACTATATCTGCGTACGCGCGATGCGTTGTGCGATCTCGCGCTCGATCCGGTCGAGGTCGGGTTGCTGTGGGTGATCGATCTGCAGCCCGGGCTGACCCAAATCGCCTACGCCCACATCCTCCGCCGCGACGACACGACCTTCGGCCGCCTAGCCCGCGCGCTCGAGGACCGCGGTTTGATCAAACGCAGGGAAACCGGGGATGCCCGCGCCCGGCACCTGGAACTCACCGCCGCGGGCGAGGCCGCGCTGGCGCGTGCCAAGGTCTGCGTTCGCCGTGTCGAGCGCGCCGTGACGGCGCGCGGCAATGCAGACGACAAAGCCGTCGCCGTCCGCTATCTGGCCGGCATCGTCTAGTCGGGATCGATCGCGCGATCAGCCGCTCCGCCCCGGCACCACGCGGCGGTAGCTCAGCGCCTCGGCGATGTGCAGGCGCTTCACGCCGCTCGCGCCGTCCAGGTCGGCGATGGTGCGCGCGACCCGCAGGATGCGGTGATAGCCGCGCGCGGTCAGGCGCATTTTTTCCGCTGCCTGGGTGAGCAGCGCGCGGCCATCGGCGTCGGGCGCGGCGTGCCGCTCCAAGAGCTCGCCGTCGGCCTCCGCGTTGCTCGACAGGCCCTGGTCGATATAGCGCGCCATTTGAATGGCGCGGGCCTTGGCGACGCGCCCGGACACCGTGGCGCTGTCTTCTTTCGGCGGCGGGGCGGACAGGTCGAGCGGGTCCACCGCCGGCACATCGATGTGGATGTCGATACGGTCGAACAGCGGCCCGGAAATGCGCGACTGGTAGTCCTCGGCGCATCTCGGGGCTTTGCTGCAGGCCAGTTGCGGATCGCTCAGGTAGCCGCAACGGCAGGGGTTCATGGCCGCCACCAGCTGCACGCGCGCGGGGTAGCTGACGTGGCTGTTGGCGCGCGCCACCACCGCGCGTCCGGTTTCCAGTGGCTGGCGCAGGGCCTCGAGCGTGGGCCGCGCGAACTCCGGCAGTTCGTCAAGGAACAGGACGCCGCGGTGGGCCAGAGAGATTTCGCCGGGCCTGACGCGCAAGCCGCCGCCGATCAGCGCGGCGGTGGAGGCGGTGTGATGCGGGTCGCGGAACGGCCGTTCGCGCAGGACACTGCCGCCGGGCAGCTGGCCGGCCAGCGAGTGGATCATGCTGACCTCAAGCGCCTCGGCCGGGGTCAGGGGCGGCAATAGGCCCGGCAGGCGTTGCGCCAGCATCGATTTGCCAGCGCCGGGCGGGCCGATCATCAAGAGGTTATGTCCGCCGGCGGCGGCGATCTCCACGGCGCGCTTGGCGCTTTCCTGGCCCTTGATGTCGCGCAGGTCGGGCACCGCGCGGGCGTCCTGGGGGGCTGCGGGCGCGGGTGGGCTCAACACCGCGCCGCTCTTGAAGTGATTGATCAGCTCGAGCAGTGTGCGCGGCGCCAGCACGCCCGCGCTGCCGGCCCAGGCCGCCTCGCCGCCTTGCGCACCAGGGCAGATCAATCCGCGGCCCGCCGCGTTGGCCGCCACCGCCGCCGGCAGCACGCCCGCCACCGCGGCGATCGCGCCATTCAGGCCAAGTTCGCCGAGCGCGGTGAACTGCGCCACCTCGTCCGCGGGCACCACGCCCATGGCCGCCAACACGCCGATCGCAATCGGCAAGTCGAAGTGACTGCCTTCCTTCTGCACGTCGGCGGGTGCGAGATTGACGGTGATGCGCTTGGGCGGTAGCGCCAGCCCGATGGCGCCCAGCGCCGCGCGCACGCGTTCCTTGGATTCGGCCACCGCCTTGTCGGGTAGGCCGACGATGGTGAAGCTGGGCAGGCCGCCGGTGATCGCCACCTGCGCTTCGATATCCAACACCTCGATGCCGGCGAAGGCGACGGTGTGGACGGCCGCGATCATGGCCGCTCGTCGATGACGCCCGGCCGTGTCTCGGGCCTGGTCTCGGGTCCGCTGTGGATGTGGTGCACCACCCGCTGCGGAAACGGAATGCTGATGCCGGCGGCGTCGAAGGCTTGCTTGATGTTCTTCTGCAAAGCCCAGCGCACCGCCAGCAGGTCCGGGGTCGTGGTCCACACGCGCACCAGGATATTCACGGCACTGTCGGCCAGCGCCGACACCGCCACTTCCGGCTCTGGTTCGGTCAGAATTCTGGGTTCAGCGGCGATCACGCGGCGGGCCACGGCGAACGCCTGGTCGATGTCGTCGCCGTAGGAGATGCCGACTTCAAGATCCAGCCGACGGGTGGGGTAGCCGGCGAAATTGCGGATCAGCCCGCCCCACACCTGCCCGTTGGGGATGATGACCTGCACGTTGTCGAGCGTGGCGAGCTCGGTGGTGAACAGGGTGATCGCCTTGACCGTGCCGGTGGCGCCGCCCGCCTCGATGAAGTCGCCGACGCGGAAAGGACGAAAGGCGATCAGCAACACGCCCGAGGCGACGTGGTTCAGCGTGCCCTGCAGCGACAGGCCGATGGCCAGGCCGAGCGCGCCGATCACGGCGACGAAGCTGGTGGTCTGCACGCCCGCGCCCGACAGCGCCGCCAGCACCGCCAGCACGATGATGGCGTAGCGCGCGGTCGAGGCGGTGAAGGTGACGATGGTCGGGTCGATGCGCCGGCTGCGGCCCAGGCCCTTCAGGATGCCGCGCCCGGCCCAGCCGGCGACGATCCAGCCGCCCACCAGCACCACGACCGCGCCCACCACCTTCAGGCCATAGGTCGCCACCACGGCCATCACCGCCTCGATGGCCTGGCTCGCCTGTTTCTGCAGCTCGGCCGGATCGGTCGATATCAAGTCCATGAGATGATGTTATTCTTCAGAATTAATTAGGGTCGTACCCTATTTTCTGGATTCGATGGCGTCCCACACCAGCGACTCGAGGGCGCCGCCATCGAAGCGGTTGATTTCCTGGATGCCGGTGGGCGAGGTGACGTTGATCTCGGTCAGCCAGTCGCCGATCACGTCGATGCCGACGAACACCAGGCCGCGGTCCCTCAGCGCCGGGCCGATGGTGTCGCAGATCTCGCGCTCGCGGCGCGTCAGCGTGGTCTTCTCGGGTCGTCCGCCGACGTGCATGTTCGAACGCGCCTCGCCGGCCGCCGGCACGCGGTTGATGGCGCCGACGGCGACACCATCGACCAGGATGATGCGCTTGTCGCCCTGGCGCACCTCGGGCACATAGCGCTGCACGATCACCGGCTCGCGCCAGGTGGTGGTGAACAGCTCGAGCAGCGCGTTCAGGTTCTCGTCGTCGGGGCGCACGTGGAACACGCCGGCGCCGCCGTTGCCGAACAGCGGCTTGATGATCAGGTCTTTGTGCTCGGCGCGGAAGGCGCGGATTTCCTCGACGTCGGAGCTGATCAGGGTCGGCGGCATGACGCCGGGAAAGTGGGTGACGAACAGCTTCTCCGGCGCGTTGCGCACGCTGACCGGATCGTTGACCACCAGCGTCTTGGGGTGGATGTGCTCCAGGATGTGGGTGGCGGTGATGTAGGCCATGTCGAACGGCGGGTCCTGGCGCATCAGCACCACGTCGAGTGTGGCCAGGTCGACCGTTTCGAACGGTCCCAGCGTGAAGTGGTTGCCGGCCTCGCGGCGCACCTGCAGCGAACGCGCCCGGGCCACCACACGGCCTTCGCGAAAGGAAAGGTGCTTGGGCAGGTAGTGATACAGGGCATGGCCGCGCCGCTGTGCCTCCAGCGCCAGAACGAAGGTGGAATCGGCGTTGATGTTCACCGATTCGATCGGGTCCATCTGGATCGCAACCGTCAAAGCCATGGCTCACCCAAAAGCATTCACCGGCTAGTTCAGCCGCTCGCGCAGTTCGTTGATGACGCGCGCGATCTTGTCGCGGTCGGGCCCGCCGTCACTGCGCGCGATGAAGGCCTCGAAGGACTCGACCGAGCGCTTGAGCTGGCCCGAGCGCATGTACAAGACGCCCGCCTCGCGCCACAGCGTGGCGTTGTCGGGCGTCAAGAGCAGCATCGATTCCACCGCCGCCAACGCGCCCGAGAGTTCGCCCCGGTCAAGCCGGCGGGACTTGACGTTGTTTTGCAGCCGGATCAGCACGTCGCGGTTCGACACCGGGCGGTAATGGCCGGCCTCGAGTTCGACGCCGGCGCCGGCCACGACCTTCAACAGCTCGCGCAGTTCGGGCGCGCCCATGATGCGGCCCTGGTGGAACGGATCGACGATGACGCGCCGGCCGTCCAGGCTTTCCAGCCGGATCAGGAAGTGATTGGGGAAATTCAGTCCCGCCGCGGTCCAGCCCTGGGCCCGCGCGGCCGACAGGTACAGAATGCCCAACGCCACCGGCAGGCCGCGGCGGCGCTCGATGACGCGCATCAGGTTGGCGTTGTCCAGATCCTCGTAGGTCTCCTCGTCGCCGGCATAGCGGAATTCCTCGACCAGCACCGCGTTCAGCACGGCGGCCATATCCTCGGGTCCGGGCGGATCGTCGCCGTGGCGCGCCGCCGCGGCGTCGTGCACCGCGTCGGCAATCCGGGTCAGATGTTCGCGATAGGGAACCAGGTCGCCGGTCGGATGGTCGAGCGCGGCCAGCAGCAACGCCGCCTCCGCCAGATCGATGGCGTCATCGGTCTGGGCGGCGATGCGCTTCAGCGCGGCTCTGGGGTCGTCGGCGTGGGTCACGGAACTTCCGCCTCAGGAATCGCGCACCGGCGCGATGGCACGAGACTCGGTGTTTACTCGATTCCCGCGGCCGTTCCAACTCACCCGCGCCGCGGTCGTTCACGGCCGCCAGGCATCGGCATGATGGCGCGGCCAGGCCAAGCCGCCGCGCGCGCCGCCCACCGTCATCACATCGAATCGAATGTCGAGCCCAGCCAGCGCCGGGTGGCGCGCGATGAAGGCCTCCGCCGCGCGCACCAGGCGCGCGCGTTGGTCGGCGCCGACCGCGGCCAGCGCATCGCGCTCTTCGGCCCGCGCCTTGACCTCGATGAATGACAGCGTGCGGCCGCGCCGGGCGACGATGTCGATCTCGCCCGCGCCTGATCCGCGTCCTACCGTGACGCGCCGGCCGACGATGCGCCAGCCGGTCGCCACCAGGCGCGCCAGGCACAGGCGCTCGGCCCACCGGCCGCGGGCATCGGCCGCCTTGCCCCGCGCCGCGCGCGCGGCGGCGCGGCCGTCATCGCCCATCGCGCGCGGCTTTCAGTTCAAGCGCGCGGGCATAGACCTCGCGCCGCGGCCGTCCGGTGGCGGCGGCGACGGCATCGACCGCGTCGCGCAATCGCTCGGCCGAAAGCGCATCGGTCAGCAGCGCGTCGAGGTCGACCGCCGGCGCATGGTCTCCGGCCCCGGCCACCACGATCACCACCTCGCCGCGCGGCGGATCGTCGGCCGCGCCCTGCGCCAGCTGGGACACCGGACCGCGGCGCACCTGTTCATGCAGTTTGGTCAGTTCGCGGCACAGCGCCGCCGGCCGGTCGCCCAGCACCACGGCCATGTCGGCCAGCGCCTCGGCGCAGCGATTGGCGGCCTCGAACATCACCAGGGTCGCTTTCACGTCGCGCAACTCGGCCAAGGCGGCGCGGCGCGCGGCGGACTTCGGCGGCAGGAAGCCGGCGAACAGGAATCGATCGGTGGGCAGGCCTGCCGCCGTCAGCGCCGCCATGACCGCGGAAGGCCCAGGGACCGGCACCACCGCGACACCGGCCTCGATGCAGGCGCGCACCAGCTTGTAGCCGGGGTCCGAGATCAAGGGCGTACCGGCGTCGCTGATCAGCGCCACCGCCTCGCCGGCCCGAAGGCGGGCCAACAGCTTCGGGCGCATCCGCTCGGCGTTGTGATCGTGATAGGCGGCCGTCGGCGTGGAAATCCCGTGGCGCGCCAACAGCACGCCCGACACGCGCGTGTCCTCGCAGGCAATCAGCGCGACGCGCGCCAGCGTCTCGATCGCACGGGCGCTCAGGTCGCTCAGGTTGCCGATCGGCGTGGCCACCACGTACAGCGCCGGCGCAAGCGCATGCGCCGCGGCCGGCGCGGATTTACTTGCCCCGGGCCGCGGTCTAGTGTCGCCGGTGATGGCCTCGCGGCGGCCGGATTTCGCGTTCAACGTAATCGCCCAATGTGAGTCGAGACCGGGAGTGATCGAGACTGGTGGTGTGACGCGGCGATGAAGTCGATGGTCAAGTTCGCGACGACGGGCATTCTCGGGTGGAATGGGTCGCGGCGCAATTGCCGGGCGATGATCGCGGTCCTCGCGGTGGCGATTGGGCTCTCGGCCTGCGCCGGCGGCGATGCACCGCGCCCCGCCGCGCCCGCCGTTCGCCCGGATACGCCGGCCGCAACGCTGGCGCCGATCGCACCACGCGCCGGGCCCGGCCCGCTGATCGCGGCGTCGCCCGAGGCCGGCACGGTGGTGCCGCGCGACGGCTTGGCGCGCGTCGGCCTGCTGGTGCCCTTGACCGGACCGTCGGCACCCATCGGCCAGGGCCTGCTCAATGCGGCGCAGATGGCGGTGTTCGACGCCGCCGACGAACGCTTCGTGCTGCAGGTCTACGACACGCAAGGCACGCCCGACGGCGCCGCGGCGGCCGCTGCGCTCGCGGTCTCGCACGGCGTGCAGCTGGTGCTGGGTCCGCTGTTCGCGGCCGAAGCGAAGGCGGTCGCGGCCCAGGCAGCCGCGGCCAACGTGCGGGTCATCAGCTTCTCGACCGATCCGTCGGTGGCCGGCGGGCCGGTCCATGTCATGGGCTTCCTGGTCGGCGAACAGGTCCGCGCCATTGTCGACTACGCGCGCGAACGCGGGCTCGCGCGCATCGCCGTGCTCGCGCCCAACACCATTTACGGCCAAAGCGTCGTCGACGCGCTGGGTGAAGCGGTACCAGCCGCCGCCGGCCAGCTGACGCGCGTGGCCTACTTCGATCCGTCGGGTTCCGACCTCGAGGACGTGGTCCGCCGACTGTCCGACTACGACCGCCGCCGCGCGCTATTGGACGCGCAGCGCGCCGAACTGGCCCAGCGCACCGACGAGGTCTCGCAGCTGGCCCTGAAGCGCCTCGAACGGCTCGACACCATGGGCGACGTGGATTTCGACGCGGTGTTCATCCCCGAACAGGGCCCGCGGCTGGCCCAGGCCGCCTCGCTGTTGTCGCTGTTCGATGTCGAACCGGGGCGCGTGCAGCTGCTCGGCACGATGCTCTGGAACGCGCCCGGCCTGGGCGGCGAGCCGGCGCTGGTCGGCGCGGTCTATCCCGCGCCCGATCCGTCCGCCAACCGCGATTTCGCTCAGCGCTACCGGCTGGCCTACGGCGCCACACCGCCGCCGCTCGCCACCCATGGCTACGACGCCGCCGCACTGGCCGCGGTGCTGGCCCGCGCAGACGCGGCAGAGCCTTTCTCGGCCGAGGCGCTCGTCAATCCGGCGGGCTTTGCCGGCGTCGACGGCATTTTCCGGCTGACGGCGTCGGGCCTGGCCGAGCGCGGCTTCGCCATTCTTCAGGTGTCGCGCACCGGCGCCGACGTGGTCCGCCCGGCGCCCGCCACATTCGCTCCCGCGCAGTTTTAAATAGGGTACGGCCCTATTTTCCAGTTATTTTATCTATGGAATACCGGGTATTGCCGGATAAACATTCTTGGATAGCGCATCCTTCAGCGTTTGCGCGGTGCGCAGCTGGTTGCGTTCGACGATGACCCGCGGGTCGTCGTTGCCGACGCCGTAGACGGCCGCGTTCCAGTCCTTGCGCGGCTTGATCACCGCGCCTTCCAGCGCGCCGCCGGCGAACAGACCGGCGTTGACCGAGTAGGCGACGATGTCGTTGCCGACGTTGGTGGTGGTGGCGGCTTCGGCGCCCGCGCCCAGCGAGCCCACCGAGATGCCGACGTTGGCGCCCATCTTGAACTCGTCGTTCAGCATGGCGTCCATGCCCTTGTCGGTCAGGATCATGAACACCACCGCCGCCGACTGCATGCCGGCCTGCAGGCCGATGCTGCCCGCCGTCATGCGGTAGAATGCCGGGTCGCCGAACCCGCCGCCGTCGATCATGCGTTTGAGCAGCACGCCGTCGCCATAGGAGCCGCCCAGGATGAAGCCGGCCTTGTAGTAGGACGGAATAATCATCACGCCCTTCGACCGCGCCAGGTAGTCGTCCATGGTGGCCGAGGATTTCTGCTCGGCGCGCACCCGCTCGACCGTGATGGCCGCCTCATCGAGCACGTGGCGCGCATCCATCACGTCGTCGGCGCGCACCGAGGTCGCCGCCGACAGGGCCGCCAGCCCGGCCAGCCCCATACCAACGCCGCGCCGTGAAATCCGCTTGGTCATGGTGATCCTCCAGTTCGCGTCAGCGGCACCCGTCATCGTCGCCCGCAATTGCGACCCGCCCGTGTCGGGATTTGGGCAACTGTGGCGTGGCGAGCCTGCGGCGGTCTTGCGCGCGCGTCAATATTTCTCGCGGCGCAGCGAGTCGATGTAACGGCCCTGGAACAGCGTGATGCCCAGCTGCTGGCCGATGCGCACCGCCACGTCGGAATCGCAGCGCGCCAGGATCGCCCGGCCGCGCCGACGCTCGCGGATCATCGCGCGCAGCGCCTCGCCGCGCGGCGTGCCGATCATCGCCGCCAGGTCCGGCGTCCAGGCCAGCTTGGTGAACGCCACGTTCAAGCGGTTGGCGTCGGCGAAGGGGTAGGTGCTGGCGGTCAATCCGTCCACGCAAATCCGGTAGCCCCGTTCGTGCACGAAGTCGCGGGCGAAAATGAACGACGGCAGATCGGAGAAAATGTCCTCCAGCCGCAGTTCGATCACCACTTCGGTGGCGCCCTGGGTGAAATCGTCGTCGAACTCGAGAAAGTCCTCCGACAGCAGCGTGGCCACGTTCAGGTTGACGCTGAACCCCTCGCGCATCAGCGTGCGATCCTCGCGGCGGGCCATCTGCGCCATCACCCGGCGGTCGAGCGTCTGTGTCAGGTGCTGAAACAGCCATGGATTGGCGGTGAAGTCGGTGCCCGGCATCAGCGTTTCGCGCAGATCGCCGATCGACACGAACACTTCGGTGAACACCGTCTCGGTCTTGCCCGCGTCGACGAACGCGCACACCGGCTGGCGGCGGGTGAAGCTCGACAGGTCGACCCGCGCCAGGGCCTCCTCGGCCCGGCCCAGGCCCAGGGGCGTCATCGGCTGTCCGCGCTCGCGGCTGGCGCGCGCGGCTTCGTGCTCGGCGACCAAGTCGGGCAGCGCCTTGTGGCGCTGCTGATCGCTGCCCACCTGGCGTTCGGCGAACTGCAGCACCTTGCCGTACTCGGCGGACAGATCGAACCAGCTGGTCAGCCGGTTCTTGCGCGGATCCATCTTGAACTTGACCAGCAGCGGATCGGCGCCCCACAGCCGCAACAACTTCATCACGCACTTCTCGATGGTCATCTGCTCGCCCAGCTCGAACATGACCATCAGATCCGAACTGCGCAGCCGGTACAGCCGGGCCGCGCGCACCCGCGTCAATTCCTCGAACGCCGTCTCGGCCGCGCGCAAACCGGCCGCGTCGCGATTGGACGGCTGCAGCCGCGACAGGTGCAGCCGGATCAGCCCGCGGCTGGCCGGGGCGGCCATGATGGCGCGCAGATCCTCCAGCAGGCGATGCTCGTGGCTCTCGCCCAGGGGGTGGGTTTGCAGGAAGTCGGGGGTGTCGGCGGCGTCGGACACGGGCGCCTCGCCTAGGCCTGACGTGCCGGCGCGGCGCCGGCGCCGGCCTGCGGCCCCGGCCTGGCGCGCTTGCGCCCCGGCTTGCCGAAGGCATCCAGGAAGCGGCCCTGGAACACGTGAATGCCGGATTTCACGCCCCAGGCCAGCGCGTCCTGGGAATCGCAGCGCGACAAAACGATGCGCTCGGCGCCGACCTGCTTGATCACGAACGCCGCCGATCGATCACTGGACGGATCCATCATGTCGGTCAGTTCCGGCGCCCAGATCAGCTTGGCGTAGTCGGGCTGCAGATGCGTCACGTCCAGGTGCTTCAGGGTCGCGGGCGTCAGGCCGTCGATCAGCACAGCGTGGCCCAGTTCCGACAACGCCCCCTTGACGTCGCCGTACAGCGACAGGTTGGTCAGCACATCAATGGCCTGCACCTCGACAATGATGCGCTGGCCGGGCTCGATGCGCTCCAGAAATGCGGCGAACACCGGCGTGGTTACGGTCTCGAGGTTCAGGTTCAGGCTTATGGCCGGTACGCCGCGGGCGTGGGGCGCGTGCACCACCACCTCCAGCATGCGCATGTCCATCGTGCGGCTGAGATCCTGGAACAGCCAGCGGTCGCCCAGAATGTTCAGCCGTGGCGCGATCTGGCGCTGGATATCGCCGACCGATAGAAAGAATTCATAGAACTCGATCTGCGCTTCGTACGTCGCCGGGTTGACCCGGCAGGCCACTTGGTCGCGCACGAACGGAATGACGTTGATGTGCGCCAACTTCTTCTGGATGTCGTCCAGCGTCGCCGGCGTCAGCGGCGGCAACGCCGCCGCGTCGTTGCGCGGCGGCATTTTCTGCGCCATCTGCTTGAGCTGCTGGGCGGTGTGGATCGCCAGCTGGGCGTCAAGACTCAGGTCGAACCACAACACGAAGCGGTCCTGGCCGCCCGGCGGGATGGCGGTGATCGGGTCATTCTCGAAAATCGTCCGAATGCGGTCGCAGATGTTGTTCACGTCGCGCTGGCCGGACGGGCTGACGATCAGCACCAGGTCGTCGTTGCTGATCTGGAACAGCTGCACGTGGCGGCCGCTTTCCAGGGTGCGGAACATGCGCGCGATGATCTTGATGCGCACGGCGGTGCGATTGGCCGGCAAGAGCTGCGACAGGCGCACGTGCACCACCTTGCGCCCCTCCGGATTGCGCCGGATGCGGTCAATGGTGTCGACCAGCAGCCCTTCCTGGTAACCTCTGGCGCCTTGGCCGTACATGCGCGCGGGTGTCTCCGACGGCGGAACAAGGGACCGGCCCGGGCCACATGCCTCGCCGCGGCCCGGTCCGTGTGTTCATAGCGGCTCGATCAGGGCCAATCCAGCGCCGAATGGCCGCCGAGGTCCGCATCTGGCCATGGTAACTATTTGGAAAAGATTAACAAATAGCGTGCGGAACAGGTTTGGAGCGGCGGTCGCCGCAAGCCAGCCGTCGGCCGGGCGAATCCGGCGCTGAAGCGGAGGGGTTATGGGGTTCGGGGCGCGTATCGTCGTCACCGGCGGCGCCGGGTTCATCGGGTCGCATTTGTGCGAACGACTTCTGGCCGACGGCCAGGAGGTGCTGTGCGTGGATAACTTTTTCACCGGCCGGCGCGCCAACATCGTGCACCTGTTTGCCAAGCCGATGTTCGAACTGGCGCGCCACGACGTCACCCTGCCGCTGTTCGTGGAGTGCGACGAAATCTACAACATGGCCTGCCCGGCCTCGCCGGTGCACTACCAGTTCGACCCGGTCCAGACCACCAAGACCAGCGTGCATGGCGCCATCAACATGCTGGGCCTGGCCAAGCGCACCAAGGCCAAGATTCTCCAGGCGTCGACCAGCGAGGTTTACGGCGATCCGATCGTCCATCCGCAGGTGGAAAGCTATCACGGCAACGTCAATCCGATCGGCCCGCGCGCCTGTTACGACGAAGGCAAGCGCTGCGCCGAGACGCTGTTTTTCGATTATCACCGCCAGCACCGGCTGCGCATCAAGGTGGCGCGCATCTTCAACACCTACGGCCCGCGCATGCTGCCCAACGACGGCCGCGTGGTGTCGAACTTCATCGTCCAGGCCCTGAAGGGCGACCCGATCACCATCTACGGCGACGGCAGCCAGACCCGCTCGTTCTGCTACGTCGACGACCTGGTCGACGGCCTGGTGCGGCTGATGAATTCGCCCGACGACGTCACCGGTCCGATGAACCTGGGCAATCCGGTCGAAAGCACAATTCTGGAATTGGCGGAGATGATTATCCGCCTGGCCAAGGCTGGCTCGAAGATCGTGCACAAGCCGCTGCCCGAGGATGACCCGACCCGCCGGCGGCCCGACATCACGCGCGCGCAGGCCAAGCTGGGCGGCTGGTCGCCCAAGGTGCCGGTGGAAGACGGGCTGGCCCGGACCGTCGCCTATTTCAGGGCGCTGTTTGCATAAGGATCGCCGTGCCGACATCCAAACCCACGCCCGCGCTTGCACAACACCTGGTCGGTTTCGCCGGCCGTCGCGTGCTGTGCGTGGGCGACGTGATGGAAGACCGCTCGATCTTCGGCGAGGTGCGGCGCATCTCGCCGGAGGCCCCGGTGCCGGTGCTCCGCATCGTGCGCGAGACCCGCGACCTGGGCGGGGCGGGCAACGTGGTGCGCAACCTGGTTGCGCTGGGCGCGGCGCCGGCGTTGGTGGCGGTGATCGGCGAGGACCGCGCCGGGCGCGAAGTCATCGAGATGCTGGCGGCCATGGCCACGGTGGAACCGTTCATCCGCGTCGCGCGCGGCCGCGAAACCACCATCAAGAATCGATTTTTCAGCCTCGACGGGCATCATCTGCTGCGCGCCGACCGCGAAACCGTGACCGCGCTCGACCCCGCCGACGAAGACGATCTAGCCCGCGCCGCGGTGGAACAGGTGCCAGGCTGCGACGCGGTGATGCTGTCGGACTATCGCAAGGGCGTGTTCAACGGCACGCTGGCCGCACGCATCATCGCCGCCGCCCGCGCCCACAACAAACCGGTGATCGTCGACCCCAAGGGCAGCGATTACGGCCGCTACCGCGGCGCCGATGTCATCACGCCGAACCGCCAGGAACTCGCCGAAGCCACCGGCCTCGCGGTCGATACCGTGCCGCAGCTGGTCGATGCGGCGCGCACGCTCTGCGCCGAGATCGGCGCGGGCGCGGTGCTGGTCACCCGTTCGGGCGAGGGCATGTCGGTCGTCGTGCGCGATGGCCTGGTGGTGCACCTGCCCGCCGAGACGCGCGAAGTGGCCGACGTCACCGGCGCTGGCGACACGGTCGCAGCCACGCTGGCGGTCGCGCTGGCGGCCGGCGTGCCGCTGATCGATGGCGCGCGCATCGCCAACACAGCCGCCGGCGTGGTGGTGGCCCGCCGCGGCACCGCGGTCGCCACCGCGCACGACATCGGCGCCGCCCTGCTGCATCGCGACCTGGCGCTGGCGGAGCAGAAATTCACCGATCTCGCCGGCGCGGCACGCAAGGCCGAGGACTGGCGCGCCCGCGGCCTCAAGGTGGGCTTCACCAACGGCTGCTTCGATCTACTGCACCCTGGTCACGTCGCGCTGCTGGCGCAGGCCCGCGCCGCGTGCGACCGGCTGATCGTCGGCCTCAACAGCGATGCGTCGGTGCGCCGCCTGAAGGGCGAAGGCCGGCCGGTGCAGGGCGCGGCCGCCCGCGCCGCCGTGATGGCCTCGCTGGCCAGCGTCGACCTGGTGCTGATCTTCGATGGCGACACGCCAATCGATGAAATCACAGCGCTCAGGCCCGACGTGCTGGTCAAGGGCGCGGATTATTCGCGCGCCACCGTGGTCGGCGCCGATGTCGTCGAAAGCTACGGCGGCCGCGTGCTTTTGGCCGACCTGGTGCCGTCGTTCTCCACCACCGCCACCATCGCCGCGCTGAAAAGGGCGCAAGGCCAATGACCGACCGTCACGCGTCCGGGATCGATCCGCACGACACGCCGATGCGCGATATCGTCATCGCGTTGCTGGCGGTGGCGCTGGCTGTGCTGCTGGCCGGCTGCGGCGCCAACGGTCAGCTCTTGCCGCCGATCCAGCCCAAGCCCAACGTCAACCCGCTGCCCGAGGCGCGCATCCGTCAGCCCGTTTTGCCTGAATACCTGGTCGGCTGCCGCGGCCATGTGCTGGTGCCGGCGCTGGGCATGACCTTCGTGGCGCGCGGCGCGCCGCCGCCGGCCATGGGCCAATACGTGCGCGAGGAACGCCTGGTGCCGCCATACCGCGTCGTCCGGCCGGGCGACCGGCTGACCCAGGAACAGGTCGCCGACCGCGTGAACATCGAACTCGACGGCCTGGACCGGATCATCGGCCTATCATGCGGATAGTGTCGTGCGGATAGACTGGCCTATCCGCGCGGGTCCAGCACCATGGTCAAGCGCTGCCCGGCCAACAGGGCGAAGCGCAAGGTGAGCGCACGGCGGCGCGCGGCGTGCAGCCGCGTCACCTTGGCCTGGCGCGCCACCGTGGCCGAATGGGCGTCGGCGATCACCACGCCGCAATCGGCCGGCAGGATCTGCCAAGGAAATTGCGGCGGCACGGCGAACGAAAACGCATCGCAGTAGGGCACGTATTCCAGCCATTTCACGTCGCTGCGGAAATCGTTGGGCGTGCTCTTCACTTCGACCATAACGATGGTGCCGTCGGCCGACAGCCCGACCACGTCGGCGCGCCGGCCGGTGCCCAGCTTGAATTCGCGCAGCGTGGTGAACCCGCTGTCTTCCAGCCACCGGCTCACCCCGCGTGTCACGCCTTCGGTGATGGCCGCCGGGTCGTCCGCCAACGCGCCCGCCCATGGCCGCGTGGTCGGTCGGCCGCCGGACGACCCGCGCGACCGCGACGGATCGCCGCGCACGCGCTCGCCCAGTGGGTTCAGGGTGTGGGGCCCGGTTCTGTTCATGCTCTGTTCCGCCGCTGCCAAGTTACCGTCTAGCTGCCATGCACGGCAAGCAAGGCCTTGGCGGCCGCAGGAGAACAGAGCGGCACCGCGGGTGGCGGCTGTGCCTTTGGCCCTGTTGGCGCGGCGCTGAACGGGAGTATTGTGCGCCGCCACAAATCCCCGCTGCACCGCACACGGCGGGCCACGCCCGTTCCGGATCAGGACACCTCCATGGTTCACGTTATCCGCGCCAAACTGCATGGGCTGCGCGTGACCGGCGCCGATCTGCACTATCACGGCTCCATCACGCTCGACCCCGACCACTGCCAGGCCGCCGGCATCTACCCCACCGAGTTCGTCGAGGTGTGGAACAAGAATTCGGGCGCGCGGCTGTCGACCTACGTGATCTTCGGCGAGCCGGGGTCGCGCTGTTGCGTGCTCAACGGCGCGGCGGCGCGCACCTGCCAGCGCGGCGACGAGCTGATCATCGCCGCCGCCGGCGAGGTGGCGCCGGCCGACCTGTACCAGCACCGGCCCAAGGTGGTGACATTTTTACCGGGCAACGAGATCGACCAGATCCTGGCCTACGAGGTCTTCAAGAGCGACGCGCGAGATTTCGACTTCCGCATCGTCAATCAACAGACCAACAGCACGGCGGGTGTGCTGAATTATCCGCTGGTCGATATTCGCGCCATCCGCGACGATCTGACCGCCCGCGGGTTCTCCGCCGCCGAGGCCGACGCATTCATCCGCAAGCACCTGACGCGCTAAGGGGTGTTTACCACCCGGTGGCGATGCGCTCCACCAGCTGCTTCACGCTGGGGATGAAGCCGTCCTTGTAACAGAGTGCCTTGCGCGAAGCGGTAGGCGTTGTGGCCCGCGGCGTTTGGTTCATAGCGAAAAGCGGAGTCTCGCTACCGATTCACGTGCGCTGCGACCTTGCGGATGAAATCCGGGTCCTTCAGCAGGACTTTTTTCACAGCGGCAACGGTGGTCTCGCGGCGCGTGGCTTTTTTCAGCGCGGGCAATGGGCCACGCCGCTTCACCGTCAGGGCCTTGAGATCATATTCCTTGCGCATAGGTCCTGGCTTCGGTTCGTGTCGACTTGCGGGCAGAGATGAGGCGAATTGTCGGTCCGCGGATCGTGTAACTGACGACCAGCAATCTTCCCCGATTGGAGTGCCCGATCAGCAGTTCACGCTCTTCATCATCACTATGATCGGGATCATAAAAGGCGACTTGTCGTGCATCATAGAAGCAGGTCTGGGCTTCTTCAAACGTCACATCATGCTTGCCGATGTTCGCGGCGGCTTTCGCCAAATCCCAAGTAAACTGCATTGGATTTTACATGCTACGCGGTCGGCGGATGCCGTGGGACTGTAATGCAACATCGCGATCGTTCACAACTTGACGCGCAGGGCAAATCAACTGAGCACTTAGCGGGAATGCGATGCCAAGACCCATCCTCCCGCGCCCTCACCACCCGGTGGCGATGCGCTCCACCAGCTGCTTCACGCTGGGGATGAAGCCGTCCTTGTACCAGGGGTCTTGCGCGAAGCGGTAGGCGTTGTGGCCCGAGAACATCAGCTCGTTTTCGATGTCGCCGTCGTGGGCGATGTTCTGCAGCGTCTTCTGGATGCAGAAGCTGCGCGGGTCGGCCTTGCGGCCGGTCGTGCCGTCCTCGCTCTGCGACCAGTTCGAGAAGTTGCAGGCCGACAGGCAGCCCATGCAGGCGGTCTGGTCGGCGCGGATTTCCTCGGCCTTTTCCGGGGTCACGAAGATCAGCGTCGAGTCCGGGGTTTTCATCGGCTCGGTGAATCCATGAGCGGTCCAGGCCTCGGCGCGCAGCTTGTCGGCGGCCGACACGAACACCTCTTTCTTGCGCACGCCGATGTTCAGCGCCGTGGTGTGCGCGCCCACCGGCTCGGGCGTGAACGGCACCTGACGCTCGCTGCGCTCTTCCAGCTCGCGGATGTAGCCGTTGCGCACGGCGGAGGAATAAAACCCGGTCGGGCTGAAGCGCTGCAACAGCACGTCGCCGTGCTTCAGCGACAACAGTCGCTTCTTCCACTTCTCGGGGATCGGGCTTTCCTTGGTCAACAGCGGCCGCGTGCCGAACTGGAACGCCACCGGGCCAACTTCGGGATTGTCGAGGAAGTGTTCCCATTCCGACAGCCACCACACCCCGCCGGCGACGATGATCGGCGTGCGCTGCAGGCCGGCCTCGTTCATCACCTGGCGAAGCGCCACCACGCGCGGATAGGGATCCTCGGGCCTGAGCGGGTCTTCGGAATTCGACAGCCCGTTGTGCCCACCGGCCAGCCACGGGTCTTCGTAGACCACGCCGCCCAGCAGTTCGGCGAACTTGTGATAGGCGCGCTTCCACAGGGCGCGAAAGGCGCGGCCCGAGGAGATGATCGGGTAGTAGTAAATGCCGTACTTGGCGGCGATCTCACCCAGCCGATAGGGCATGCCGGCGCCGCAGGTGATGCCGTGCACCAGGTTGCGACACTTTTCGAGGATGCCGTGCAGCACGCGCTCGGCCCCGCCCATCTCCCACAGCACGTTGATGTGCAGCGCGCCGGCGTTGCCGCGCATCTCGTGGGCGATGCGCGCCTGCGTGATGCCGCCCTCGATGGCATACCGCAGCAGTTCCTCGTGCCGCTCGCGCCGGGTGCGGCCGTGATACACTTGCGGGATCGGTTTGCCCGCATCGTCAAAGCTGTCGGCGTTGACGCCCGAGAACGTGCCCACCCCGCCGGCCGCCGCCCACGCGCCCGAGCTTTGGCCGTTGGTGATGCTGATGCCCTTGCCGCCTTCGATCAGCGGCAGTACCTCGGCCCCGGACATGGAAATCGCGTTCAACGCCTTCACCGCAGCACCTGTGAGCTGTTTGTGCACGCGCCGGACACGGCCTGGCGCGATGCTGTCACCCGACTGTCAGAATATAGGCTCATGACGGCGTTCAACACAGCGATTCCCCAATCGGATTTGCGAATATTTCCAATGGTTAACGATCGGCCCCGAGGTCCGCGCCAAAGCGCGCGACCATCGCCCCGGGCAGATCGGTGAAGATCGCATCCACCCCCCACTGAAACAGCGTCGCGGCGCGCTCCTCGTCGTTGACCGTATAGGCGGTCAGCTTGTAGCCGGCGCCGCGGATCGCCATCACCTGTTCGCGCGCCAGGTGGGCTTGATTGGCGCCGATCGCCGCCACGCGCAGCGCCCCGGCCTGGTCGGCCCAGTCGGCAGGAATGCGGTCGACCAGGGCCTGGCGCGGCCACTGCGGGGCCAGCGCACCGGCGGCGGCCACCGCCGTCGGCGCGAAGCTGGAGATCAACGGTACCGGCTCGCGGGTGCCCCAAATGTCGAACACAATCGGCAACGCCACGTTGGCCAGCTCGATCTCACGGCCCGGATCGGTCTTCAGCTCCATGTTGAAGCCGAGGCCCAGTTCGACGAACAGTTCCAAGGCCTCCTCCAGCGTCGGCACCGGCTCCCCGGCGAAAGCCGGCGAGAACCAGCTGCCGGCGTCCAGGTGCTTGACCTGCTCGAACGATGTCTCGGCCAACAGGCCGCGGCCGTCCGAGGTGCGCTCGAGCCCGTCATCGTGAAAGATGACGGGCCGCGCGTCGGCGGTCAGCGCGACGTCGAACTCCACCCAGCGCGCGCCGGCCGCGTGGGCGCGCCGGAACGCGGCCAGCGTGTTCTCGGGCGCCTCGCGCGGCGCGCCGCGGTGGGCGATGATGCGCGGCAGCCGCAGGCCGGCCGCCGCGATCGGGACTGGAGGGCCGTCGCCGCTCACATCAGGCCCGCATCGGTCAAGCTTGCGCTTCGGCCGGCTGCGCGGTGTCGAGGTCCTGACCAGTCTGCTGGTCGACGCGCTTCATCGACAGCTTGACCTTACCGCGATCGTCGATGCCCAGGCACTTCACCTTCACCACGTCGCCTTCCTGCACCACGTCGCTGACCTGCTTGACGCGGCTGGGCGCCAGCTCGGAGATGTGCACCAAGCCGTCGCGCTTGCCCAGGAAGTTCACGAACGCGCCGAAGTCCATGATCTTGACCACCTTGCCGGTGTAGATCACGCCCACTTCCGGCTCGGCGACGATCTCGCGGATACGCATCAGCGCGGTCTGCGTGGCCTCCTGATCGGCGGAGGCGATCTTGACCGTGCCGTCGTCCTCGATGTCGATCTTGGTGCCGGTGGTTTCCTGAAGCTCGCGGATCACCTTGCCGCCGGTGCCGATGATCTCGCGGATCTTGTCCTTCGGCACGGTGATGACGGTGATGCGCGGCGCGTGGCTGGCCACGCCCTCGCGCGCGGTGGTCAGCGCCTTGGCCATTTCGCGCAGGATGTGCAGGCGGCCGTCCTTGGCCTGGCGCAGGGCGATGTCCATGATCTCCTTGGTGATCGAGGTGATCTTGATGTCCATCTGCAGCGAGGTGACGCCCTTTTCGCTGCCCGCCACCTTGAAGTCCATGTCGCCCAGGTGATCCTCGTCGCCCAGGATGTCGGACAGCACGGCGAATTTGTCGCCTTCCTTAATCAGGCCCATGGCCACGCCGGCGATCGGGCGCGCCAGCGGCACGCCCGCGTCCATCAGCGCGAGCGAAGTGCCGCACACGGTGGCCATCGACGACGAGCCGTTGGATTCGGTGATCTCCGACACCACGCGCACGGTGTAGGGGAAGGTCTCGCGGTCGGGCAGCAGCGGGCGGATGGCGCGCCAGGCCAGCTTGCCGTGGCCCACTTCGCGCCGGCCGGGGCCGCCCATGCGGCCGGTCTCGCCCACCGAGTAGGGCGGGAAGTTGTAGTGCAGCATGAAGGTCTCGCGGTACTCGCCTTCCAGGGCGTCGATGATCTGCTCGTCCTGGCCGGTGCCCAGCGTGGCGGTGACCAGCGCCTGGGTCTCGCCGCGGGTGAACAGGGCGGAACCGTGGGCGCGCGGCAGCACGCCGACCTCGGCCTGGATCGTGCGGATCGACTTGCCGTCGCGGCCGTCGATGCGCGCGCCGGTGTTCAGGATGTTGCCGCGCACGATGTCGGATTCCAGGTGCTTGAACACGCCCGGCGCCACCGCCAGTTCCTCGGCGTTTTCGCCCAGGCTGGCCATCGCCTTCTTCTTCACCTCGCCGACCGCTTTGTAGCGGTCCTGCTTGACGGTGATGCGGTAGGCTGCCGCCAGCTCGTCGGCGAACGCCTTGAACTTGGCCTCGACCGCGGCCTTGGCCGGCGGCGCGGGCGTCAGGTCGAACGGGTCCTTGGCGCACAGCTCGGCCAGCTCGATGATCGCCTTGAGCACCGGCTGCATGTGGTCGTGGCCGAACGTGACCGCGCCCAGCATCACTTCCTCGGTGAGTTCCTTGGCTTCGGATTCGACCATCAGCACGCCTTCGCGCGTTCCGGCGACGACCAGGTCGAGGACCGAGGTCGGCATCAGCTCGATCGATGGATTGAGCACGAACTGGCCGTCGATGTAGCCGACGCGGGCCGCGCCGATCGGGCCCAGGAACGGAATACCCGAGATGGTCAGGGCGGCCGATGCGCCGATCATCGCGACGATGTCGGGGTCGTTGCGCAAATCATGCGAGAGCACGGTGCAGACGACCTGGGTCTCGTTGCGGTAGCTCTGGTGGAACAGCGGGCGGATCGGTCGGTCGATCAGGCGGCTGACCAGGGTTTCCTTTTCGCTGGGCCGGCCTTCGCGTTTGAAGAAGCCGCCCGGGATCTTGCCGGCGGCGAACGCTTTTTCCTGGTAGTTGACCGTCAGCGGGAAGAAGTCGACACCGGGCTTGGGCGCGCGCGCGCCGACGGCGGTGCACAGGACGGTGGTTTCGCCATAGGTCGCCAGCACGGCGCCGTCGGCCTGGCGGGCGATCTTGCCGGTTTCCAGCACCAGCTTGCGGCCGCCCCAGTCGATCTCTTTGCGGTACACGTTGAACATGCTCATGACGTCGTTTCCTTTTGGTCTCGGACCGGCACCGGATTGTGCGCCCGCTCCGCCGGCCACGCGCCTTCGCGTGTGCCGGGCCAAGAGCCGGGATCTCGATCCCATCGCCCGCGCCGTCGGCCGCCCCACGGCCCCATGCCGTGGTTCACTTTCGTCCGAGGTTCGGGCCAGCCGCGCGGAACCAGGCTTCGACGCCCGATCGCATTCCGCGCCGCGGCGGATTACATGCTGAAACGCCGCCGTCCGCCACGCACGCGCGCACCCGCCCGCACCGCCGTCCGTTCATGACTTGGGCAGTGCAGCGGTTGACGCGTCGCGACGGCGTTCCTCATCTGCGGATTAGCGCCGCAGACCCAGCCGATTGATCAGGGAATCGTAACGCGGCTCCGACACGCTCTTCAGGTAATCGAGCATGCGGCGGCGCTGGCCGACCATCACCAACAGGCCACGGCGGGAATGGTTGTCCTTGTTGTGGCCCTTGAGGTGCTCGGTCAGATTCTTGATGCGTTCGCTGAGGATCGCCACCTGGACTTCCGGCGAGCCGGTGTCGCCCTTGGCGGTGGCGAATTCGCTGATGAGCGCCTGTTTGCGCTCGGCCGTAATCGACATCGGGGTCTCCTTAAGTTCGGGGTGAAGCAATCACACGCACGGGCTTCAGCATGCCGGGCCCGACCTCGGCGATCGCCACCAACTCATCCGCCAACAGCGCTTGCACAGGGACCCCCTGTGTCAGTGCGACCTGCGGATTGCGTTGGGCCACCGGGAACAGGGCAACGGCCTGTCCGTGGCGAAGGCGCTGCGCTTCTTCTGGGGTCAGGGCCAGAGCCGGGATGTCGTCCAGCACGGTCCTGATCGGCAGAAGGTACGCCGAGGCGGGCGCACTATGCCCAAGCGCCTCCAGTTTCTCCAGCGGAATTGCCGACGATTCCGTGAAAACGCCGCACTGCGTGCGCCGCAGGGCGGTGATGTGCCCCAGCGTGCCCAAGGCCCGCGCCAGGTCGCGCACCAGCGCCCGCACGTAGGTACCCTTGCCGCAGGCGACCCGGAAGCGGGCGGTTTCTGTGTCGATAAACTCAATCATTTCAAAGGCTTCAACTATCACCGGGCGCGCGGTCAGATGAACCGGCTGCTGGTCGCGGGCCAGGTCGTAGGCGCGCTGGCCGCCGACCTTGATGGCCGAGTAGTCGGGCGGGACCTGCATGATCTGGCCGGTGAAGGCCGGCAGCGCCGCGGCGATGGCGGCTGCCGGCGGGCGGACCGGGCTGGTCCCCGACTCGGTGCCCTCGCGGTCGTCGGTGGTGGTGGCGATGCCCCAGCGGACAGTGAAGTCGTAGACCTTTCGGCTGTCCTGGGCGAACGCCATGGTCTTGGTCGCCTCACCCAGGGCGATCGGCAGCACGCCGGTCGCCAGCGGGTCCAGCGTACCGGCATGGCCGGCTTTGTCGGCGTCGAGGGCCTTGCGCACGCGCGCCACCGCCTGGGCCGACGTCAGGTCGTCCGGCTTGTCGAGGGCGATCCAGCCGTCGAGGGGGCGTCCGCGCCGCTTGGCCATGGGCCGCCTATTCTTCTTCGTCGCGGGGCTTCAGGTCGCGGGCCACTTCCGGACGGTGCAGCAACTCGGAGATGTGCTGGGCGCGGTCGAAGGTGATATCGGCGACGAACGCCAGGTCGGGCACGTAGCGGGCGTGGATGCGCTCGGCCACGCGCCGGCGCAGGAACGACTTCACGCGCGTCAGGCCCTCCAGGACCGGCGCCGGATCACCGCCGCCCAACGGCACCACGTAGACGCGGGCGTGGCGCAGATCGGCGCTGGGGCGCACCTCGGTCACGGTCACCGAGACGCCCTGCAGCGCCGGGTCGCGAAAATTCTCGCGCTCGAACACGTAGGCCAGGGCATGGCGGATTTCCTCGCCCATGCGCAGCTGGCGTTGCCCCGGGGGCGACTTGCCGCGTTGACGTGCCATGGTCTCGACTCCCGTCGCGCCGCCGGCCAGGCGCCCTGCGGCGCCGGCGCCGGCGTCACAGCGTCGCGGCCACGCGTTCCAGCTCGAAGCACTCGATCACGTCGCCCTTCTGGATGTCCTGGTAGCTGGCCAGCGCCATGCCGCACTCGTAGCCCTCGCGCACCTCGCGGACGTCGTCCTTGAAGCGTTTCAGCTGTGACAGGTCGCCTTCGTGGATCACGACGTTGTCGCGCAGCAGCCTGACCTTGCAGCCGCGCTTGATGACGCCCTGCGTGACCATGCAGCCGGCCACCTTGCCGATCTTCGAGATGCTGAACACTTCGCGGATTTCGGCGTAGCCGATGAAATTTTCCTTGAAGCGCGGCGACAGCATGCCGGTCAGCACCGCCTTCACGTCGTCGGCCACCTCGTAGATGATCGAGTAGTAGCGGATGTCGATGCCGTCGCGCTTGGATACTTCGCGGGCCTGGGCGTTGGCGCGCACGTTGAAGCCGATGATCACCGCGCGCGACGCCTTGGCCAGCGTGACGTCGGATTCGTTGATCGGGCCGACCGCGCCGAACAGCACGTTGACCTTCACCTCGCCCGACCCCAGTTTCTGCAGCGTTCCGGTCAGGGCCTCGACCGATCCTTGCGCATCGGCTTTGATGACGATGTTCAGCTCCTTCGCCTCGCCGGCTTTGATCTTGGCGAACATCTGCTCCATGGTGAACGCGCCGGCGCCGGTGCCCTGCGTGGCGATGCGCAGCTTGCGCTTGCGGAATTCCGAGATGTTGCGCGCGCGGGCCTCGTCGTCGAGCACGATGAACTCGTCACCCGCCGCCGGCACGCCCGAGAATCCGACCACCTCCACCGGCTGCGACGGCAGCGCTTCTTTGATCTGCTGGTTGCGGTCGTCGATCAACGCACGAACCCGGCCCCATTCGGCGCCGGCCACGAACAGGTCGCCCACCCGCAGCGTGCCGCGCTGCACCAGCACGGTGCCCACCGCGCCCACGCCTTTTTCCATCTTGGCCTCGATGATGGTGCCCTCGGCGGCGCGGTCCGGGTTGGCCTTCAGGTCCAGAACCTCGGACTGCAGCAGGATGGCCTCGACCAGCTTGTCCAGGTTGGTCTTCTTGGTGGCCGATACCTCGACCGCCAGGGTGTCGCCGCCCATCTCTTCGACCACGACCTCGTGGCTCAACAGCTCGGTGCGCACGCGGCCCGGGTTGGCGTCGGGCTTGTCGATCTTGTTGATCGCCACGATGATCGGCGCCTTGGCCGCCTTGGCGTGGCGGATCGCCTCGATCGTCTGGGGCATGATGCCGTCGTCGGCAGCAACCACCAGTACGACGATGTCGGTCACCTTGGCGCCGCGCGCGCGCATGGCGGTGAACGCCTCGTGGCCCGGCGTGTCGATGAACGTGATCTTGCCGCCGGTCTTGGTCGCCACCTGGTAGGCGCCGATGTGCTGAGTGATGCCGCCGGCCTCGCCCGCGGCCACGTTGGCCTGGCGCAGCGCGTCCAACAGCGACGTCTTGCCGTGGTCGACGTGGCCCATCACGGTCACCACCGGCGGCCGCGGCTGCAGGTTGGTCTCGTCGTCGGCGCCGATGATCAGGTTGCCTTCGATGTCGGAGTCCGACACGCGCTTGATGGTATGGCCGAATTCCTGGGCCACCAGTTCGGCGGTATCGGCGTCGATCACTTCGTTGATGGTGGCCATGACGCCCAGTTTCATAAGGGTTTTGATGACATTGGCCGAACGTTCGGCCATGCGGTTCGACAGTTCCTGCACGGTGATCGATTCAGGCACGACCACCTCGCGCACGATTTTCTCGCTGGGCCGCATCTGGCCCATCGCCTTGCGCTTTTCCTTCTGCACCGCGCGGCGCATGGCCGCGACGCTGCGGCTGCGCTCGATGCGGTCGTCGCCTTCCAGCGCGGCGGTGATCGACAGTTTGCCTTCGCGGCGGCGCGGCTCGTTGCGGCCGCGCGTCGGCGGCTTGTGGCCGGTCTTGGCGACCTTGCGGCGCGGTTCTTCCTCGTCTTCCTCGTCCGCCACGTCCCGGCGCGCCACCACCGGCACGGCCTTGGGGTCGACCGGTTTGGCGCCGGGCAGGGCCGGGGTCGTCGCATCGCCGGCGGGGGCAGCGACCGCGTTCGCCGCGTCGGCGCTTCTCGGGCGGGCCGCCTCTTCGGCCGCGCGCTGGGCCTCTTCCGCGGCACGTCGCGCGGCGTCTTCCTCGGCGACGCGGCGGGCTTCCTCGTCCGCCTTCATCGCCTCCTGCAGCGCCTTCAGCCGATGCGCCTTTTCGTCATCGGTCAGGGTGCCGTGCAGCGCCTCTTTGGCGATCAGTTCCTCGGCTTTGAGCTTCACCCCCGCCGGCGGCTGCTTGACCTCCTGCATCTTGCCGTCGGCGCCCAGTTCGAACTGGCGTTTTCGCTTGCGCTCGACCTGCACGACCTTGGTGCGGCCGTGGCTGAAGCTCTGGCGGACCTGGCCGGTCTCCACCGTCTTTTTCAGCTCAAGCTTGCCCCGGGTCAGGGTCAGGGGGGTCTTCGTCTTTGCGTCGTTCGGCATGCCGCGTCCAACCGTTCTCGTGTGAAGTCGTTGATGATGTCGTTGCAACTCGAGTGTCGTGCGTGATCCTCAGTGCGCCGGCGCCGTCGCGCGCACGCCGGCGAAGCGGGCGGCCTCGGCCACGAACGCGGCGGCCAGCCGATGGGCGGCGATCGCCACGTGCACCGCGTCGTCGCGCCCCAGCGCGCCGCCCAGTTCGGCGCGCGTGAACACGTCGACCACGGCAATCCCCTCCGCCAGGGCGACGAACTTGCGTCGTTCCCCCGGAGAGCCGTCCGCGGCCTCGACTAGCGCGCCGGTCCGGCCTTGGGCCAGCGCCTCGCGCACCCGGTCGGCGCCGAACGTCACCAGGCCGGCGCGGCGCGCCAGGCCCAGGATGTCGAGACAACGGCGCTTCAACAGGCCGGCCAAGCGATCGCTCAGGCCGTCGGGCACGCTCACCGATTGATGCGCGGCCTTGGAAAACAGGCGCTTGGCGATCGCCGTCTCGATCAGATCACGGCGCGCCGACAGCCACAGGCCGCGACCCGGCAGGCGCTCTTCCAGGTCGGGAACCAGCGCGTCGTCGGGCCCGACCACGAACCGGATCATCCCGGCCGTCGGCTGCTGCGCGCCGCTGGCCAGGCACTGACGCATCAAGGTGTCGGCGTGGGGCATGGGGCCTCCGCTCGCCGGGACTGAGCCAATGGCTCATCAGCCCGCCGGGGAGGCGGCCGCGCCCGCCTCGGCGCCGGCCGGTTCCTCGGGGAACCAATGGGCCCGGGCCGCCATGATGACCTTGTTGGCGGTCTCCAGGTCGATCTTGTCGGCACCGATCAGCTCGACCAGCTCGTCACCGGCCAGGTCGGCCAGCTCGTCCAAGGTCTTGATGCCCTTTTCGGCCAAGGCGACGATGCGCTTGGGGTCCAGACCCTCGATCTCGGACTCGGCCAGGTCCTCGGCCACGCCCAGCTCCTCCAGCCGCGCCATGATCTTCTTGTTTTCCTCCTCCAGGAATGCGGTGGCGCGCGCCTTCAATTCGTTGGCCACGTCTTCGTCCAGGCCCTCGATGTCGGTCAGCTCCTCGATCGGCACGAACGCGACCTCCTCGACCGAGGTAAAGCCCTCGGTGACCAGGAGGTGCGCCAGCACGTCGTCAACGTCGAGCGCCTCGATCAGGCGCTTCGAACGCGACTTGAATTCCTCCTGGCGGCGCTCGGATTCCTCGGCCTCGGTCAGGATGTCGATGGTCCAGCCGGTCAGCTGCGAGGCCAGGCGCACGTTCTGGCCGCGCCGGCCGATGGCCAGCGACAGCTGCTCGTCGGGCACCACCACTTCGATGCGGCC
>JANRJB010000070.1:0-2368 GCA_033764265.1 Rhodospirillaceae bacterium | reverse complement strand
ATCGACGTGTCCTTCTCCGCCAGCATCTTCAGGATGGCGAACATCATGTCCTGGCGCCGCAGGTTCGAGGCATTCTCGATGGCCAGCTCCTCGGCGAAGGTCAGAAGTTCAGCCGGGGATTTGCGTTTGAGATCGCGGAGTTGCATGGGATTCACTCGGGGCGGGGATTGACTCGAAAAATCCGGTAATGGCTTTTGCGAAGGGGAAAAAGCGAACGCGGGGGACGGGTCAGTTGGCCGGAACGGCCGGAAGATCGCGGGGGGTCGACGGCCCGTGAGAGTACGCCGGTCGGAGCCGGACCACGGTATCGAGGATGTCCTGATAGCCGACCCTGCCAGCGAAGTCAAACCGGGGACCGATGTTTCCCAACTTACATGAATCTTTTCATAAGTTTAGATGTTGAAGTAGTTGAGGCTGTGCAAAGCCAGAATCCCCGCCTTTCCGGACTTAACAACCTAATCCCGGCAGCGGGTAAAACAGTTCACCGAATCACACGAAATGGGGGGACAACCCCAGTGTTGCTGAAAAAATGTCTGCAGATCGCGCGGCGGTGAATGGACCAACGTTGTGGACGATCGTGACGGCGACACAGTTGCCCCCATCATCTCCGGTCCGATCCAGCATCTGGGGTTGGCTGACAACCAAGCCCGAGATTTGTCGCAAACCGGCGACAAAAAGATCGACCTGACGCTAAGGTTGGCAGTTATCACGGCTCATGGCATTTCATCCCGACCCACTGTGCAAAACGCGACATGACCGACTCGGCCAAATTCAACCTGCACCTGGTCTCGGATTCCTCCGGCGAGACAGTGACCAACATCGCGCGCGCGTGTCTGGTCCAGTATCCCGATGTCTCGGTGACCGAGCACTATTGGTGGCTGGTGCGAACGGCCGGCCAGATGTCGCGCGTCATCAGCGGCATCAAGGGAACACCCGGCCTGGTGGTGTTCACCCTGCTCGACCGGCAGATGCGGCTCGCGCTGGAACAGGCCTGCCGCGAGCAAGGCATCCCGTGCGTCTCGGCGCTCGACCCGGTGATGAGCTCGCTGGGAAAATTCTTCAATCGCCAGGCCAAGTCCGACATCGGCCGCCAACACGCCATGGACGAAGGGTACTTCGACCGGATCGATGCCATGCACTTCGCCATGCAGCATGACGACGGCCAGTCGATGCGCACGCTGCCCGAGGCCGATATCGTGCTGGTCGGCGTGTCGCGGACATCGAAGACGCCGACCTGCATGTATCTCGCCAATCGAGGTTATAAAGTCGGCAATATTCCCCTGGTGCCGGGGCAGGAGGTTCCCGACGAGGTCCTGCAGGCACCGAAGCCGCTATTCGTAGGCCTGACGCGCGAACCCAAGAGCCTCAGCGATATTCGTCAAAGCCGGCTGCGCATCATGAAGGATGATCGCGGCGAGAGTTACGCCGACATTGATAAAGTGCGCGAGGAAATCGCCGTGTCGCGGCGGCTATTCACGCGCATGGGCTGGCCGGTCATCGACGTGACGCGGCGATCGATCGAGGAGACCGCCGCGTCGATCATCCAGCTTTACAACCAGCGCCACAACCTGACGGCATGAACCGGATGCCCCGCCCCGTGATTCTGGCCTCGGCGTCGACCAGCCGGGCGCGGCTATTGCGCAGCGCCGGCGTGCCGTTCAGCCAGGTCGCGGCGGCGGTCGATGAAGCGGCCGTCAAGGCCGCGCTGCACGCCGAGGGGGCCACCGCCGCCGACTGCGCGGAGACCCTGGCAGAAATGAAGGCCGTAAAAGTCTCCCAGGGCCAACCGGACGCGCTCGTGATCGGCGCCGATCAGCTGCTCGATTGCCGCGGGGCCTGGTTCGACAAACCCCAGGACATGGCGGCCGCCCGCCGGCACCTGACCGCCCTGTCCGGCACGACGCACACGCTCGCCACATCGGTGGTCGTCGCCCAGGGCGGCGCGCGCATCTGGCACCATGCGGAGCAGCCCGCCCTGACCATGCGGACCCTGTCCGAGGCGTTCATCGCGCACTATCTCGACGCGGTCGGCGATGCGGTGCTGTCGTCGGTTGGGGCCTATCACCTCGAGGGCCGCGGCGCCCAGCTGTTCACCAGGATCGATGGCGACTACTTCGCCATTCTGGGACTGCCGCTGATACCGTTGCTTGCCTTCCTGCGCGAGCACGGCATTCTGCCGACCTGACGGAAAACGGATGCAGGCCATGGCGATCTCCGGCAAGGCGCGCCTCGCGGGCGTGATCGGCTGGCCCGTCGGCCATTCCAAGTCGCCGGCCCTGCATTCCTATTGGATCGCAAAGCACGGGCTTGACGCGGCATATGTGCCGCTGGCGGTGCGGCCCGAACGTCTGAAGGACGCCCTGACCGG
>JANRJB010000067.1:0-22369 GCA_033764265.1 Rhodospirillaceae bacterium | reverse complement strand
CGCCTTGATCGCCATGGCGCCGGCGTCGGCCAGGAATAAGCCCATCAGATCGGGGCCGTAGTGCTTCATGAACGGCTTGCCGCGGGCGATGGCGTGCCCGCCCAGCGGCAATACGCTGCCGTCGGCCAGCACCACCGTGAGCCCGACCGCCTGCTCGACCGCCGAACCGTAGAAGCCCGAGCCGAAGAAGATGGAATTCTGGCTGAGGGCGCCGCCGACCACCGACTTGAGCCCCGACAGCGGGCCCCAGTAGGGCGTGCGCAGGTTCCTGGCCTTCAGCGCGGCGTTGAGCGCGGCCCACGTGCAGCCGCACTCGACCGTCACGTACATGTCGGTCTCGTTGATCTCCAGGATCTTGTCCATCCGCCGCATGTCGACGGTGACCGACTGCGGCCGCGTGTGCAGGTAGCCGTCGGTGTAGCTCATGCCGCCGCCGCGCGGCACCAGCGCCACGCCGGCGCGGCTGCATGCCGAGGCGACACGCGACAGTTCGTCGACGTTGGCCGGCGACACGGCCGCCAGCGGCGTCTCCAGACTCCGGTAGGTGTCCTCCGCGAAAAAGGCGCGGTCGTCGTCCGCGGTGGCCAGATGCTCAGGGCCAACGATCTGGCGCAGCTGGTCGATCAGCCCCTGATGGGGCCCCAGCCCAGCGGGCGGCTTGGGCGCGCCGGCGGGCGCGGGGCGCGTGAGCGTGGCTACGGGGCGGCTGTCGTCGGGCATGGGGGGGCGTCCGTGGTCAATGTTGTGCTTTTTCTGCGGGAAAATTTACCGTATCGCCGCCGCTGTCGGCCAGCGCCAAACGCGCCAGCGCAAAGACCGAACCCGACGCGATTAGTCCGCCACCCCGCCCCGCCACGCCATGGCGATCACGCTGGCGGAGGTCACGGCGGCGGAGCGGAACCAGTCGGCCTCCAGGTCTTTCAGGGGCTGGGCGGCGATGGTCTCGGCCAGGGAGGCGCCGCGCGCCCGGGCGGCCTGCACGCGGGCCGCCACCTCGCCCAGCATGGCGCGGTAGGCTTGCACCTCGGCCGTGGTCAAAACCGGACTGCGCGGATCGGTCGGCAGCAGGTGGCCGGGCACGAATGCCGTGGCTTCGTCGGCCAGCGACAACGCGAGATCGATGCCCGCCATCAGGCCGGCCCAGCCGCCGCCGGCGTCGAGGTCGAGGAACGGATACTGGCGGCCGAAGCACAGGTCGCCGAGCGCGATGACGTTGGCGCGGGCGAAGTGCACCAGCGTGTCGCCGTCGGTATGCCCACGCGCGTGGTGCAGCGTGATGGTCTCGCCGCCGGAGCGCAGTACCAGCGACGTGGCATAGGTGATCCGCGGCAGGGCGGCGGCCGGCAGCGGCGGATAGGTTTCGCCAAATGCCTTGATCTCGGCCACAGCAGCGCGACGGACGCGCACGTTGTCGTGCGCGACGATGAGGGCCCCCGGCGCGTCGGCGCCATCTGCGGCCCACGCCGTGTTGCCGTTGGTGTGATCCACATGCCAGTGGGTGTTGATGACGGTGCCCACGGCGCGCGCCGTGATCGTCGCCAGCGCGGCGCGCACGGCGGGCACGGCCTGGGGATAGGCGCTGTCGACCAGGGTGACGCCCGCGTCCGGCCCGGCCACGTCCGGCGGAACATGTGCGACGACCAGCCCGCCGATGCGCCCGGCCGGGTCGGTCAGCACCACCACCCGGCCGGCGGGGCCTTCGCTGACCGGGATCACGTTCACGGCGAGCGTGACGAAGTCGGTGTACTGGGCGAAAGGCAACTGCCGCAGCGCCGCGTCGTCGATCTTGCCGGCGGGGGTTTGGGCGCCGGCAGGCAACGCAGAGACCAGTGCCACCGCAGCCAGTAAGTGCGTCGCGATGCGGACGAGGGGCACGGCCGTCGTCATGCCGCCAGGCGCCGCGCCCCCGCGCCGCGCCGGCGCGCGAGCTTCTTTTGGGCGCTGGCTTTCATGGCAATCGGGGCGACGGCCAGCCGGAAACCCATCGCCTTCAGGAGCGCCAGGAGCGTCTTGAGCTCCGGGTTGCCGCCCCGGGACAGCGTGCGATAGAGCGACGTGGCGTTGACCTCGGCCTTGCCGGCCACCTTGCCGACGCCGCCGAAGGCTTTGGCGAGATACTTCAACATGACCATCAATTCGTCTTGGTCGCCGTCGGCAAGAATGTCGGACAACAGTTCCGCCGCAAATGCTGGGTCTTTCCGGAAACTTTCTACAGTTGCCTCTTCATGAGATCGGGATTTCGCCATCGTTTACTCCCTCCTCCGCTGCCAATCGCGCCAAAGGCCGACCGCGCGCTCGATGTCCTTGTCCTGCGACTGCTTGTCGCCCGCGCAGAGCAGAAGAACGATCTCCCGTGCCGTGCGGGCGAAGTAAACCCTGTATCCCGGCCCTACATCGATCCGGAGCTCTGCAACCCCGTCGCGGCACGGTTTCCAGTCGCCCAGGTTGCCCGCCGCGACCCGCAATAGACGTCGCGTGACGGCTTTGCGCCCGACATGATCGGCAAGCCGGTCGAGCCAGTCCTGGAACAGGTCGCGACCATCGGCTGAGAGATATCGAACGATTCGGATCGTCATGACTTTCGCCTATAAGCGAATCTCTGGCAAGGGCGAATCGTCCCTCATTCCATCAACCTCGGCAACCAGGTCGCCAGGTCGGGCCATGCCAGCAACAGCGCGATGACCAGCAGGTTGCACACCAGGTAGGGCACCGCGGCGTGCACCACTTGCGTCATTGTTGTGCCGGGCGGCATCACGCCCAGCATCAGGAACAGGAGCAGGCCGAACGGCGGGGTCAGCAGGCTCATCTCCATGGCGATCAGCACGACCACGCCGAACCAGACCGGATCGAAGCCGAGCGCCTTCATCAGCGGGAAGAAGAACGGAATGGTGATCAGGAGGATGGAGATCTGGTCGAGGAACATGCCGAGCACGATCAGCACCAGCACGACCACGGCGAATTTCATCACCGGCCCGGCGTCCCAGGCGACGGCGGCGTCGACCACCACGCCGCTCGCGCCCGAGAACGCCAGCAGCTGCGAGAACGCCGCCGAGGCGAAGATGATGACGAACAGCATGCCCGAGACCGCCACGGTGCTTTCCAGCGCCTTGGCCAGCGCCCGCCACGTCAGGCAGCGATAGGCCGCGGCCAGCACCACCACCGCGGCGGCGCCGAGGGCCGCGCTTTCGCTGGGCGTGGCCAGGCCGAGGATGATCAGGCCCACCACCACGAACACGATCAGGCCCATGGGCAGCACGCTGCCCGCCACCACTTTCAGCCGCGCGGCCAGGGGCGGCAGGGCGATGTCGTACACCGGCGCGGCGGCGGGATCGCGGGCGATCTGCAGCGCCACGGTGCCGACGTACATCAGCGCCAGCAGAAGGCCGGGCAGAATGCCGGCGATCAGAAGCGCGCCGATGTCAACGCGCGCCAAACTGCCCAGCAGCACGGCCAGCGCACTGGGCGGAATGACGATGGCCAGGCCGCCCACGCCCATGATCGGGCCCATGATCAGGCGCGGCGCGTAGCCGCGGCGCTGCATCTCGGGCGCGAGCAGGCCGCCCAGCATGGCCGCGTTGGCCATGCTGGAGCCCGACAGCGCGGCGAAGGCGGTGCCGCCTGCGAGCGTGAGGTAACACAGCCGCCCCGGGATGCGGCCGAACAGCAGGTCGAGCGCGTCGAACACCCGGTTGGCGAGCCCGGTATGGAACAACAGCGCGCCCATCAGGATGAACATGGGGATCGCCACCAGGATGAAGCTGGTGACCAGGTTGGTGGAGTTGTCGACCAGCTGCAGCAGGCCGGCGATGGGGTCGCCGGCGGCCGCGCCCATGATCAGCGCCGCGCCGATCAGGTTGGCCGCCAGGAAAGCGAACGCCACCGGCAGGCCCAGGATCATCAGCGCCAGCACCAGGGCGAAGATCGCCGCGCCGACGGCGACCGGGTCGGACAGGACCGCGGTCATGTGTTCCCTCCCCCACCGTGGGGAGGGTGGCGATGCGCAGCATCGCCGGGTGGGGGTGACGCTAGGCGCCGCGACAACACTGCGACGACGGTTTCGATCACGCCGTCCAAATTGGTCAGGACGTCATCGTTCCAGAACCGCAGCACGCAATACCCCTGACTTTCAAGCCATGCGGTTCGGCGGCGATCGACGGCCTGCTGGGCCGCCCGGCCGTGCTGCCCACCGTCGATTTCGATGACGGTTTTCGCGCGATGGCAGCAGAAATCCGCGATGTAGGGCCCGATGGGGGCTTGCCGGCGGATGTGAATTCCGCGCGAACGCAACGGCCTGAGCCGCGACCAAATTCGGACTTCGGGCGCCGTCATGGTTTGACGCAACTGGCGCGCACGCTGGTTGGCCATCGTCAACGCCCCCACCCGCGACGCATCCGCGTCGCACCCTCCCCACGATGGGGGAGGGATTTGGAACCGAGAGGACCTTGACGGACACTCACAGCCGCTCCGCCGCGCCGCGGGTGACGTCTTCGCCGCGCGCCACGGCGCGCAGGAATTCCGTGCCGGTGAAGAAGAAGCCGACCAGCAGCGGCAGAAACAACAGCCAGCGCGGCACGTCGATGGAGCGCGGTTCGATGTCGGCCAGGCGCAACGAGTCCGCCATCAGCACGCCGGCCAGCGCGGCCAGCGCGAACGACACGCCAGCGCAGACCAGGGCGACAATGACGGCGGCGCGGGCGCGGGCGGCCGGGGCCAGGCGGTCGAGCACCACCAGCACCGTCACGTGCGCCTTCTGGCGCGTCAGCCACGGCGCGGCGGCCATGGTGAAATAGAGCAGCGCGTATTCGGTCAGCGCCACCGTCGCCGCCGGCGGCACGAAGCCCAGATTGCGCGCGGCGACATCGACCACGATCGCCACGACCATGGCCGCGACGATCAGCCCGGCCAGCGCCGCCAACCCGGCGATGATGGATTCGTAAATTCTCGCGACGGCGCGCACGTGCCGGCCCCCCGCCCCCGGTTGTGGGGGCAAGCTAGCGGGTTTGCCGCGGCTGCGGGAGTCCACCCGTCCTGGCGAGCGCGAAAGGGTCTTGTTTGCGCCTGGCGAGGCGCACAGACTGACGAACCGCGACGGCAGGGGTCTCGAGCGCGATGAAGAAGTCGACGCAACTTGCGGTGCTGCGGGCCTTCATGTTCGGCCTGCTGGCGTTCTTTTTCCTGATGCTGATGCGCATCGAGGTGAAATCGGCGCTGGACGTGGCCGGGTTCATCCTGGGCGCGACGGCGATCTGGTACCTGATCGAGCTGGTGCTGTTCCGCATGGCCGCGAAAAAGCCGACCGGCCCGCCGGGCAAGCGCTAATCGCCGGCCGCCAGTTGCTGCACGCCCTTTGGATCAAACAGCGGGCGCAACTCGCGCACCGCCTCGGGCACGGCCTCGGCCATGCGCGCCCATACCGCTTCGACCGCCAACGCCTGGTATTTCGCCGCGGCCTCCGGCGACAGTTCGAAGCCGCGCACGCCCTGTTCGGCCAGGATGCGGCGCTCCTCGTCGTTGCGCGCCAGGAAGCGTTCGCGCGAGGCGATCTCGTACCGCTCTGCCTGCTCCTCCAGGATCGCGCGCGCCGCCGGGCTCAGGCGGTTCCAGCGGTCCAGATTGACCTGGGCGGTCATGGCGTAGCCCAGGACGCCGGGGTCGATGCGCACCTTGACGAACTTCTGGAAACCTTCACTGGCCATCGACGTCCCGGTCCAGGCGATCGCCTGGACGGTGCCGCGTTCGAGCGCGGTGTAGACATCGCCCGACGGAATGTCGATCGGCGTGGTGCCGAGCGCGTCCAGGAATGCGCGGTAAGTGGGCGTGGTGCGGATGCGCAAGCCCGTCACGTCGGGCAGGCCATCGGCGCGCAGGCGCGGCTCCTGCCGCGTGAAGATGTGCAGCCGCGGTCCGGTTTGGTGCCAGCCGAGAAAATGGGCGTTGAGCTTTTCGTTCCAGATGCGCTCAATCGGCGCGTATGCGCCGGCGGCGCGGGCCTGCATCGGTGTGATCGACGCGCCCAGGAACGCATCGCTTTCCGGCGCCAGGCCGATGGTGTAGGTGGCCGCGCCGAAGTACAGGTCGACCACACCGCGCTTGAGCGCGTAGGCCATCTGGCGCTGGGGAATGACCTCGGGCCCGCCCAGGTACTTCAGCCGCACCACGCCCGCGCCGGCGCGGTTGACCTCGTCCACCAGCAACAGGGCATCGGCGGCGAACTCGATATTCTTGGCCCAGGACGTGATGACCGTCAGCTCCTCTTCGGCACGGACGGGGGCGCGGGCGGGCGCGAACAGGCCCCAGCCCAGAAGGCAGGCTAAGGCGACGACACGGGGCAAGGCTGCGACCATGGGCCGATTATCGTGGGCCGGCCGTGCATCGTCAAAGCGGCGTTGGCAGTGGCCGAACCGCCGCCGAAGCCGCTAGACTGGCGCATCCCGAGATGGAGTCGCGCATGACCGACAAATACACCGAGACCAGCTTCGGCGCCTTGTCCGTGGGCTTCGGCGATCGCCCGGCGGTGGTGGTGGTGGACTTCCAGAAGGGCTTCACCGACCCGCGCTTCGAGCTGGGCCGGTCCCCCTACGTGCACAAGGCCGTCGAGCAGACCGCCAAGCTGCTGAAGGTCGCGCGCGCAAAAAACGTGCCGGTGGCCAGCTGCCGGGTGGGCTGGGGCTCGGCCAAGGACATCGGCTACTGGAAGATCGGCTGCCTGCATCAAGGCTGGTTCTACGGCGACCCAACCACCGAGATGGACGAGCGCGTCTACGACCCGGCCTACGATTTCAACTTCTGGAAGAACGCGCCCAGCATTTTTTTCGGCACGCCGTTGATGAGCTTCCTGGTCAAGCAGTGCGTCGACACCGTGATCGTGACCGGCTGCAACACCTCGGGCTGCGTGCGCGCCTCGATCGTCGATGCGTTTTCCTATGGCTTCCGCGTGATTGTGCCGGAAGATTGCTGCGGCGACGTCGACCTGGGCCCGCACCAGAGCAACCTGACCGATTGCGGGCGGCGCTATTGCGACGTGATGACCTCGGCCGATGTGATCGCCTACTTCAACCGCCTCGGCGGAGCGGCCAAGGCCGCCGCCGAATAGCGCACCCGGAGCAGCACCGATGACCTACCAACCTCCCTCCCCGTGGTCGGGCCCCGAGTTGACCAAGCGGCAGTTCCTGATCGGTTCGGGCTCAGTCGCGGTCGGCGCGCTGGCCGCGCGCCTGGCCCGCGCGCAAGACGGGTCGCAAGACCGGGCCAACTGGGACCTGATTGTGGTCGGCGCCGGCACGGCCGGAATTCCGGCGGCGATCTTCGCCGCACGGCGCGGCGCGCGGGTGCTGCTGATCGAGGCTTCGGCGCAGCTCGGCGGCACGCTGCATCTGTCGACCGGCCAGATGAGCGCGGCCGGCACCAAGGTGCAGAAGGCCAAGGGCATCGTCGACACGCCGCAGGAGCATTTCGACGACGTCTGGCGCATCAGCAAGGGCACCGTGAACCCCGAACTTGTCCGGCTTGCGGTTTTCAACGCTGCCGGCGCCTACGACTGGTTGATGGATGCCGGCTTCGAGATGATCCCCAGCCATCCGGTCAAGGGCCAGGCCCACGAACCGTATTCCAAGGACCGCTACTACTGGGGCGTCGAGCAAGGCATCTCGATCCTGAAGGTGCTGGAGCGCGAGATCGCGCCCGAGATCGCGGCCGGGCGCGTGCGCTTCCTGTCGCGCACCGAAGCCAAGGAACTGATTCTGGGTGACGGCGGCGCGGTGGTGGGCGTCATCACCGAGGGCGAGGACGGCCGATCGGCGCGGCACATGGCGAAAGCCGTGCTGCTGGCCTCGGGCGGCTACGCGGCCAACCCGGAAATGTTCGAGCGGATGACCGGCGTGAAGCACTACGCGCGGATGTCCTATCCCTACTGCCAGGGCGCCGGAGTCACCATGGGCCTGGCCGCGGGCGGGTTCGTGCGCGGCAAGGAGAACTATCTGTGCAACTTCGGCGCCATCATGGCTGACGACGAGCCGCAGTCGGTTTCGGTCGGGCGCTTCAACACCTATCCCGAACGCCGTCCGCCGTGGGAAATCTACGTCAACGCCCAGGGCCAGCGCTTCGTGCGCGAGGACGAACCCAGCGTCGACAAGCGCGAGCATGCCCTGCTCAGGCAGACCGACTTCCGCTTCTGGATCGTGTTCGACGACGAGAACTTCAAAGCCGCGCCGACCCCGGTCGACGGCTGGGAGCGGTCCGCGTACGAGGACGCGTTCGGCACCCGGCCGTTGTTCTATCGCGCCGGAACGTTGGCGGAGCTGGCGGCCAAGGCCGGCATTGACGGCGCCAACCTGGCCGCCTCCGTCGCGGCCTATAACGCCGGACAGGGCAGCGGCCGCGACGCGTTGGGCCGCACGCACATGCCGCGCCCGGTCGTCAAACCGCCGTTCTACGCCATCCGCCATCAGGGCTATTCGATCACCTCGACGGCCGGGCTCGCGGTCGACACCGACCTGCGCGTGATTCGCGGCGACGGTTCGGTCGTTGCCGGGCTGTACGCGGCCGGCGAACTGCTGGGCACCGGGCAACTGATGGGCCGTGCCTTCTGCGGCGGCATGAACGTCATGCCGGCGCTGACCTTCGGCCAGATGCTCGGCGCCAGGATGATTCCACTGACAACCTGACGGCCAGGACAACCATGAACGATGCCCGCACGACCGCCGCCGCCGCCACGACGGCCGCCGGAACCGTATACGACCTGATCATCGTCGGCGGCGGCACCGCCGGCATGACGGCGGCGATCTTCGCCGCGATGCGCAACGCCAATGTGCTGATCCTGGACGCCGCCGACCGGCTGGGGGGAACCTTATGGCTCTCGACCGGCCAGGTCAGCGCGGCCGGCACCCGGCTGCAGCGCAAGCAGGGCATCAACGACACGCCCGAGGCGCACCTGGACGACATCATGCGCATCAGCCGCGGCACCGCCGACCGCACCATCGCCAAGCTGGCGGTGGATAACGCCGCGGCGGCGTTCGACTGGTTGTGCGAGGCGGGCTTTCAGCCGGTCGACGGCCATCCGGTGATGGGCTCGGGCCACGAATACTACAGCGAGCGGCGCTACTACTGGGGCGCCGAGGGCGGCGTGACGATTTTCCGCACGCTGGAGAAGGCGCTTTCGCCGCACATCGCCCGGGGCGTCGTGAACGTGAAGCTCAACGCCCGCGCCGAAAGCCTGATGCAGGACTCAAGCGGGCGCGTCACCGGCGTTGTGGCGCGCGATGCCTCGGGCGCGACGCAGCGCCACCTGGGGCGCGCGGTGCTGCTGACCGCCGGTGGTTACGCCGCCAACGGCGAGATGTTCAGGGAACTGAACAAGCGCATCCAGTACGCGCGCATGTCGTACTACACCTGCCGCGGCGACGGCCTGACGATGGCGCTGGCCGCGGGCGCGGCCTTGCAAGGCCACGACAAGTATCTCGCCGGTCTGGGCGCCATCCTGGTGGACGACAACGTGCCCAGCGTGACCATCGGGCGCTTCAACCACTGGCCCGAGAAGCGCATGCCGTGGGAGATCTACGTCAACGTGCGCGGCGAGCGCTGGATCAACGAAGACAACCCGAGTGTGGACGCACGCGAACATGCGCTGCTGAAACAGCCGGAACTGCGCTTCTGGATCGTGCTCGACGACGAGATCCTGCGCGCCGCACCGGTGCCGATCGACGGCTGGGACCGCGAGCGCTACATGGCCGCGTTCGGCAAGGAGAACCTGTTCTACAAGGCCGACACCATCGAGGCGCTGGCGAACAAAGCCGGCGTGGACGCCAAGACCCTGGCCGCGACCGTGACCGCCTATAACGCCGCGCAGAAAGGCGGCAAGGACGCGCTGGGCCGCACCCACATGCCTCGCCCGATCGCCAAGCCGCCGTTCTACGCCATCCGCCACCAGGGCATGTCGATCAGCTCGACGGTCGGGCTGGCGATCAATCCGCAGCTGCAGGTGCTGCGCGCGGACGGATCGGCCATTGCCGGCCTGTACGCCGCGGGCGAAGTGATCGGCGCCGGGCTGTTGATGGGCCAATCGTTCTGCGGCGGCATGCTGGTGATGCCGGCCATCACCTTCGGCAAGATGCTGGGCGAGCGCGTGCGCCAGCTGGCGTGATCGGCCTTACGCCGGTTGCGGCGCGACCGGCTTGTGCCGGCTCATCACCAGGAACGCCGCCGCCGGCAGCGCCAAGGCCGCCCCAATCAGGTACGGCGCGCTGGCCCCGAGGCCGGCATAGATGAACCCCGCCACACTGGGGCCGATGATGCGGCCCAATGAACCGGCCGCCTGGTAGGCGCCCAGCACCGCGCCGCGCTCGTGGTCGGCGGCCTCCTTGGACACCAGGCTCGACATGGCAGGGTTGAAGAAGCCGTTGCCGAGCGCCAGCAGCGACATGGCCGCCAGCATCATCGGCAGCGTGCTGACCGCGGCCAGCCACAGGAATCCCCCGCCGTAGGCGAACACCGTGAACGCGACCACTGCGCGCTCGCCGAAGCGTCTGGTGATCGGCCCGATCAGCCCGCCCTGCACCACCGCGGCCAGGATGCCGGTGTAGCCGTAAATGAACCCAATGTCGCGCGGACCCAGCGCCAGCACGTCCAGCGCCCAGATCGAGAACACGCCCTCGAGCAGCGACCAGATCACCATGCCGCAGAAGCCGACCCCGCACAGCGCCACCAGCACGCGGCGCGACAACGTCACGCGCAGCTGCGCGGCGAACCCCTGGCGCGGCACGGCGGCGGCCTTCGCGCGCAATTCGGGGCTGAGGGATTCCGGCAGTGCGAAAATCACGCCGGCCAGCGCCACCAGCGTCAGCGCGGCGGCAAAGACCGCGGGCAACACGAAATTGGCCGTGGCCATGTCGTCGCCGGCCAGGATGCCGCCAAGCGCCGGACCGAACACGAAGCCGAGGCTGAACGACGCGCCGAGCAGGCCCATGCTTTTCGCGCGGTTCTCGGGCGTGGTGATGTCGGTGACGTAGGCGAATGCGGTGGCCAGGTTGCCGGCGACCGCGCCGCCGATGATGCGCGAGACGATCAATAGCCACATCGAATCGGCGATCGCCAACAGCACGTACGACACCACCGCCAGCGCCAGCGAGACCATCAGGATCGGGCGGCGGCCGAACTTGTCGGACAGCCGGCCCAGGAACGGCGAGGTCAGGAGCTGCATCAGCGAATAGAGCCCGACCACGAAGCTGGCGAGCTCCGGACCCGCGCCCAGCCGCACCGCGTACAGCGGCAACAACGGAATGACGATGCCGAACCCGAGCAGGTTGACGAACACGATCAGGAACAACGTGACGATCGGCTTCATGCTGCGCGCGCACACTTCGCGGGGTCCGCTGGGGCCCCGACCCGCGGCCCAGATATGACGGCCTTGACGGGGCCGCAATAGAAACATACATAATTGTATGAAATTAGACCTTCCTGTTCGCTTGTTTCGACTCCGGAGTTGTTCGTGTCGACCGTCGCGGCCGCAAGCGCCCCTGAACGCGACCACAAGCCGCGCAGCCCGCGCATCGCCCAGCGCCGCGAACGCATGCGCCAGGGCGTTTTGCGCACCGCCGCGCGCATGTTCCTTGAGCGCGGCATCTCCAACGTCAGCGTCGAGGACGTGCTGGCCGAGGCCGACCTGGCGCGCAGCACGTTCTACAGCTTCTTTTCCAGCAAGCGCGATCTGCTCAGCCACATCTTTTCGCCGGTGTTCGAAAGCGGCGCGGCGCATCTGCGCGGGCTGGCCGGCCAGCCGCCGGCGCAGGTGGCTTACGGCATGATCGACATGTACCCGATGCTGTGGGAGCGCTTCGGCGACGCCTTGTTGCTGCGCATTCCCAACGACGACTTCGCGCTGATCGAGAAAGCGCATAACGCCTATGTCGGCGCGCTCAACGAGCGGCTGATTGAAGTGGAACGCGCCGGGCTGTTGCGCAACGGCAGCGCCGCCTACACCGTGCGGCTGATCGCCCGGTCGGCGATCGACATCGTGCGCGTCTATCGCAACGATCCCAAATTCACGCAGCTCTACCGCACCACGGTCGAGGGCATGCTGCTGGTCGACAGCGCCCATCGTTCGCCCAACGCCTGAGGCCGCGGCCGCTTGCCCGATCCCGCCAAGCGGGCTACACCGCCGTCAGCCGTCAACCGACCGGGGGTCCGCGATGCCCATCGCCCGCATCAACAATCACAACATGTACTACGAGGTGCACGGCGCCACGGGCTCGCCGGTCTTGCTGATGGGCGGCTGGGGCAGCTTCTGCCACGGCGAGGAGCGCCACCTGCCGCGCGGGCTGACCGACAAGCACCGCGTGGTCATCATCGATTACCGCGGCCTGGGCGAATCCGACGACGAACTGGACAAGCCGCCGTCGATCGACATGTACGCCGACGACGCGATCCAATTGCTGGAGCACCTGGGCTTCACCGGCGTGCACCTGATCGGCCTGGTCGGCATGGGCGCCTGCATCAGCCAGGTGATCGCCATCAAGCGGCCCGACCTGGTCCGCACGATGCTCAACATGGGCGCCTGGTGCGACGCGACCGATCCGTTCTTCCGCGAGCAGATCGAGATTTTCCGCACCGTGCACCGCGACGCCGGCTGGCCGACGTTCCAGCGGCTGGTGTGCGTGATGAGCTTCCGCCCCGACTTCTACAACGACAACCACCAGCGCCTGTTGGGTCCGAACGGGCCGTGGCGCGAGCTGAACGGCCGCTTCAAGGCCCACGACCGCTTCATCACCGCCTGCCTGGCGCACAATGTCACCGATCAGCTGAAAAAAATCCGCTGCCCGTCGCTGATCGTCCACAGCCACCTCGACATCGTCACCGGGCCGCGCATGACCAAGCCGATCGAGCAGGGCATCCCCGGCGCCAAGGGCCTCGACCTGCCGGAGTTCGCCCACGTCGTCGCCGGCAAGGAGCAGAAGATCGAATTCGCGGCCATCGTCCACGACTGGCTTGATCGCCACTGAGGCGGGTTCAGCCGGCCAGCGGCCACATCCGGCGCAACACCGAATCCTTGCGCGCGAACTCGTGCCACAGCGCGGCGACGACGTGCAGCGCCAGCACGCCCAAGCCCGCCCACAGCGCCCAGCGATGGATGCGGGCGTAGAACGAATAGCCGAACGGATGGTCGAGCGGCACCTTGGGCACAATCTCGGGCAGGCCTTCCCACCACAGGAAATAGGTCGGCGCCTCGCCGAAGGCCGACAGCGACGCCCAGCCCGACAGCGGCACGACGAACAACAGCGCGTACAAGACGGCGTGATTGAGCTTGGCCAGCGCGCGCTGGTAGGCCGCGAGTCCCGCCGGCAGGCCGGGCACCGGGTGCTTGAGCCGCCAGCCGAGACGGGCCACCACCAGGATCAGGACGATCAGACCCAGCGACTGGTGGATCACCGACATGGCGACGTGGATGTTTTCCAGCTGCCGGTTGTCGAACTTGAAGGCATAGGTGCGCGACATGACCATGCCGACCGGCACCAGCACCAGGATCATCAGCGCGATGACCCAGTGAAACGACTTCGACAGCCAGCCCCAGCGTTCGGCGGTATTGCCCAACATGCGTGTTCCCCCCGCGCAGCGGCCGGATGGTAGCCGGGCCGGGGGCGCGCCTCAATCGGACCGGCGACCGGACCGGCCGGGAATGGTAGGATCGCGCGACGCTACCGCGGGAGGGCACGATGAATCGCAATCTCACCCTGTCGACCGTTGCCGTGCTGGCGAGTCTGGCGGGCGCTTCCTTTGACGGTCTCGCCCAAGGGCGCGGCAGTCCGCCGCCGATGGGCCACGCCCATGACATGGACGCCGACAGCCTGCGCATCTTGCGGGACCGCGTGCCGAGCTACGCCACGATGACCGACGCCGAGATCAACCAGAACATGGGCATGATGCCGCCCGATTGGACCTGGTACGGCAGCGCCGATGGCGTGACCGACGGCGTCGGCGTGCTGGTGGTGGCGCACGGCTCGGGCACCATGGGCGACAAGGTGATCCAAGAGGGCGTCATGCCGGTGGCCGAAGCTCACCCGACCGCCATCAGTTACGGCATGGCGATGATGGGCTCGGGCCACATTCAGAACGCGCTCGATCAGCTGACCGCGGCCGGCGCGAAGACCATCGTGGTGGTGCCGGCGGTGGTGACCCAGCATTCCTCGGTCTATCGGCAGTGGTCGTACATCTTCGGCCGGCACGACGACGCCGCGTACCTGAACGTGCCGCGGGTCAAGACCAACGCCAAGGTGGTGATCGCCCCGGCGATGGACGAGCATCCGCTGGTCACCGACATCCTGTTCGACCACACCAAAGAGATCAGCACCGATCCGTCGAAAGAGGTCGTGATCATCCTGGGCCACGGACCGACCTTCGTGCACGAGAACGAGGTGCAGCTGAAGCACATCGCCACCCACGCCGGCCGCATCAAGCAGCGCGGCGTCTTCGCCGACGCCAAGGGCCTGACCCTGCAGGACGACGCGCCCGAGGAGATTCGCGCCGCCAACGTGGCGACCCTGCGCGCGTGGGTCGCGGACGCCGCCAAGGCCGGCCAAACGCCCCTGATCGTCGGCTACCTGATCTCGACCCGCGGCATCCAGGACAAGATCAAGGAAGACCTGGCCGGGCTGACCTATAAGTTCCAGACCAAGGGCATGAGCGCCCACGGCAACTTCACGGCGTGGATCCGGGCCTCGGTCGCGGAACAATTGGCCGGCATGTGAGCCGCGACGCCGCGCCGTTTCGGACGCCTTTTGCATGAGTTGTCCGGATTGTTCCTGTTGACGCGCCGGTAACGCTTCACGTGTTGCCGGACGGGTGGCGGCGCACCTACTTTGGGCGCGCCGTTCGACCTGGGCGCGGGTGACGCATGTATCTCGGACTGAAGGACCTGATGTTCGCCAAGGGCCGCTTCGCCCTGATGGCGGCGGTGATCCTGCTGGTGGCGTTCCTGCTGGTGCTGCTGTCGGGCCTGTCGTCGGGCCTGATCGAGCGCAACGTCTCGGGCGTCAAGCTGATGAAGGCGACCCACATCGCCTTCGAGTTCGACGACAACCCGACCTACTTCAACAGCTTCGTCGACCGCGAGATGTGGGACGCCTGGGCCAAGAGGCCGGGCGTGCGGGCGATGACGCCGCTCGGCATCACATCGTTCAACGCGCGCAATTCCGACGGCACGCCGCTCAACGTGGCGCTGTGGGGCGTCGTGCCCGGCTCGTTCATGGAGCCGACGGTGCTGACCGGCGCGCCGTTCGCATCCGACCCGCGCGGGGTGATCGTTTCGGACGAGCTTCTGGAAAAAGGCGTGAAGATCGGCGACGTGATCCGGCTCGACCGCGTGCTGACCGAGTTGAAGGTGATCGGCACCGCGCCGCACGCCAACATCGGCCACGTGCCGATCGCCTACGCGCCGCTGCCGTTGTGGCAGGAAGCCACCTACGGTCCGCCGGGCGGCCCCGCGCCCGGCGACGAACTGCCCAAGGCGCTGTTCGACTATGCCTCGGTGATCGCGCTGCAGATCGACGGCGCCCAAATGGCCGACGCGGGCGATCTGGCCAAGGCCGACGAGGAGATCGGCACCGTCACCATGAGCCGCGAGCAATCGTACAACGCGGCACCGGCCTACCGCGAGGAGGTGCTGACGGTGTTCATGATCCAGGGCTTCATGATCGTGGTCTCGGCGCTGGTGGTGGGCGCGTTCTTCGCGGTGTGGACCATCCAGCGCACGGCGGAGATCGGGCTGGTCAAGGCGCTGGGCGCCTCGACCGGCTACCTGATCGGCGACGCGCTGGCCCAGGCCCTGCTGGTGCTGGCCGGCTCGATCGCCGTCGGCGGCGTGGCCGGCTACATGATGGGCCGCTACATCGATTCCACCGGCGTGGCCTTCAAACTCGAAACCGACGCCATCAGCCTCACCATCGGCCTGTTGCTGCTGTCCGGCCTGATCGGCGCGGCGGCGTCGATCCGGCGCATCGCCGCGGTCGACCCGATTATCGCCCTGGGCGCCGAACGATGAGCGCCGCGTCTTCCGGTCCCGCGGGCCTGGCCGCCGAACACCTGATGCTGGTGCTGGGCGACGGCGATCAGCAGATCACCGCGCTCAACGACGTCAGCTTCAGCGTCGCCAAGGGCGAATGCGTCGGCGTGGTTGGTCCGTCGGGCTCGGGGAAGTCGAGCTTGCTCGCGGTCTGCGGCGGCCTGCGCACGCCGACCCGCGGCCGGGTGCGCATCGGCGCGGCCGACCTGACCGCCGCCGGCGAAAGCGAGCGCACGACGCTGCGCCGCACCAAGATCGGCTTCGTCTTTCAGCAATCGAACCTGGTGGCCTCGCTGACGGCCCTGGATCAGCTGCTGCTGATGGTGCACCTGGTGGGCCGCGGCCCGACGGCGGCGGACCGCGCGCGGGCCGAAGCGCTGCTCGACAGCGTCGGCTTGGGCGCGCGGCGCGACCGCCGGCCCGGCCAGTTGTCGGGCGGCGAGATCCAGCGCGTCGGCATCGCCCGGGCGCTGATGAACCAGCCCGACGTGCTGTTGGTGGACGAGCCCACCTCGATGCTCGACCATCGCCGCGGCCGCGACATTGTCGAGCTGCTGGTGCGCCAGACCAAAGAACACGGCGTGGCGACGCTGATGGTGACCCACGACGCCGCCATGCTGGGCCAGGTGGATCGGGTGTTGCGGATGGACGACGGCCGCGTCACCCCCGAAGCGGCCCCGCCGCGCGCCGCGGCCTGACGACAGAAGGAGCACAGCCATGACCGTGCGCACATCCCTGATGCTTGCCGCCGCAGCGATGCTGTGGGCGGGCGGCCCGGCCACCGCGCAGGAGGTCGATCACTCCAAGATGGACCATTCGCAGATGGACCATTCGAAGATGGATCACTCGGGCCATGACATGGGCTTGCAGCCGATGGATGCCGAGGGCCGGCGCAAGAGTGCCATGGCCCATTCCACCGGCCACAAGATGGGCCCCGAGGTCTACGCGGAAATGCGCCGCAACATCCCCACCTATCGCGCCCTGACCGACAACGAGATGGACCTGGCGATGGGCATGATGGGCGACGACATGGAGTGGTACGTCAGCGACAAGTCGTTGACCGGCGAGGTCGGCGTGCTGATTCTCGCGCACGGCACCGGCGGCGGCGGGGATCGCATCTTGCGCGACGCCGCGGCGCCGGTGGCGGACAAGATGCCCACCGCCATCGGCTTCGGCATGGCGATGATGGCGTCGGATCATCTTCAAGCGGCGCTGGACGACCTGACCGCGGCCGGGGCGAAGACGATTGTGGTGATGGCCGCGCAGGCGACCGAGTCCAATTCGCTGTCGCGGCAGTGGGCCTACATCTTCGGGCGCGGCGACAAGGTTGCCTATGCCACGGTGCCGCGCGTGAAGACCTCGGCCCGGCTGATCTTCGTGCCGGCCTACGGCTTCAACCCGACCATCGCCGGCATCCTGCTCGACCACGCGCGCGAGGTCAGCGCCGATCCTGGCAACGAGGTGGTGATCCTGGTGACGCACGGACCCGAGGAGCCCGCCGACAACGAGGTCGAGCTGGCCAACCTGCAGCGCTATGCCGATCACCTGAAGGCCGAAGGAAAGTTTTCCGACGTCAAGGCCGTCAGCCTGCAGGACGATGCCCTGCCGGCGCTGCGCGAAGGCAACGTCAAGAAGATGCGCCGCTACGCCCAGACCGCGCTGCGCCAAGGCAAGAAGGTGCTGATCGTGCCCGCCGTCGGCCAGTCACGCGGCATCCAGCAGAAGCTGTACAGCGACCTCGACGGACTGGCCTTCACCTACAACGAAAAAGGCCTGTCGCAGCATCCGGCCTTCAGCCGCTTCATCGGCGAGACGGTTCAGTCGGCGCTGGCGGGCAGCTGAGCCGCCGCAGGGCGCGGTCGGCAATTTTGTTTGATTACTTGATCGCGCTGCGCCGGCGCAGGCGCTTGAGGCCGGCGAGGCCGACCAGCACCAGCAGGCCGGCGGCCGGCTCGGGCACGTCGGCGGTGTAGATCGACAGCCGCGCCACGGCGTAGTCGCTGACCGCGTCGCTGTACGACTTGAAGATGATGCGCGAGATGGAGTGGCCGCCGAGGTTGGTGGAGTAGTAGCCGCCGAGATTGTTGTTGGACGTGAACATCGCCCAGGTCGCGCCCTCGTCCAGGCTGATCAGCGCCTTTTCCAGCTCGGTGTTGTTGTTGAACAGGTCGAGCAGCTCGACGTTGACCAGCCGGATCGGCCGGCTGAAGGTCACCTTGATCCGCTCGACGCCGCCTTCGGTGATCTCGTCGTCGCCGATGCCGAGGCCGTCGCCGCCGCACACCAGGTTATGCGCCGGCGAACCGGCGTAGCCGTCCATGCAGCCTTGCCGTTCCGATGCGGCGTTGTTGAAGCTGAGCTTGGGCGTGCCGCTGCCGTGGGCGGTGAGCGTCACGGTCAGGTCGCCGATGACGGTGGAGAACGAAGTCTGGTTGTGCGCGCCGGCCCACGGCGCGGGATTGGTGAAATCGAGCAGCACCGGGCCGGCCAGCACCGGCCGCGCCGCCAGCGCCGCCGCCAACGCCAACCCACACACCATCGAGACCAACGAAACGAACCGCACGATCAACCACCCCTCCGCCGCCCCCGATGTTCGACCGGGAAGCCAAGTCATATTGCGCAATCCTTGCCCCGAAGTAAAGTTTTTCTACTGTTACGAGTGCTTTCGTAAGTCATTGTAATACAATGAATCCCCGCTTTTGGTGGCGCGCCCCCAGACCGCGGGCGACACGCCGGGCACGTAGGACCGTGGCGCAGCGACTTCAAATTGTGGACAGGCGACGGCGGGTGCCCCGCCGATTCCGCTTGGAAGCCACTCGCCGCACACCTACCTACCGCGCGAATGAATGACGGCGACGGACCAACGTCCATGAACGCGATGCCCGCGCAGATCACGCTGGCGGCCGATCCCGGCGGCCAGGCCTGGTTCGGCGACGCCACCCCCGACGAAATCGCCGCCTTGCGCCGGCTGGAGCAGCTGGCGCGCGTGCTGGACAGCGCCATCCGGATCCCCGGCACCGACATCCGCTTCGGCGTCGACGCGGTGCTGGGCCTGATCCCCGGCATCGGCGACGCGGCCAGCACCCTGATCGGCGGCTACCTGGTGCTGGAGGCGCGCCGGCTGGGCGTGCCGACCGGCGACATCGTGCGCATGGCCGGCAACATCGCGGTCGACGCGCTGCTGGCGGCCGTGCCCATCGTCGGCGACGTGTTCGACATTTTCTGGCGGGCCAACGACCGCAATATCGAAATCCTACGGCAGCACCTGACCACGCGCGGCAAGATCATCGACGGCGTGGCGGTGCGAATCACAGACCCTGAGGGAGGACCCCGATGAGCAAGCTGATTTGGGCGGCGGCGTGGATCTCGACGGCGATCTGGTCGCTGTTGTGCTGGCTGGCGGCGTTCGCGCTGGACGCCGCGGCCGGCCTGGCGGCCGGGTCGGGCGGTGTGCTGTCGACCCTGGTGCCGGGCATCGAGCCGCTGGTGCGCAGCCTGGCCGGTTTGGCCGACCAGCTGGGCGACGCGGTACTGGTGACGGTGTGGGCGGTGGTCTCGGTCGCGATCCTGGCCGGGGCCTGGCTGCTGGCCCAGGTGGCGGCCGCGTTCGGCCGGCGCGACGGCGGCGGGAATTGGTTCAACACCACCGCCGGGCAGATGCCGTTCGCCGGGCCGTTCATGGACGCGCCGCATTCGGACGTTGGCCCGGTCATCGACCAGCCGGCGGCGCAACCGCAGCGGCCGCAGTCGGTCGGCGCCAACGCCCGCGCGATCGCCCGCACCGCCGTGCGGCGCCTTAACCCGCCGCGGTAAAGTCCGCGCACCCAAAGCAAACGGGGCGATCCGAAGATCGCCCCGTTTTCTTTGGTGTCGCCGGCGCCGCCTATTCGGCGGCGTGGGCGTGTTCCGCGCCGGGGCGGAACACCGGCGGACGCGGCGGATCGATGTGGGTCTCGCGCTTGGCGTTGGCCAGGATCTGCGCGAGCGGCGGGCCCATGTTGAACACCGGCGCCTTGGCCGGCTGCTTGGCGCGCATTTCGGCGCGCAGGGCCTTGGTGGCCGCGTCATCGACGTTGCCGTTGGCGTCGCACACCACGCCGTAGCGGCGCGCGCCCTGCTGCGTGACCAGGCCGCGCTTGACGTCGGCCGAGACCAGCGCCACGTCGCGGTCGATGCCCCAGCCCCAGCCGCCGCCACCCCAGGTGATGAAGGCGAGAATGTCGCCCTTCTTCACCTTGATGTTGTCGCACTTGGACTGGTGATACTCGGTGATCCCGGTGTCATAGCCGCCGCGGTACATGATCTTGACCGAGCGCGCCCCCGGCTCGCCGCCGTTGACGCCCCACGGATAGGTCAGCCAGCGGTCGTCGTGGATCGAGATCTCGCCGTCTTCCAGGAAGCAGTAGTCGACGCGCAGCGCATTGCCGCCGCGGAACTTGCCGGCGCCGCCGGTGTCGGCGATGGTCTCGTGCTTCTCGATGCGCAAGGGGAAGTAGGCTTCCAGATATTCCTGCGGCACGTTGGTGAAGCTGGGCCACATCGAATGGCCGTCGGGCCCGTCGCCGAACGGCTTGGCCGGAATGCCGCCGAAGCCGATCTGGTAGAGCTGATACCACTCGCCCTTGCTGTCGTAGCCCGAATACATGAAGTGCGGCGACGACGAGAAGCCGGCGGCGCACAACAGCTCGGGCGTCTTCTGGCCCAGCAGCGCGGCGAAGGTGTCGAAGATGCGCCCCAGCGCGTGGGTGCGGCACGACAGCGCGGCCGGGAAGTTCGGCTTCAGCAGCGTGCCCTTGGGGATGCGCACTTCCAACAGGTCGTAGAAGCCGTCGTTGAACAGAATCTGGGGGTCGAACACCATGATCATGTAGATGCCCCAGAACATCTTCAGCATGTTCTCGTTCAGATAGAAGTTGATCGAACCGATGGCCTGGGGGTCGGTGCCGGTCCAATCCAGGACGACCTTGTGGCCCTCGCGCCACATGGTGCACTTGATCTTGTAAGGCCCGTGGCCGCGGCCGTCGTCGTCGACGTAGTCCTCGAACGACACCGGCTGCTCGCCGATCGCCTTGTCGATCAGGTGGCCGACGGCGCGCTTGTTGCGGTCGAGCGCGGCCTGGCAGGCCGACACGAACACATCGTCGCCGAAGCGGTCGCAGATTTCGCGCACGCGCTTTTCCGCGACGCGGCAGGCGGCCAGCACGGCGTTGAGGTCGGAGCGGTTCCAGGTCGGCAGGCGGACCTGGTTGAGCATGACCTCGAGCAGGGTCTCCTGCAGCACGCCCTTCTTGTAGAGCTTGGTCGGCGGAGTGACCAAGCCTTCCTCGAAGATGGTGGTGGCGTCGGTCGGCAGCGAGCCGGGCACCTTGCCGCCGTTGTCGGTCATGTGGCCGAAGTGGCACGACCAGGCGACGACGCGGCCCTTGTAGTAGATCGGCAGGATGATCAACCAGTCGTTGGCATGGCTGATGGCGCCTTCGACCTTATAGGGGTCGTTGGTGAAGAACACGTCGCCTTCCTCGATGGTGCCGTCGTAGTTGTCGAGGAAGCCCATGATGAACGAGCCGAACTGGCCGACCACCATCTTGCCGTCGCGGTTGGCGATCAGCGGAAACGCGTCGTGCTGCTCGCGGATGCCGGGCGACATGGCCGTGCGGAACACGGTGGCGTCCATCTCGTAGCGGGCGTTGCGCAGCGCGCTTTCGACGATGTCGAGGGTGATCGGGTCGATCGCGACCTTCTTGAAGGGCTTCTTGTTGGTCTCGATGATTTGCGATTTGATCGCCATTGGTCAGTTCCTTCTGCCCGATCCGATTACTTGCGCTTGCCCGATTTGGCTTTTGCTTTTGGCTTGGTCTTGGCCTTCGGCGCGGCTTTCGCGGCGGGCTTGGCCTTGCCGGCCTTAGCATTGCCGCCCTTGGCCGACGGCGCGGACATGCCCGGACGCGGCTTCAGGCCCTTGGGCGTGATGAGGATGCAGCCGACATGGTCGACCGTGCCCATGCAGTCGGCCAGGATCACCGTGGTCGAGTCGAACTCGGTGACGATGGCCGGGCCCTGGATGACGTTGCCTTCCTTGAGCTTGGCGCGCGCGTAAATCTTGGCGGTGTACTTCTTGCCGTTGTCCCAGAACGTGTGCTTGGCGTCGATCACGGCGGCCGACGGATCGGTGCCGCCCTTGGGCACGCGGATCGCCTTGACGTTCGGGTACTCGCCGACCACCACCGCGCGCAGGTTGACGATCTCGTGCTCGGCATCCAGCGCGAAGGTGAACTGGCGGGTGTGGAAGGCGTCGAAGTCCTTCGCCGCGCGGGCCAGGCC
>JANRJB010000060.1:0-1658 GCA_033764265.1 Rhodospirillaceae bacterium | reverse complement strand
GCGCGCATCTTGTTCCTGAGGTCGCTCGACTGGGCGACGGTCAGGCCATGGTTGCGCGTGACCACGACGACCGAGGTTTCGGTCAGCGTCTTGGCCAGGCTGGAGACGGCTTCGGCTTTTTGGGCGCGATCCATGCTCACTCCTTGGTTTGCGTCGTCGGAACCCTTGCGGGCGGCCCGACGGACAGATGATGACGCGAACGTTGCCGCCGCGCCGGCGCATGAGCCTGCCGCCTGCCAATCACCATGTCTGGAGAGGAGCGGGCACCAGGCCCGTCCGAAGAGGATCGTCACCGCACCGGCAGCGCCGGCACAGACCGTGCCGTGCGCAAGGCCCGACCGGAGAAAACTTGCCTCGTCTCATGCAGGCCCAAACGGCTTAAGGTGCGAACACCACCTGCAATCTCGGACGGTCGCCCGGACCGTATGGCCTGGGCGGATGCGGCGCGATACGGGCGGCGGCCCCGAGAGTCAAGAGGCGCCCGCAAAGCAAAGGGGCCGAAGCGGTCGCCCGCCCCGGCCCCTAATGCAACAGTGATCGCCGATCAGGCGGTCTGGCCGGTCGACGACGGATCGACCTTGATGCCAGCGCCCATCGACGAGCTGACGGCAACCTTGAGCAGATATTTGCCCTTGGCGCCCGACGGCTTGGCCTTGATCACGGCATCCAGGAGCGCGTCGAAATTGGCGCGCAGCGCGTCCTGCTCAAAGCTGGCCTTGCCCAGGATGCCGTGGATGATGCCGGCCTTTTCGACACGATATTCGATCTGGCCGCCCTTGGCCGCCTTCACCGCTTCAGTGACATTCATGGTCACGGTGCCCAGCTTCGGGTTCGGCATCAGGCCCTTGGGGCCCAGCACCTTGCCGAGGCGGCCGACCAGGCCCATCATGTCGGGCGTGGCGATGCAGCGATCGAAATCGATGGTGCCGCCCTGCACGATCTCGAGCAGATCTTCGGCGCCCACCACATCGGCACCGGCGGCCTTGGCTTCATCAGCCTTGGCGCCGCGGGCGAACACGCCCACGCGCACGGTCTTGCCGGTGCCCTTGGGCAGGGTGACGACGCCGCGCACCATCTGGTCGGCGTGACGGGGATCAACGCCCAGGTTCAGCGACACCTCGATGGTCTCGTCGAACTTGGCGGTGGCCAGGCTCTTCACCAGGCCCAGCGCTTCGTCGATCGGATACAGCTTGTCGCGGTTTACCGCGGCGGCCAGAGCCTTGGCCTTCTTGGTCATTGCCATGATCTCAGCCCTCCACCACTTGCAGACCCATCGCGCGGGCCGAACCTTCGATGGTCTTCATGGCCATCTCGATGCTGTTGGCGTTCAGATCGGGCATCTTCTGCTCGGCGATGGCGCGGATCTGCGACTGCTTGATCTTGGCGACCGGCGCGCCCTTGCCCGGGGTGGTGCCGCCCGACTTCAGGCCCGCCGCCTGCTTCAGCAGGTACGACGCCGGCGGCAGCTTGGTGATGAAGCTGAACGACCGGTCGGCATAGACGGTGATAACGGTCGGGATCGGGGTGCCCTTTTCAAGGGATTCGGTCTTGGCGTTGAACGCCTTGCAGAATTCCATGATGTTGACACCGCGCTGACCGAGCGCGGGGCCGATCGGCGGCGAGGGGTTGGCCTGGCCGGCCTTCACCTGCAGCTTGAT
>JANRJB010000057.1:0-2866 GCA_033764265.1 Rhodospirillaceae bacterium | reverse complement strand
GCCTGCCGCAACAGCAACCGCCGGGCGACGGCGTGCCGGCCCCCGGTTCGCTGGCGCTGCTCGCCCTTGGCTTGGCGTTTGGCTGCGCGCGGCGGCCGCGCCGGACACCGCGTGTCGTGCGGACCTGAGTCCCGGTCCCTGTCCCGAATTGCGATCCTGACCGCGTCCGGATAGGCAGGCGAGCCGGGGGTTGCGAGCGGCCTTGATGTCCTACCGCACCGGCTCGGGCGTCTTGGTTTCGTCCGCCGCGCCGGACTCGTCGCCGGCATCGCTGTCGGACTCCTCGCCCTCTTCCGGCTTGGCCTTGGACGCGGGCTTCGCCGGCGTCACAGCGAAGGTGGGCGCGCCATCGACCACGTCGACCACCACGTGTCCGCCGGTGACCAGGCCGCCGAACAAGAGCTGATCGGCCAAGGGCTTCTTGATTTCCTGCTGGATGACGCGGGCCAGGGGCCTGGCGCCCATCTGCTTGTCGTAACCCTTCTTGGCCAGCCAGGCGCGCGCCGCCGGCGTGAGTTCGATGGTGACGTTGCGGTCGGCGAGCTGGGCTTCCAGCTGCATCACGAACTTGTCGACCACGCGGCCGACCACCTCGGGCGACAGATTGGCGAAGGCGATCACCGCGTCGAGGCGGTTGCGGAACTCGGGCGTGAACATCTTCTCGATGGCGGCCTGATCCTCGCCCTCGCGCATGTCGCGCTCGAAGCCGATGGCGTGCTTGGCGAGTTCGGTCGCGCCGGCGTTGGTGGTCATGATCAGGATGACGTTGCGGAAGTCGACCGACTTGCCGTTGTGGTCGGTCAGCTTGCCGTGGTCCATCACCTGCAACAGGATGTTGAACAGGTCCGGGTGCGCCTTCTCGATCTCGTCCAGCAGCAGCACGCAGTGCGGATGCTGGTCGACCGCGTCGGTCAACAGGCCGCCCTGGTCGAAGCCGACATAACCCGGCGGCGCGCCGATCAGGCGCGAGACCGAATGCCGCTCCATGTACTCCGACATGTCGAAGCGGTGGATTTCGATGCCCAGGCTTTTGGCGAGCTGGCGCGCCACCTCGGTCTTGCCGACGCCGGTGGGGCCCGAGAACAGGTAGCTGCCGATGGGCTTTTCCGGCTCGCGCAGGCCGGCGCGGGCCAGCTTGATGGCGCTCGACAGCGCGATGATCGCCTTGTCCTGGCCGAACACCATGGTCTTCAGGTCGCGGTCCAGGTTCTGCAGCGCGGTCTTGTCGTCGCGGGTGACGGTTTTCGGGGGGATGCGGGCGATCTTGGCGACCACCTCTTCCACGTCCTTCACCGTCACCACCTTGCGGCGCTTGCTTTCAGGCAGCAGCATGCGCGAGGCGCCGACCTCGTCGATCACGTCGATCGCCTTGTCGGGCAGCTTGCGGTCGTGGATATAGCGCGCGGCCAGTTCGACGGCGGTGCGGATGGCGTCGCCGGTGTAGCGCACCTTGTGGTGCTCCTCGTAATACGGCTTGAGCCCCTTGAGGATTTTCACCGCGTCCTCGACCGACGGCTCGTTGACGTCGATCTTCTGGAATCGGCGCACCAGGGCGCGGTCCTTCTCGAAGTGGTTGCGGTATTCCTTGTAGGTGGTCGAGCCGATGCAGCGCAGCGTGCCCGAGGCCAGCGCCGGCTTGAGCAGGTTCGAGGCGTCCATCGCCCCGCCCGAAGTGGCGCCGGCGCCGATGACCGTGTGAATCTCGTCGATGAACAGCACCGCGCCCTTGGTCGCGTCCAGTTCGCCCAGCACCGCCTTCAGGCGCTCCTCGAAGTCGCCGCGGTAGCGCGTGCCGGCCAGCAGCGCGCCCATGTCGAGCGCGAAGATGGTGGCGTTGTGCAGCACCTCGGGCACTTCCTTGTTGACGATGCGCCGGGCCAGCCCCTCGGCGATGGCGGTCTTGCCGACGCCGGCGTCGCCCACATAGAGCGGGTTGTTCTTGGTGCGGCGGCAGAGAATCTGGATGGTGCGCTCGACCTCTTTCTCGCGGCCGATCAAGGGGTCGATCTTGCCCTGCTTGGCCTTTTCGTTGAGGTTGACGCAGTAGGCGGTCAACGCCTCCTGGCCCTTCTTCACCACCTCTTCGGACTTGGCTTCGTTCTCCGCGCCGCTGACGGTGCGCCGTTCGGTCGCGCCGGGGCGCTTGGCGATGCCGTGCGAGATGTAGTTGACCGCGTCCAGGCGCGACATGTCCTGCGACTGCAGGAAAAACACCGCGTGGCTCTCGCGCTCGGAGAACAGCGCCACCAGCACGTTGGCGCCGGTGACTTCTTCGCGGCCCGAGGACTGCACGTGGATGGCGGCGCGCTGTACCACGCGCTGGAAGCCGGCGGTGGGCTTGGGATCGTCGGGCATGGTCGCGACCAGTTCCTTCAGGTCCTGGTCGATGAACGACTTGACGCCTTGGCGGATGGTGTCGACGTTGACGTTGCAGGCCCGCATCACCGCCACGCAATCGGGGTCGTCGCACAGCGCGAACAGCAGGTGTTCCAGGGTGGCGTATTCATGGCGCCGCTCGGCGGCGGCGGCGAGTGCGCGGTGAAGGGTCTTTTCCAAGTTCTGCGACAACATCGACAATGGGGTGTTCCTTTTTCTGCCGAACCGATACGCAACGCGACGATCTCACGTCCTCCCCGCCCCTCTCACCTCAGCGTCCTCACTCCTTTTCAAGCGTGCACTGCAAAGGATGCTGGTTCTTGCGCGCCAGGTCCATGACTTGCGTGACCTTGGTTTCCGCGACCTCGAAGGTGTACACGCCGCATACGCCAACGCCGCGCTGGTGCACGTGCAGCATGATGCGCGTGGCCTCTTCCGTCGTCTTGCTGAAGAACTTCTCGAGCACGTGCACGACGAATTCCATCGGCGT
>JANRJB010000050.1:0-15671 GCA_033764265.1 Rhodospirillaceae bacterium | reverse complement strand
TGGCGGCGAAGAAGGACAAGGTCGACCTGTCGGGCGAAGACATGCGCGAGGGCTTGACCTGCGTCGTCTCGGTCAAAGTGCCTGACCCCAAGTTCTCCTCGCAGACCAAGGAAAAGCTGGTCTCCTCCGAGGTGCGCCCGGTGGTCGAAAGCGTGGTCGCCGAGAAGCTGGGCGAATGGTTCGAGGAACACCCCGGCGAAGCGCGCAAGATCGTCGGCAAGGTGGTCGAGGCCGCGCTCGCGCGCGAGGCCGCGCGCAAGGCCCGCGAATTGACACGGCGCAAGGGCGCGCTCGACCTCGCCTCGCTGCCCGGCAAGTTGGCCGACTGCCAAAGCCGCGACCCGGCCGCCTCCGAGCTGTTCATCGTCGAGGGCGATTCGGCCGGCGGCTCGGCCAAGCAGGGCCGCGACCGCAAGTTCCAGGCCATTCTGCCCCTGCGCGGCAAGATCCTGAACGTGGAACGCGCCCGCTTCGACAAGATGCTGTCGTCGGCCGAAATCGGCACGCTGATCACCGCGCTCGGCACCGGTATCGGCGCCGAGGAATTCAACATCGCCAAGCTGCGCTACCACAAGATCGTCATCATGACCGACGCCGACGTGGACGGCAGCCACATCCGCACGCTGCTGCTCACGTTCTTCTACCGCCAGCTGCCGCAGCTGATCGAGAACGGGCATCTGTTCATCGCCCAGCCGCCGCTCTACCGCGCCAAGAAAAGCTCCTCCGAGGTCTATCTGAAGAACGACGAGGCGATGGAGGAGTACCTGATCAACGCCGGACTGGCCGACGCGGTGCTGGTGCTGCACGGCGGCGCGCAAGTCGGCGGCGAGGAGTTGCGCCGGCTGACGCTGCGCGCCCGTGACGTGCGCACGAGCCTGCAGGCCCTCAGCCGCACGCTGCCGCTCAAGATCGTCGAGCAGTGCGCCATCGCCGGGGCGTTCAATACCGAAGTGCTGTCCGACGCCAAGCTCGCCAGCCAGGCGGCGCAGTATGTCGCCCGCCGGCTCGACCATCAGGAAACCGAGTACGAAAAGGGCTGGTCGGGCGCCGCCGCCGACGGCGGCGGGCTCAGCTTCGCGCGCACGCTTCGCGGCGTGACCGAAACCCACACCATCGACGCCCGCACGCTGCATTCGTCCGAGGCGCGCCACCTCGACAGCCTGGCGGCGGAACTGCAGGCCACCTACACCCATCCGGCCGTGCTGCGCACCAAGGACCGCGACATCGCCGTGGCCGGGCCGGTGCCGCTGGTGGTCGAAGTCATGGCCGCGGGCCGCAAGGGCGTGTCGCTGCAGCGCTACAAAGGCCTGGGCGAAATGAATCCCGGCCAGCTGTGGGAAACCACGCTCGACCCCAACGCCCGCACCCTGTTGCAGGTGAAGGTCCACCACGCCGACGAGGCCAACGAGATTTTCTCCACCCTGATGGGCGACGTGGTCGAACACCGCCGCGACTTCATCCAGGACAACGCCCTCAACGTGCGAAACCTGGATATTTGAGCGATCGCACGCGAGCGAGCGCTACGGTGAGTCTAGTGCGCGCTGCTCCCGAATTTGTTATGCTGAAGCATGCGCCGCGAACATGTCATCCACATATTGAATTCTCACGCCGACACGCTGAGACAAGCCGGCATCGCGCATGTCTCGTTGTTTGGGTCGATTGCGCGCGATCGAGCAGCCGAGGCCAGCGACATCGATCTCATCATTGACGGTTTTTCGGACCGACCGATGACGCTGTTCCGCATGGTTCGCGCTCAGGAAATTCTCGAAACCATCTTTCAGCGCCGTGTTGACCTGATCGCCCAAGAGGGTCTTGACCATGCACCCGAACTGAAGCGGAAGATCGCGTCAGAGATCGTTCGTGTCTACTGAGCGGTCAAAACGTGGTCCCCGTGAAATCGTCCGCCACGCGCGCGACCATGTGGTGCGCATTCGTAGGTGGACTGTCGGGCTGGACATGGAAGGCTACCTGGCAGACGAACGAACGCAGTATGCGTGTGAACGGGCGTTTATTGCATTGGGCGAGGCCTTGAAGGATCTGTCCGTCAAAGTCGATCTCGAAGCGCTTCTTCCCGGTGGTCCGTGGATCGATCCTGTCAGGTTTCGCAACTTTCTCGCTCACGAGTACGACGATCGCGTCATGCCACCTCTGGTCTGGCGGACAATTACCATCGACCTGCCTGAATTAGACGCGGCACTGGAGTTGATCGAGTCCAAGTTGCGCGATTGATGTCGTCGGAATTCATCAGAGTGATCCCTGCAGCGGTGCCGCCTTGTCTGTAAGGCCGCGGTCGGTCCGTCTCGGGCGGCCGAAGGCTGCCGCCCTCGCCTACTTCGCCATCGCGTTCTCGGTCGGGTTCGCGCTCGGCACGGTGCGGGTGATGCTGGTCGTGCCGTTGATCGGCGACTTCGGCGCCGTGGCGCTGGAGCTGCCGGTCATGCTGGCGGTGTCGTGGCTGGCGGCGGGCTGGTGCGTCCGCCGGTTCGCGGTGCCCGCGCGCGCCGCGCCGCGCCTGTTGATGGGCGGGCTCGCCTTCGCGCTGTTGATGTTGGCCGAACTGGGCGTGTCGGTCTTGGCCTTCGGCCGCAGCCCGGCGGATCATCTGGCCACCTATCGCCAGGCCGCGGCCCTGGCCGGCCTGGCCGCCCAAGTCGGCTTCGCCCTGCTCCCCTGGCTGCGTACGATCACCGATCGCAAACCGTCCCGCCCAGCGTAAGCTGCGGGCGTCAACCGCAGGAGATCGCCCATGCCCGATCGTTCGTTCTCGCCCACCCGCCGCGATATGCTGGCCCATTCGGCGCTGGGGTTCTCGGCCGCAACGCTGTTCGCCCCGGGGCTTGGCATCGCGCCGACAGCGGCGGCGGCCACCGTCGATCTCAACGCGCCGGAACGCCGCATGAACGCGGTGATGAAGCTGTTCGGCGCCACCGACGACCGGGTCTGCTTCGGTTTCGTCCAGGGCCTGTACTACGGCGTGGTCGACAATCGCATGACGCCGCTCTACGGCGTGCTGGCCGCGGTGGTGAACCGCTACGCCGCACGCGCCGATGGCACCTATGACGGCAAGACCTTCGAGGTGGCCTACTTCACCGACTGGAACACCGGCGAACGCCTGGAGACGTTCAAGAACCCCTATACCGGCGAAACCGTCGAGGTGCCCGTCACCCGTGCCGGCCCGCATCATATTCATCTGGGCCCGAACGGCCGCATCATCCCGCCCGGCGAGTCCGCCGGCCGGGACGTCAGGCAGGCGTTCCTGCCGCTGCGCGTGGTCAACGATCATGTCTGGCTGATCGAGGAAATCCTGGCCCATACCCCCGCGGCCGACGGTCGGCCGGGCTTCACGCTCAACTCCGTCACCAACTGGTCGGGCCGCGTCGCCGACGTGCTCGATCCCAAGCAAGCCGCGGTGCCGGCCGAGGTGCACTACAACGCCATGGTCAACTGGCGCCCGTGGCTGAAGATGGGCGACCGGCCCGGGTTCCTGCTCGGCAACGCCGCCGGCCGAACCGTGGCCTCGATCGATCAGCTGCCGCCGAACTACGTGGCGCTGACCAAGAAACTGCATCCGGACGTGTTCGAGGATCCGAAGGCGCTGCTGGGTCCGGTCGGCGGATAAGCGCATCACCGCGCGAGGCGGTCACTTCCCGGGTCGGCGGATGTAGGTGGTGGGCGGCAGGTTGGTCCACACCCCGTCGGAGCCTTGGCGCTGGCGATCCTGGACGTAGGTATCGGGCCCGGTCCGCGTGAAGGTGGTGCGGAAGTGAATGATGCCGCGGCGCCCGACCAGACGTTCGTCGTCGAAGATCAGCGTGTCGCCGTCCACTTTGACCGTGCCGACCGAATGGGGGCCATCGACCGACCAGAAAATGTAGCGCAGCGTCTGGGTTTCCAGGTCGAAGTAGTACGTGGTCTCGCCGCGCACGGGCGGGTTGGCGCCCTCGACCCACAGCGTGTCGCGCAAGGCGTGGCCGTTCAAAATCCACTCCGCGCAGTGCAACAGCTCGCCGGCGCCTGAACCGGACCGGTTGCGCACGAACTCCGACAGCGGACCCTGCCAACACGACCCCGCCAAATAGGCCAGCGGCTCGAACTCGGGGGCATAGCGCGCCGCCGGCGTTTGCGCCATCGCGCCGCAACAGAAGTTCAGAATCAGCAAGCCGGCGACAAGGCCGCGATGCCGCGTGCGCATGGCGTCGCGTTCACGCGGGCCGATTGGACAGCTGCACGCGGTCGTCGTCGTCGGCCAGGGCCGCGACCGTGCGGAAGTGGTCTTCCCAGGCGTCGGCGAACTCGGCCAGGGCCTGCAGCAGAACGGCGTCGAAGGTTTTTTCCATCTGCAGGGCCAGGGCCAACAACCGGCTTTCCAGGTCGGCCGGAACCACCAGTGTGGGCGCGCCGCGCCGAAGTGGGGGCTTCGCCTTCGCGGTTTTCGCCGCCCGGGGCGTGGCACGGCGCGCGCCGCTCTTGCGGCCCGTTCCCGCGCGCGCTGCCGTGCGCGATGCCTTGCGTGCCGATTTACGTGCCGCCTTGCTTGCCATGGGGGGATCCTCGCCAATCTCGCTTGTGTTTGCCGGTCGCCGCCCACATGGTGCGGGCAACCGAGCGGCGGCGCGGCGCATTGTTGCCGCAATCCCGGCGTATCGCCTGCGCCGCACCGGAAACCGGCCGTCAACCTAACCAGATTCATGACCGAGGAAAAGCGACAGGGCACGAGCCGGCGCCGCGGCGGCGGAGAGGGCCAGTCCGCCCGTGCCGAAGCCCGCCCCCGGCGTCCCGGCCGGCTCGGGCGCTGGGTTTCAAACCTGCTCGCCGCGGTGGTGTGGGCCGGCATCGGCCTCGCGTTCGTCCTGGGCTATTTCGCCCTGGGCCTGCCGAGCATCGACACAACCGTCCTGACGCGACGACCCAATGTGTCGATTATCGATGCGTCCGGGGCCGAGCTCGTCAGCTTCGGCGACATCTACGGCGCGGCGGTGACGCTGGACGACCTGCCGGCGCACCTGCCCGCCGCGGTCATCGCGGTCGAGGACCGGCGCTTCTATCGCCATCCGGGGGTCGACGCGCGCGGTTTCGCCCGCGCCATGGTGGCCAATCTCAAGGCCGGCCGCGTCGTCCAGGGCGGCTCCACCATTACCCAGCAGGTGGCCAAGAACCTGTTCCTGACGCCCGAGCGCACGGTGGCGCGCAAGGCGCGTGAGATGCTGTTGGCCCTGTGGCTGGAACGCACCTTCACCAAGCAGCAGATTCTCGAGGTCTATCTCAACCGCGCCTATCTCGGCACCGGAACCTATGGCGTGGCGGCGGCGGCGGAACGCTACTTCGGCCGCAGCCCGGCCGAGCTGACATTGTATCAGTCGGCCGTTTTGGCCGGCCTGCTCAAGGCGCCCTCGCGCTACAATCCCGCCAAGGATGCTGGGCTTGCCAAGGCGCGGGCGCGCATCGTGCTCGACACCATGATTGATACCGGCGTGATCACGCGGGCCCAGGCCGAGGCGGCTGAAAAAACCGCGCCGCGCGTGTTGACGGCGGCGGCCGCGGCCAAGCGGCCCGCCTTGCGCGCGCGCTATTTCGCCGACTGGGTGATGACCCAGGTTGAATCCTTTGTCGGCCAGGTCGACCGCGACATCGTGGTGCGCACCACGCTCGACGGCCGCCTGCAGGCCGCGGCCGAGGCGGCACTGGCCAAGCATCTCGACGCGGCCGGCGCGGCGCAAAAGATCGAGCAAGGCGCCGTCGTCGCGCTGGCGCCCGACGGGGCGGTCAAGGCCATGGTGGGCGGTCGCGACTACGGCGACAGCCAGTTCAACCGCGCCACCCAGGCCTTGCGGCAGCCGGGTTCGGCGTTCAAGCCGTTCGTCTACCTGGCCGGTCTCAAGTCGGGCTATGGCCCCGATGTCCTGGTGACCGACGGGCCGATCGAAATCCGCGGCTGGCGGCCGCAGAACTTCTCCGGCCAGTACCGCGGGCCCGTCACGGTGGCCGACGCTGTGGCGGAGTCGATCAACACCGTGGCGGTGCGTGTGGCGCAGGACGTGGGCCTCGCCGCCGTCACGGCCGAGGCCCGCCGACTTGGCATCACCGAGGACATGCCGGCCGACCTGTCGGTCGCGCTCGGCACCTCGGAGACCACGCTGATCGAGTTGACCTCGGCCTACGCGCCCTTCGCCAACGGCGGCACGGCCGTACTGCCCTACGCCATCGCCGAGATCGTCGATCGCCAGGGCGGCGTGCTGTATCGGCGGGCCGGCACCGGCCTCGGACCGGTGGTCGCGCCCGAACATGTGGCGGTGATGAACGGTCTCTTGCGCGGGGTGATCGAGTACGGCACCGGCACGGCGGCGGCGTTTGGTTTTCCCGCCGCGGGCAAGACCGGCACCAGTTCCGATTTTCGCGACGCCTGGTTCATCGGCTATTCGGCCGATCTGGTGGCGGGCGTCTGGGTCGGCAACGATTCGGGCGCGGGCATGAAAGGCGTCACCGGCGGCGGGGTGCCGGCGCGCATCTGGCGCGACGTCATGGCTGCCGGCCACATCGGCAGAACACCGCGCGACTTGCCGGGCCTGGCGCCGCCGCCGTCCGAACCCAACGCCATCGCGCGCTTTTTCCGGTCGATCTTCGGCGATTAGGCCGGTGTCCTGCGGGCATCCGCCGGCCTGACCACGGCATAGAACAGCGCCAGCGCCACCAGGCTCGAGGCCAGGATCACCGCGAACAGCGGGCGCGTCGTGCCGTCCAGCGTGGCACCGACCACCGCCCCCACCGCCGCGCCAATCGACATCTGCACGAAGCCGGCGACGCTCGAGGCGGTGCCGGCCATGTGCGGAAACGGACCAATCGCGCCGGCGGTGGCGCTGGGGAACACCAACGCGCAGCCGAAGAACACCGCCGCGACCGGCGCGATCACGCTGAGCGGGCTGACGATGCCGGCCAGCGCCAGCCCCAGGCCGATGCCGGCCGCCGCTACGCCGGTCCACACGCCGGCTTCGATCATGCGCACGACGCCCCAGCGCTTGGCTAGCGCTCCGCCGACGGTGGACCCCGCCACGAAACCGCCGGCCACAAACACGAACAAGAATCCAAAACTCTCCGGCGCAACGCCCAATACGCCGATCACCACGAACGCCCCGCCGGAAATGAAACCGAACAATCCGCCGTAGGAAAAACCCGAAGTCGCCGCGAAGCCGATAAACGCCCGGTTGGACACCAGCGCGAACACGTTACGCAGGATCCGCGCCGGGCGCGCGGCGTCGCGGTCCGGGTGCCGGTTGGTCTCCGCAACGCTCGCCCACACCAGGATCAGCAGGCCGCCACCGGCCGCGGCCAGCGCCCAGAACTGTCCGCGCCAGCCGAAGCCCAAGTGAATCGCCCCGCCGATCATCGGCGCCAGCGCCGGGGCGACCGCCATCGCCGCGCCCATGTAGGACAAGGTGCGTGCGGCGTCCTCGCGGGCGAACAGGTCGCGCACCACCGCGCGCGCCAGCACCGGGCCGGCGCCACCGCCGAAGGCCTCAACCAGGCGCCAGGCAATCAAGGTCTCGATGCTGCCCGCGCCGGCACAGCCGATACTGCCGGCGGTAAACACCGCCATTCCCGCCAGCATCATGGGCCGGCGACCGAAACGGTCCGACAACGGCCCGAACACCAGCGTGCCCAGCGCGAAACCGGCAATGAAAACGCTCAGGGTCAACTGGGTCGCGGACGTCGGCGCGGCGAAATCCGCGCCGATCGACGGGAGCGACGGCAGGTACAGATCCGTCGACACGGGACCGCCTGCAACCAATACTGTCAATATCCCAATCAGTAATTTCGATCTTTGGTTGATTTTCTCCGGCGCGGTCACGGAATTTGGCTGCCTAAATCGCTTTCTTGGGCGGCTTTGCCCGCTGTGTGGTGAATTTTTGAAGGTTTGAGGCGCGGTCGCCGCTCCGTCAACCAACGAATTGACGAACCACGGAAAATTCCATGCTTATCCACATTGGTTTCGACTCGATCAACCAAGGCGTGACTGTGGATTGGTACAAAACTGGCCGCAGGCGCCGCGCCGAATGTCCTTATCGGTTACTCAACCGCCCGAAAACGAAAGATAATTTTTGTTGCCGGGCCGACCGCCATTTCAATAATCCGCCCATTCGCGGCCCGTAAAGAAGTCGTTCAGCAGGAACGACCACGATGGCCGCCAAGCCGCCACGGGTGGGTTCGATCGGGAGACGGCGGCCCAATCGCAGCTGAGCGCAAACAAAAGCGCCGGCGCGAACCAAGAGAGCCCCACAAGGGTTCCGCGTCACCAAGAACCGGACGGTCACAACGCCGGTCAGGGACAAGTGGGTCTGGGTGCGACAGACGGCGAGCGAACCGCCGCATGGCTAGATGTGTGCGCGGTGGTCAACGAGGAGCTGGACGTGACACTCAAAACTCTGCCTTCGGCCGCATGGCCGAAATCATGCCTGCGCGATGTTGTGCGCAAATCTCTCGCGGCCTGTGCCGCCATGGCGTTCGCGCTGTCGGCGTTGGTCGCTGGGCCGGCACGGGCGCTCGATATTCCCGAGGACTTGCAGATCGACCTGTCGAGCATCGTGGTGTCGCGCGACGAACTGATCTGCCTGGCGCTCAACGACTATTGGGAAGCACGCTCCGAAATCACCGCCGGCCGCGTTGCCGTCGCGCACGTGGTGCTCAATCGGGCGATGGATTCCCGCTTTCCCTCCAACCTGTGCGACGTCGTCAAGCAGACGCGCACCGGCCAGCTGCATCGCTGCCAGTTCTCCTGGTACTGTGACGGCAAGACCGATCGGCCCTACAGCCCGACCGCCTGGCGCGATTCGCTCAAGATCGCCGCGGCGGTGCTGCAGAAAGATTCCTCGATGGTCGATCCGACCGACGGCGCCCTGTGGTACCACGCGGATTTCATCCAGCCCGACTGGGCGCTGGGCTACGAGTCCACCACGGTCATCGGCACCCACGTGTTCTATCGCGAGTCGGACGATGACCGGCGCGGCGCCGAACGCAAGCCGTTCATCCAGCGCCTGGCGGCGTTCGCCGAATGGCGCGCGGCCAAGGACGCCCGCCGCATCCGCACGGTCGCCGCGCGCTAAGAACCCAAGTCGCTCGCCGGCGCCTCACCCGATGCGGTGCAGCGATGCGCCGTTGCGGCGCAGCCATGCGCGCGCGGCCGCGGCCTCGGGGTGCAGGGCATCGACGGTGCGCCAGAACGCCTTCGAGTGGTTCAAGTGTGCCAGGTGTGCGACCTCGTGGGCGGCCACGTAGCGGGCCACCTCGGGCGGCGCCAGGATCAGCCGCCAGCTAAGCGAGATGTCGCCGCGCACGCTGCAGCTGCCCCAGCGCGAGCGCGTGTCGCGCACCGTGATCCGCCCGACCGGCTTTCCCAACCGACCGGCCATTTCGCGCACGCAGTCCGAAAGCGCCTTGCGTGCTTCGCCCTTGAGCCAGTCGCGCAGACGCCGGGCGACATGCTCTGGCCGGCCGGCGACCACCACGCACGCACCGTCGCGCCAGACCCCGCCGCGGGCCTCGGGCGCGTGCCGCACCAGCAACTCTTCGCCGGCCACGGCCAGGCGCGCGCCATGGCCCAGCATGATCGGCGGTGTGGCGGCGACCAGCGCCGCGACCTGCCGCGCGATCCAGCGCCGCTGCGCCGTCACGAAACGCTGCACCGTGGCCTCGGCGGCGCGCCGCGGGCGCACCAGGACGATCACGCCGGCGGCAGCATCCACCCGCAACCCGATCCGTCGCGCCCGCGGGTTGACCCGCGCGATGATGCGCGCGGCTGTCTGCGGCCCGACCGCGTCGATCAGCCACTGCGCCGGACCGGTATCCGCCTTGAAGTCCGCCATCACCCGACTGCCATCAGAAGTCGGGCCACGTGACGATGTGGGTATCCAGGCGCCCGGCGCCGCGCTCCGACACGGCCCGGCCGCGCACCGAAATGCCGGCGGCATGCATGGCTGCGGCCGAGCCGGTGCGCAACGGATGCCACGCCGGCAGGTCGGCGCCGGCATGAACCAGACGATAGGCGCAGGTCGACGGCAGCCAGTCCAGCGTGCCCACGGTCTCGGGCGTCAGCACCACGCAATCAGGCACCAGGCGCTTGCGCGCCGGGTAATTGCCGCAGCGGCAGGTATTCACGTCGAGCAGGCGGCAGGCGACGTTGGTGATCGAGACCCGGCCATCGCGCTGGCGCACCTTGTGCAGGCAACACTTGCCGCAGCCGTCGCACAGGCTTTCCCACTCGTCGGTGGTCATCTGTCGTAGGGTCTTGCGGCGCCAGAACGGGGGCGCTGTGCGGTCGATTGGATCGGTCATGCGCGATCGAGCATACGCGCCGGGCGCTATCTTTTGAATCCCGTTTCCTGGCGGATGCGCGCGGCGATGTCCTGGGCCGTGGCCGACGAATTGAAGTGGGTGATGAAATCGCCGTCACGGTCCATGAAGTACACGAAGCCCGAATGCTCCATCATGTACTCGCCCGGTTCCTGCTCCGCCGCCTTGCGAAAGTAGACGCGGTAGGCGTCCGCGGCGCGCTTGGTCTGCTCGGGCGTGCCGGTCAGGGCCAGGAAACGGGGATGGAAATTGGCGATGTAGGCCCCCATGGTCTCGGGCGTGTCGCGCGCCGCGTCGACCGTGATGAACACCGGCTGCACGTCCTCGGCCATGGGCCCGGCCATCTCCAAGGCCTGGGTCAGGGTCTGCAGGGTCAGCGGGCAGATGTCGGGGCAGTTGACGAAGCCGAAGAATACCAGCGCGTAGCGGCCCTTCAGGTCGGCATCGGTGACGGTTCGTCCCTGCGGATCAACCAGTTCGAACGCACCGCCGATCGCGGGCGCACCCTCGACCGTGCGCACGTCGGTCCGCTCGGGCCGCACGCCCGGCAGGTACAGCACCAGCGCCGCCACGGCGGCCAGCGCCAGGATCGACAATTGAAGAATGCGCAGCTTGCTCATGCCAGTCTCATTTCAGGTCCGCCATCCGGCGGGCGATTTCAGCGCCCAGTGGGCTGCCGGGCGGGGTGGCGGCCGCCGCCGCGGTCCAGGTGCGGCGCGCCGCCGCGGTGTCGCCGGAATTCGCCTGGGCCTGCCCGCGGATCATCAGTGCCTCGGCGTTGCCGGGCGCGACGCGCAGAATGTCTTCGGCCACCTGGGCCATTTCCGCGGTCTGCGCCGCGCCGTCGGTGCCGGCCTCGCGCCACAGCACGGCCAGGTATTGCTGCTTGGGTTCGATCGCGTCGGGGCGCAGGTCGATGGCCTTGGCGAAGGCGTCTTTGGCGCCGGCGGCGTTCTGCAGCACGGTGTAGGACCGGCCCAGCATCATCCAGCCCTCGAAATCGGCGGGGTCGTTGGCCAGCCGGCCGGCCAGACTGCCGACCATGGCCTGGATCATCCCGAGGTTCTCGCCCGAAAACTGGCCCTTCAGCGCGCTCACGTCGGGTGCGGTGATGTCATCGGGGTCGCTGGGCGGCACCGCGTCGGCATCGGCCGCCGCGGCCTGCGGCGGCGGCGCGGGCTCGGTGCGGTCCAGCGGATGGGCCGGCTCCACGTTCATCGGCATGATGGCGGTGGCCTGCGCCACCTGGAACATCTGGTTGCGCACCATCTCGAGCCAGGGGGCGTCGGGCGGGGCGGACGCCGTCAAGTCGCGCCAAATGGCGATGGCGCGGGTGGCGTCGTCGCGTTGGGCGGCGGCCATGCCGATGTAGAAGCGCGCGCGCGGCTCTTCGCGATCGAGGTTGAGGGCGGCGTAGAACGTCTCCAGCGCCTCGTCGGTCACCGCGCCGCCGGATGTGGCGGTCATCATCTCGGCGGCATCGGCCAGCAGTTCGGCGGTGGGCGCGGTCAGGCTCAAGGTGCGGCGGTAAGCGTCAAGCGCTTCGGGAAAGCGCTCGATCTGGCGGTAGCTGCGCGCCAGCAACGCCCAGCCTTCGGCGTTATTGGGCTCGGCCTGCATGCGGGCGGCCAGTTGCTCCACCATCTGGGTCATCTCGGCATCGCCGTGTTCGGCCACCTGGCCCGCCGACTGTCCGGGTGCGGCCGGCGCGCCGCCGATATTGGGCGAGCCCAGCGCCAGGTAAGCCCCCAGCGCGGCGAACGGCACAGCCACCGCCATGGCCGCCGTCACGCCGGCGCGCAAGCCCGGGTGTTCGGTATCGACCGTGACGGCCGCGCGTTTTCCGGCGGCCAACATGCGCCGCTGAATTTCAAGGCGTGCGGCTTGCGCCTCGGCTTCGGATAGGGTGCCGCGGCTGACTTCTCGATCCACCTCGGCCAACTGGTCCTTGAACACCGCCAGCCCCGCCGCGGCGTCGTCGGTGGCGGTCGCGCCCCTGATCAGCGGCCAGATCATGGCCGCCACCACCGCCAGGGTGATCAGTCCGAACACCAGCCAGATCATGACCGCCGCTCCGGCCGGTCGGGCGCGTCAAGCGCGGCCAGGGCCGCGGCTTCCTCGGTGCTCAGGGGCGCAGGGCCTGCGGCCGTCGGCGCGCGCCGCAGCCGGCGTGCGACGGCGAGGCCGCCCAACACCAGCAGCACAGCCGGGCCGATCCACAAGGCCAGGGTCTCGGCGGTGAAGCGGGGTTTCAAGAGCACGAAGTCGCCATAGCGATCGACCATGTAGGCGATCACCTGGTCGTTGCTGTCGCCAGCGTTGATGCGTTCGCGCACCAACAGGCGCATGTCCTTGGCCAGCTCGGCGTTGGACTCGTCGATGGTCTCGTTCTGGCAAACCACGCAGCGCAAGGCCTGACTGACCTCGCGCGCGCGCGCCTCGGCGGCCGGGTCGGCCAGGCGTTCGTTGGGTTCGACCGCGTGGGCCAGCGGCAGCCAGGCCGCCAACACCAGAAGGGCAGCGATGCGGGTCATGGCCGGGCCGACAGCTGCTTGATCAGGGGCCGCAGTGTGCCGGTCCAGGCTTCCGGCGTAATCGGGCCGATGTGCTTGTAGCGGATGACGCCGTCGGCATCGACCACGAACGTCTCCGGCGCGCCGGTCACGCCCAAGGCAATGGCGGCATGGCTGCGCGGGTCTTGGCCGATGCGGGTGTAAGGGTCGCCGTGGCGGGCCAGCCACGCCAGCGCGGCGGCCGGATCGTCGCGCCAGGCGATGCCGTGGATCGGCACTTCGTCGCGCTTGGCCAGCTCCATCAGCAGCGGATGCTCCACCTGGCAGGCCGCGCACCACGAGCCCCACACATTGACCAGCGACACCCGGCCCTTAAGATCCTCGTCGCTGAGTCCATCGCCCTCTTGGCCGACATCGGTCAGCTTGGTGCGCCCCGGCAGGGGCGGCAGGTCCAGGTCGGGCATCGGCGTGTCGAGCAGCACGGTGGGGATCAGGTGCGGATCGTTGCCGCCGCTCACGTCCATCAGGCGCTTGCCGAACACCGCCACCAGCGCGACCATCACGGCGATCGGCAGAAGAAACACCAGGCGCCGGCGCGGCGCGGGGGCGGTCAGGGCGTTGTCGGACATGGAGTTGCTCCGCCCGCGCTATTCGGCCGGAACCGCGCCGGCCGGCAACGCGACGCGGCGCGGCGCGCCGATCCGATAGCGGCGATCCGACAGCGACACGATGCCGCCCAGGCCCATCAGCAACACGCCGTACCAGATGCAAGGCACGAACGGCTCGATGTAGATGCGCGCGACGAACTTGCCGGTCTCGCCGTCCGGATCGCCGATCACGGCGTACAGGTCGGTCACGAAGGTGGTGTGAATGGCCGCTTCGGTGGTCACCTGCGGCGGCTGGGTGAAGCTGCGCCGCTCCGGCGTCAGCACCGCGACGATGCGATTATCCTTGGTGACGGTGTAAGTGCCCTCGATGGCGTCGTAATTGGGCCCTGCGATGGTGCGCGCGCCATCGAAGGTGAATTTGTAGCCGCCGGCCTCGAGCGACTCGCCCGGCGCCAGGCTCTCGATGCGCTCTTGTTTCCAGGCGGTGGCGCCGGTGACGCCGGCGATCAGCACCGCCAGGCCAAAGTGCGCCAAGGTCATGCCATAGGCCGAGCGCGGCAGGCTGGCCGCGCGTGCCCATGCCTTGGTCCAGGTGAACGTCGCACCGCCGGGGCCGCGCACCCGCGATCCCCACTCCACTAATGTCGCCAGACCCAACCAGGTCGCAAGCCCCATGCCGCCGGCCGCGGCCAGGTCGCGCAGCGATCCGCCGGCGCCCAGCCAGACCGCGCCCACCATCAGCAACGCGGCGGCCAGCACGAATTTCAGCCGTTGCACGATGCCGCCGGCGTCGGCCCGCTTCCACGCCAGGAACGGACCCACCGCGGTCAGCGCCGCCAGGGGCACCATCAGCGGCACGAACACGGCGTTGAAATAGGGCGGACCCACCGACAGCTTGCCCAGCCCCAGCGCCTCGGCGATCAGCGGATACAGCGTGCCCAGGAGAACGGTTCCTGCGGCGGTCGCCAACAGCAAGTTGTTGATCAGCAAGCCGCCTTCGCGCGACACCGGCGCGAACACGCCGCCGCCGTCCAGCGTCGGCGCGCGCACGGCGTACAGGGTGAACGATCCGCCGACCGCGATCGCCAGCAGGATCAGCACGAACACGCCGCGCGTGGGATCGGTGGCGAAGGCGTGCACCGAGGTCAGGATGCCCGAGCGCACCAGGAACGTGCCCAGCAGGCTGAGCGAGAAGGTGACGATGGCCAGCAGAATGGTCCAGCTTTTCAGGGTCTCGCGCTTTTCCACGACGATGGCCGAATGCAACAGCGCCGTGCCCGTCAGCCAGGGAATGAACGATGCGTTCTCGACCGGGTCCCAGAACCACCAGCCGCCCCAGCCCAGCTCGTAATAGGCCCACCAGCTGCCAAGACCGATGCCCAGCGTGAGGAACGTCCAGGCCGCCAGTGTCCACGGCCGCACCCAGCGCGCCCAGGCGGCATCGACGCGGCCCTCGATCAGCGCGGCGACCGCGAAGGCGAACGCCATGCTGAAGCCGACATAACCCAGGTAGAGCATGGGCGGATGGAAGGCGAGGCCGGGGTCCTGCAGCAGCGGATTGAGGCCGCGGCCCTGCGGCGGCGCGGGATCGATGCGCAGAAACGGGTTGGACGTGAACAGGATGAAGGCCAGGAAGCCGAGCCCGGTCGCGCCCTGGATGGCGATGACGCGCGCCCGCAACGTGGCCGGCAGGTTGCGGCCGAACAACGCGACCGCGGCGCCGAACAGCGCCAGGATCAGCACCCACAACACCATCGAGCCTTCGTGGTTCCCCCACACGCCCGAGACCTTGTAGAGCATCGGCTTGTCGGTGTGGGAGTTCTGGAACACGTTGATCACCGAGAAGTCCGAGGTGACGAACGCGTGCGTCAGCGCGGCGAACGCCGCTGCGACCAACGCCAGCTGGACCAGCGCGGCCGGCGGGCCCACCGCCATCCAAGCCGGGTTGCGACGCGCCGCGCCGGCCAGCGGCACCAGCATCTGGATCAGGGCGACCGGCAGCGCGAGCGCCAGCGCGAAATGTCCCAATTCTGCGATCATGGTGCGCCGGGGTCCGCGTCAGTTGGGCGCGCTGGCCGCGGTTGCGTCGCCGGCGTTCTCAGCTTGCCAGTGGCCGGCTTGTTTCAAGGCATCGGCCACCTCGCGCGGCATGTAGTTCTCGTCGTGCTTGGCCAGCACGCTCGCCGCTTCGAAGGTGCCGTCGGCGCCC
>JANRJB010000045.1:0-7546 GCA_033764265.1 Rhodospirillaceae bacterium | reverse complement strand
ACGCTCGTCGATACCGGCATAGTGCAGCTGCAACGGCACCTTGATCTTGGCGGCATCCTCGGCGCTGGCCTGCGAGCCGTAGAACGGCGCGGCGGCGGCCAGCCCGACACTTTGCGCGTGCACCGCCATCTGGTTGCTCATACCGCCGCCCCAGCAGAACCCGACCACGCCGACCTTGCCGGTCGAGCGCGGATGCTTTGCGGCAAAAGCCACGCCTGCCACCAGGTTGGCGATGGTGGCCGGCCGGTCGAGCTTGCCGATCAACTCGCGCGCGGCGTCGGGATCGGCCGGCGTGCCGCCCAGCGGCGACAGGCCATCGGGCGCCACCGCCAGGAAGCCGGCCACCGCTGCCCGCCGGGTAACGTCCTCGATGTGGGCGTTGAGACCGCGGTTTTCGTGAATCACCATCACCGCCGGCACCTTGGCCGTCCCCGCCGGCGCCGCGAGATAGGCGCGCATGGGCCCGCCGGGCGACGGGTAGGCAACGCGTTCGACCGAGATGCGGACGTCGGTTTCGGCCACCATCGCGGCGCGGGCGTAGTTGTTTTCCAACAATGGCAACAGCGCCGTGGCCGCCGCGCTGCCGCCGACCAGTGCCGTCAGCCGGTCCAGGAACACACGGCGCGGCAGCGGCGTGTGGGTGTAGGCGTCGTAGAGGTCGATGACGGCTTGGTCGATCCGCGGATGGGTCATGGCGCGCTCCTGGCCCCGGCTGAGAACCGCCCGATCATAGCGCAAAATTGCATGGTTGCGGCGATTCGCGGGCGGTGGCCGACTTGATCGTGGACACCAAGGCCGCAGTCATGCCAATGCAGCCAAGCCGTTCAAACCCTGACGAGACCGCGCCATGACGTTTTCCATCGACCGCCTGCCCAAGGACCTGTTCATCGGCGGGGCCTGGCGCCCCGGCGCCGAGCGCATTCCGGTCATCGATCCCGCCACCGAGGAGCCGTTCGCCGACGTGGCCGGCGCGGCGGCCGCCGACGCCGACGCCGCGGTCGATGCGGCGGCGCGGGCGCAACCCGATTGGGCCAGGCGGGCGCCGCGCGAGCGCGGGGAAATCCTGCGCAAGGCCTTCGAGCTGATGATCGCGGCCAAGGACGACATCGCCCGCCTGATCACCATCGAGAACGGCAAGGCGCTGAAGGACGCGCTGGCCGAAACGGTGTACGCGGCGGAGTTTTTCCGCTGGTATGCCGAGGAAGCGGTGCGCGCCACCGGTGAGCTGACCACCGCGCCGTCGGGCGCCAACAAGATCCTGGTGATGAACCAACCGGTGGGCGTGGCAGTGCTGATCACGCCGTGGAACTTCCCGGCCGCCATGGCCACCCGCAAGATCGGCCCGGCGCTGGCCGCCGGTTGCACCGTGATCCTGAAGCCGGCGACCGAGACGCCGTTCACCGCGCTGGCCATCGCCGCAATCCTGGAAGAGGCCGGCGTGCCGGCGGGCGTGGTCAACGTGCTGACGATGCGCCATCCGGCCAAGATCGTCGCCGGCCTGCTGCGCGACCCCAGGGTCCGCAAGCTGTCGTTCACCGGCTCCACCGGCGTGGGGCGCGCGCTGTTGGCCCAGGCGTCGGAGTGCGTGGTCAACTGCTCGATGGAGTTGGGCGGCAACGCGCCGTTCGTGGTGTTCGCCGACGCCGACCTGAACGCCGCGGTCGAGGGCGCGCTGATCGCCAAGATGCGCAACGGCGGCGAGGCCTGCACCGCGGCCAACCGGTTCTATGTCGAGGCCAAGGTGGCCGACGAGTTCGCCGCCCGCTTCGCCGCGGCCATGGGCAAGCTGAAGATGGGCCCAGGACTTGAGCCGGGCGTCGACCTGGGCCCGCTGGTCAACGAGGCCACCCGCAGCAAGGTCGCCAGCATTGTCGAGGACGCCACGACACGCGGCGCCAAGGTGCTGACCGGCGGGCACCGGCCCAATCGCAAGGGCTATTTCTACGCGCCCACCGTGCTGATGGACGTGCCCGACGGCGCCCAGGCGCTGAACGACGAGATCTTCGGACCGGTGGCGCCGATCGTGCGTTTTTCCACCGTCGACGAAGCGATCGCGCGGGCCAACGCCACCGAGTACGGCCTGGTGTCGTACGTCTACACCCAGGACCTGAAGAAAGGCCTGCATGTCTGCGAACGCATCGAATCGGGCATGGTCGGGCTTAACCGCGGCGTGGTGTCGGACCCGGCCGCGCCGTTCGGCGGCGTCAAGCAAAGCGGCATCGGCCGCGAAGGTGCGCACGACGGCCTGCTGGAATTCATCGAGAAAAAGTACATCGCGGTGAGCTGGTAAGCGGCGGACGCGTCAGAACGCGCCGACCAGCTTTGCGCCGGCGATCACCAGCACGACGGCCAGGGCACGCTGGATGCCCTTGGTCGGCAGCAGTTTGATGCCGAACTGCGTGCCGACCAGCGCGCCGGCGAACACCGCGACCGCGAACAGCGGCAGTGCGTCGGGCAACGCGCGCACCGAGGCGGCGTTGCCGGCCAGGCCGAACACCGAATTGGCAAGGATGAACACCGCCACAGTGCCCGACGCGCGGCGGGTTTCGGCCCAACCCGCGAACAGCAGAATCGGCGAAAGGAAAATGCCGCCGCCGGTACCGGTCAGCCCGGACAACAGGCCGATGCCCGCGCCGATGGCCACGCCCGCCCAGACCGGCACCGGACGCGGCGGTTGGGCGGCGATGGCCGCGCCCGGCCACAGCAGCCGCGCGGCGGCGATCCACAGCACCACGCCGACCAGGGGTTTGTAGACGTCGCCCGGCAGCTGGATGCCGCCGCCGATAAAGGCCATGGGCGCCGCGCCCGCCACGAACGGCCATAGGACGCGCCAGTCGGTGAGCTTGTTGAGCGCGTAGCGCGTTGCGCTGAAGCCCGACACGATGATGTTGAGCGCGAGCGCGGTCGGGCGCATGACCTCGGCCGCAACGCCGAACAGGCCCATGATCGCGATGTACGCCGACGCGCCGGCGTGACCCACCGACGTGTACAGCGCCGCGCCGCAGAACATCAACGCGGCCAGGATCAGGTCAATCTCGGAAAACGACGGCACCGATTGCCTCGCGCGGTCGGAAACGCCCTGGATATATCCGTTCGGATATATCGAAGCAACGCGAATCGATCGGGCGGTGCGCGCCCGATCAGGGCTTGACCCTGCGGCGCAGCCGCGCGACCGGCGTCGCGACCGCCTTGCCCGCGCCGGCCTCGGCCGCGCGGTACAGGCGCAGGACGGCCCGGCCATCGGCGGTCAGATCGGCGCCGCCGCCGCCGGCCCCGCCCTTGGCCATGCGCGCGAGCGGCGCTTTGAACTGTCGGTTCATCTCGTCGAGCAGCAGCCAGGCGCGGCGGTAGCTCATGCGCATGGCCTTGGCGGCGGCGGTGATCGATCCGGTTTCGGCCAACTGCTCGAGCAGCTGCGCCTTGCCGGGTCCGAAATCGACGCCGGGGGCGATTTTCAGGCGCAGGTGGAAGGCGGGCTTGTCGGGGCGCTTGGCGGAACGTGCGGTCATGCGCGCATTGTGCCGCTGGACGGGCGGGAATTCACGCGGTTGTTGGCCGTGACGGCGTCAAATCGGCACGTTGACGGCGTCGTAGACGTACAGGCGCCGACCGCGCTCGGCGCGGTCGCCGTCGAGTTCGTCCCGGCTGGCGACGCGCTGGAACATCTTGCCGGCCGCGCGCGATTGCAGCTGGCACCAGGCGGTGCGCTCTTTCCGCGCGGCCTCGTAGCGGGCAAACGCGGTCGGCAGATCGGTCCAGGTCGCGAGGCAGCGGGCCAGCACGACCGCGTCCTCCAGCGCCATGGCTGCGCCCTGGGCCATGAACGGCAGCATCGGGTGGGCGGCATCGCCGAGCAGGGTAATCCGGTCCGTGCTCCAGCGGTCGAGCGGGTCGCGGTCGAACAGGCCCCACTTGTAGCAGGCGTCGGCGGGCGTGGCGGCGATGATGGCGCGCACGTCCGCGTGCCAGCCGGCGAACTCGTCCAGCGCGTCCGACACCGGAGAACGCACCGACCAGCCTTCCTCGACCCAGCCGTCGGCGTTCGCGATGGCGACGTAGTTCTTCACCCGGCCGTTGCGGATGGTGTACTCGACGACGTGGTGGCGCGGGCCGGTCCAGATGGTGATCTCGGGGCCGCGCTGATGGTCCGGCAACCGTTCCACCGGCACCAGGCCGCGCCAGGCGAGGTTGCCGGTATAGCGCGCGTTGTCGGTGGCGCCGGCCTTGGCCCGCACGATCGAGCGCACGCCGTCGCAGCCGACCAGGGCGCGGCCTTCGGCGGTCGCGCCGTTCTCGAAGACCGTGCGAACGCCGTTGGCGGTTTCCGCCACGTCGACCAGGCCATGGCTGGTGCGGATGCAGGCGGGGTCGTTGGCGGCCACCGCCCGGTGCAGCGCGCTGTGAATGTCGACCCGGTGCACGTCGTAATAGGGCTTGCCGAAGCGGGCGGTGAACGCATCGCCCAGGTCGGTCGTGCTCATCTCGGCGCCGGTCTGGTAGTGGCGCACCTGGGTGCGGCCGGGGCGCGTGGCGGTGCGGGTCACGTCGTCGAACACGCCGAGATGGGTCAGCACCAGATTGGAATTGGGCGTCAGCATCACGCCGGCGCCGACCTCGCCCAGTTCGGGCGCGCGTTCGAACACCGCGACCGGCACGCAGCGCCGCTGCAACGCCAACGCCAAGGCCAGCCCGCCGATGCCGGCGCCGATGATCAGGATGCGGTCGTTGCTCATGGATGTCCGTGTCTGCCTGCGCGATGTGACATGCGTGTGGTGCGGCGATCCGGGGCCGATCTCAACGCCGATGCGCCGGTTGCACGCCTGACGTGCGCGGCGGTCATTCGCCGGCCAGCGCGGTCGAGATGCCGGCGGCGCACGCCGAAAGCCGCGGCACGAACCGGGCGATCGCCGCGTTCTGGCTCATGGCCGAGGAGAAGAACCGGAGCGAGATCGCGCCGATCACCGCCTGCCCGCCGCGCACCGGAACGGCCAGGCCGCTGATGCGCTGCGACTGGTTGCCGACCAGCGCGAAGCCCTTGCGGCGCACCTCGTCGAGGTGTCGCTGGAACGACTCCTTCTGCAGCGCGGCGCGGTCGCCGGGATCGCTGACGATCTGGCGCAACGCGGCGATGAGCGCGTCGCGCTGGGCGGGCTCGCACGCCGCCAGGTAGGCCTGGCCGACGGCGGATCCGATCATCGAGACGCGGTGGCCGACCGGATAGCGCTGCAGCGTGAGCGGGCTGTCGTAATCGGAATTGGCGCGCACCAGCATGGTCGAATGACTGGGCGTGCAGAACGACACCGGCCAGACGAATTCCTTGGTCAAGGCGGCGATGCGGGGCTTCACCAGCCGTTCGATCCAGGCTTCCTCGGCGAAGCCGTCGGACAGGTTGCGCACGGCCGCGGCCAGCCAGTAGCAATGATCGCGCTCGTCCTTGCGGATCATGCCCTTGCGCCTCAGCGTTTCGAGCAGGCGATAAACCGTGCCGCGGTTGATGCCGGTGCCCTTGGCCACATCGCCAATCGAGGCGCCGTTGCGCAGGTTCAGGAACGCGAGCACATCGAGCCCGCGGTCGAAGGCCTGCACGATCCGCTTGTCGGGCGGCGCGCGCCGGTTTGACGGCGGCTTGACCGGCGACGGCTTCTTGGTCGGGCGCGGGGCGGTGGCGGTGCGGCGGGCCATGATCCGTCAGCGATACCATGCACGCCTGGCGTGCGGGAGCGGCAATGCGGCGGGTTTCGCCAGGTGCACGACTGGCGTGCATCGTTGCCCTGATTTCGCGACCCTGACCCGGCGCGCGCCTACCGTCCGCCCAGTCATGACCACCGCACCGTCGATCGATTCGAACCCCGCGCCCGTCGCTGGCCCCATTAAGCGCCAACTGTCGCTGGGCGGCACGGTGCTGGAGCTGCTGACCGGCGGCAGCGGGCCGCCGCTCGTATTCCTGCACGGTGAAGAGGGCCCGCGCGGCTGGCAGGCCCACCATGCGGCGCTGGCCGGTCACTTCACGGTCTACGCCCCGGTTATGCCCGGCTGCGGCGGGTCGGGCCGGCCCGATTGGGTGGAGTCGGTCCCTGCCTTGGCCAAGTATTACCTGTGGGCGCAGGACGTGCTGGCCCCGGACTCCTTGCCGCTCCTGGCTGGCGCGTCGTTGGGCGGATGGATCGCCGCGGAAATGGCCACGATGGCCCCGGAGCGGTTCTCGCGCCTGGCGCTGATCGGCGCGCAGGGCGTGAAAACCCTGGAGCTGGGCGCGCCCGACCTGTTCGCCATGCCGTACCGGCGTTACATGCGGCTGTCCTGCGCCGAGCCGGAGGGCGCGCACGCGCGCGCAGTGTGGCGCGACGACGCCAGCGACACCGACCTCGACACCGACATCGAGATCATGGAGATGGCCGCGCGGCTGGGCTTCAAGCCTTACATGCACGACCGCACTTTGCTGCCGGCGCTGGCGCGGGTCCGCCAGCCGGCGCTGCTGTTGTGGGGCGAGCACGACCGCGCCACGCCGGCGGCGGTGTCGGGCGCATTTCTGGACGCGCTGCCGGCCGGCGAGCGCATCGTCGTGCCGAGGTGCGGTCATTTCGCGCACCTGGAGCAGCCGCTGGCCATCGCCACGCACATCGCCGCGTTCGCGTGGAGCTCGACGCGACTGCTCGGCGAGAGGTGACGCGCCATGGTGATGTTCCACTACTTCGTCAACCAGCCCTACCTCGGCTATCCGCACGAGGCGGCCGCCGAGTTCGGCGCGGTGATGCTGAAATTCTCCAACCGGCACTTCGATCCCGAGCGCGCCGCGGCGCTGTACGCGCGCTATCACAAGGATTTCGTGATGGCCGAGCAGGTCGGCTTCGACGCCGTCCTGGTCAACGAGCATCACAACGCGCCGGCGGCGATGTCGCCCTCGCCCAACATTTCCGCCACCGTGCTGGCCAAGATCACCAGCCGCGTGAAGATCTTCATCGGCGGCAACATCCTGCCGCTCAGCGGCAATCCGGTGCGGCTGGCCGAGGAGCTGGCGATGATCGACCTGATCTCCAAGGGCCGGCTGATCTCGGGCTTCGTGCGCGGCGGGGCGGTGGAGTCGCTCGCGCACAACGCCAACACCGTGCACAACCGCGAACTGTTCGACGAAGCCCACGCCCTGATCCTGAAAACCTGGACGCAACCGGGCCCGTTCGCCTGGGAGGGCAAGCACTTCCATTACCGCGTGGTCAACCCGTGGGTGCTGCCCTATCAGCGCCCCCATCCGCCGATCATGGTGCCGGGCTCCACCAGCGCCGAAACGGTGATCTGGGCAGCGGAGCGCAATTATCCCTACGTGGCGCTGGCGACACGGCTCGAGGCCACCGACACGCTGTTCGCCACCTACGACCGCACCGCCGCGGCGGCGGGACACACGGTCACACCCGCGCACCACGGCTATGTGATTCGCGTTCACGTCGCGCCGAGCGATGACGAGGCCCACGCCCAGGGCCGCGAGTTGTTCGGCGGCCGGGTGGCGCAAGTCACCAGCATGAGCGGCATGACCATCCATCCCGATGCCGGC
>JANRJB010000042.1:0-5234 GCA_033764265.1 Rhodospirillaceae bacterium | reverse complement strand
TGGCGCCGCTGTTGGCCTTCGTGCCGTTGGCCGCGCTGGCCGCCGTGCTGGTGGTGGTGGCCTGGAACATGGCCGACGTGCCGCGCTTCCTGCACCTGATGAGCGCCCCGGTCGGCGACCGCGTCGTGCTGATCCTGACCTTCGCGCTGACGGTGCTGGTCGATCTGACCGTGGCCATCGAGGTGGGCGTGGTGCTGGCGGCGTTCCTGTTCATGCACCGCATGGCCGAAGTGGCGGCGGTGCGGCTGGGCGCGACCGGGTTGTTGGACGACGAGCAGACCGACGCCGCGCCCGCGCCCGAAAGCCCCGACCAGCGAATCGAACTGCCGCCCGGCGTTCAGGTGTTCCAGCTGCGCGGGCCGCTGTTTTTCGGCGTCACCCACCGCCTGGCCGAGGTACTGGCGCGCACCGACGCCCCGCCCCGGGTGTTCATCATCCGCATGCGGCTGGTGCCGCTGATCGACAGCTCGGGCGTCGGCGCACTGATGGACCTGGTCAATCGCTACGCCCGCCACGGCGCCACGGTGATCCTGTCGGGCGTGCAGCCGCAACCGGCCGATGTGCTGGCGGCGATGGGCGTGCGCGATGGCCAGGGCAGCGGCGTGGGCGGCGTGCGCTTCGCCCGCGACTTCGCGCAGGCTGTCGTGTGGGCGCGGGAGCTGACGAACGCCGCGGACTAATGCATCTCCTCGCCGCCGGAGACGTTCATCGCCTCGCCGGTGATGTAGGCAGCCTCGTCGGAGGCCAGGAAAGCGCATGCATTGGCCGTGTCCTCGGGCAGCCCGACGCGGCCCAGGGGAATCCTCGCGGTGCGGAAGGCGATCACCTCGTCCTTGGACTTGGCGCCGATCTTCTGGCCCCGAAATTCGTTCTGCTTGGCCCCGAGCCCAGTCGTGACGTGGTTGGGGCAGACCGCGTTGACGGTGATGCCGTGCGGCGCCAGCTCGATCGCCGCGGTGCGTGTGAGGCCCACCATGCCGTGCTTGGATGACGCATAGGCGATCAGCGCCGGCGCGCCGCTTTTCGCCGCCTGGCTGGCGATGTTGATGAACCGCCCGCCGCGGCCGGCCGCGATCATCGCCGCGCCGGCGTGCTTGAGGAACAGGAACGGCCCGCGCAGGTTGACCGCCAGCACCAGGTCCCATTCCTCGATGGTGAAGTCGACCAGCGGTTTCATGATGTAGCCGACGCCGGCGTTGTTGACGACGATGTCGAGCCGGCCGAACGTCGACACCGTGTCGGCCACCACGCGCCTGACGTCATCTTCGCTGCGTACGTCGCAGGTCATGGTGCGGACGTCACCGCCATTCACCCTGGCGGTGTCCGCGCGCAAGGCCGCCGCCACTTCCTCCATCTCGGCCGATGTGCCGATGTTGTCGGCCGACAGGTGCGGCCCGGACGGCGCGCCGATATCGGTGATCACCACCGCCGCGCCCTCGGCGGCGAACTTGCGCGCGATCGCCTCGCCCAGGCCCTTCTTGCGCCCGGCCCCGGTGATGACCGCGACTTTGCCCTGTAACCGCTTCATGCCGATCCTCCACATTCCTGCAGTTGGCCGCCTCGTCCCCGGCGCGCCGGCATTCGACAATGCACCCCATATCCCCTAGCCTTGCCCGAGACAATGCGTTCGCGACAGCGAGGCCGGGGCCATGAACCACATCGAAACCCGCGATCCGCAACTCACCGACCGGCTCCCTTCGGCGTTTCGGAGTTCGCAGTTCCTCAAGGAACTCCCCGACCGAGTGCTGCGCCATCTGCGCGAGCTGGAACACGAAGTGGCGCAGTCGGGCAAGTTCGGCGCGGTCAACCGGCTGGTGCACTGCCTGCAGACCGCGACCCTGGCCTTTCGTGCCGGCGAGGACGAGGAGTACGTGGCGCTGGCCCTGGTCCACGACATCGGCGACCTGCTCGCGCCCTACAACCACGGCGAATTCGCCGCCACCCTGATGGCGCCGTTCCTGAGCGAGGCCAATCACTGGATGGTGGCCCATCACCACTGTTTTCAGGGTTATTACTATTTCCAGCACCTGGGCCTGGACCGGAACATGCGCGAGGCCTTCCGCGGCCATCCTCACTTCGAGCGCACCCTGAAGTTCTGCGAGGTTTATGACGAGCCCGCGTTCGATCCCGGGCTCGACACCATGCCGCTTGCGGCCTTCGAGCCGATCCTGCGCCGGGTGATGCTGAACCCCAAGCGCACCATCCTGATCCCCGGCAGCGCCGAGCCGGGCACGGTGTTCTGAACCGCAACGCGGTCATGGCGGACTGAGCCGGGGCGATTGCCCGGCGGCCGTGCTCGCCCCGTCATCCGCGCTGGAGTAGCATCCGTACTCGGTTCGGGCGATCCGGTGGGAGGGGCGGCATGTTCATCAATTTCTGGTATCCGGCCTGCGAAAGCGGCGACGTGACGGACAAGCCGCTGTACGTGACCATGCTGGGCCTGCCGTTCGTGGTGTTCCGCGACGGCCAGGGCCAGGCCCGCGTGCTGTCGAACGTCTGCGTGCACCGCGGCGCATCGCTGGCCCACGGCAAGGTCAAGGGCGATACGATCGAGTGCCCCTATCACGGCTGGCAGTTCCGCGGCGCCGACGGCCTCTGCACCAAGATCCCATCGCTCGGCAAGGACGGCAAGATTCCGGCGCGCGCCAAGGTAGACAGCTATCCGGTGCAGGAGAAATACGGCCTGATCTTCGCCTTCCTGGGCGACCTGCCCGAGGCCGAGCGTCCGCCGCTGATGGACATTCCCGAGTGGGGCAAGGACGGCTGGGCGATCACCCGCATGACGAACCAGTGGAAGGCCAATTATCTGCGCGCCCAGGAGAACACGCTGGACCCCGCGCACACCGAGTTCGTGCATCCGTCGATGGGCTACCAGGGCGGCCGCGAGGACTACAACGTGCCCGACCTGAAGGTGATCGAGCAGCCGTGGGGCGTGGGCACCATGACCACCTTCGTCTCGCCCGACCTGCCCAGCTCGGCCATGAAAGGCGTCAAGGGCGAAGGCGGCATGGAAGCCGGCGCGGGCAATCACGGCCCGGCCCACGCCTGGACCTATCTGCACTTCAGCCCGGTGGCGCACGCCCACCAGTATTCGTTCAAGCTGCCGATCGACCGGCATACCTTCCGCAGCTACTTCATCCAGTTCCGCAACTTCAAGACCGGCCCCGAGGTCGACGGACCGATGTACGAGCGCAGCCAGGCCGTCGCCGAGCAGGATCGCGTGGTCGTCGAACGGCTGTCGCCGGGCCTGACGCCCGACAGCTCGACCGAAGAAGTGATGGTCAAGGCCGACCTGGTCATCACCCGCTTCCGCGAGATGCTGCGGACCTGGGAAGACAGGGGTTGGCGCATCGACGTCGACAAGATGGAGGCGGTGAAGGATCGCAAGACCTTCGCCATCCCCAGCCCGGCGCGGCGCACCTCGAAAGGCTGGGCGCTCGACCCGGTGCCGCTGATCCCGGGCCAACAGGCCGACGCCGGCGCGCGCCAGCAGGCCGCCGAATAGATCACTGTTGATTTGCGTTCATCGGCCGCCGCGGGCGCGGCGGCTGTCGACGTTCGCGTTGTTGGGGGGAAGCACGATGGCGATGGGACCAGTGAGCAGCGGACGGCCGGCGACGCCGCCAGATCCGAGCGGCCTGCGCTGGGGGCCGCTGTGGTTCACGCCCGGCATCACCAACCTGAACGTCATCACCTGCCTGTTCGCGGTGGGCGCGGCGCTGGCGATGATGACCTTCATGAACTTCGTGCAGCCCTACGTGCTGGGCGAAATCCTCGACATTCCGCGCGAGGACCGCGGCAAGCTAACCGGCTCGCTCGCCTCGCTGCAGGAGGTGGTGGTGATCCTGCTGATGGGCTTCGTCGGCGCGTGGTCCGACAAGGTCGGACGGCGCTGGATTTTCGCCATCGGCTTTTTCATCCTGGGGTTCGGCTACATCGTCTACCCGCTGGCCGAGACCACCACCCAGTTGTTCCTGTACCGGGTGTTCTTCGCCGTCGGCACGGCGATGATCCCGGTGATGATGAGCGCCTGCATCCAGGACTATTCGCAGGAGTACAGCCGCGGCAAGTGGGTCGGCCTGACCAGCGTGTTCAACGGCATCGGCGTGGTGGTGATGTCGACCACGCTCGCCAATCTGCCGCGCTACATCGAAACCGCGTACGGCACCACCACGGCGGACGCGGTGGTCTACGCCTTCTGGATGATGGGGGGCTTTTCCATCGCCATCGGCTTCATCGTGCTGGCCGGCCTGGCGCGCGTCACCGGCGCGCCGCGCCAGCGCGAGCCGATCATGAAACTCTTGAAGGAAGGCCTGTCGATCGCCGCGCAAAACCCGAAGATCGCGCTGTCGTACTACGGCGCGGTGGCGACGCGCGGCGACGTGGTGATCGTCGGCACCTACTTCACGGCGTGGTTCGTCGCCGCCGGGCACGACCAGGGCCTCAGCACCGGCGACGCCATGAAAGTGGCCGGCCCGCTGTTCGGCATCGCCATCCAGACCTCGGCGATGTTCTTCGCGTTCTTTCAGGGCTGGATCTGCGACAAGATCAACCGGCTGTCGGCGATGATCATCGCCTTCTCGCTGTCCACCGCCGGCTACGTCGGCATGGGCCTGATCGGCGATCCGTTCGCGAGCCTGTTCCTGATTCCCGTCTGCATCCTGCTCGGCTTCGGCGAGACCGCCAACGTGGTCGCCGGCGGCGCGCTGATCGGCCAGGAAGCGCCGGCGCGCATCCGTGGGTCGGTACTGGGCGTGTTCAACCTGTTCGGCGCCATCGGCATCGCCTTGTGCGTGGGCCTGGGCGGCTGGCTGTTCGATCACTGGTACTACAACGCGCCGTTCATGATGATGGGCATCATCAACGCCTCGGTCTTGCTGTTCGCGCTGGTGCTGCGCCTGCGCGAGCGCGGCGCGGCCAAGCCGGCCCCCCAGGCCCAGCCGGCGCAGTAGAACGGTCTACCCCGCGTACTCGGCGATGCCGGCCAGCGAACGCTGGGCCGGCACCTGGAACGTGCCGACGGTCTGGCCGGTGGCCTTGTCCACCTTCAGCACCTGGCCGGTGAAGAAGCTGGTGATCCACACGTGCTTTCGGTCGTTGGACTCCTTGATCGTGGCCCAGCCGCGGCCTTCGAGCGGATGGCGCGCCAAGACGTTACCGTTCTCGTCGATCAGCTCCCACTTCGCGCCGCGCGTGGCCAGGATGGTGCCGTCGGCGCATTTGCCCAGGCAGAA
>JANRJB010000029.1:0-2299 GCA_033764265.1 Rhodospirillaceae bacterium | reverse complement strand
GACCGCCAGATCGGCGGTGAAGCAGGTGGCGGACTCGCGGGTCTTGATGCGGCAGGCCACGCACCACGGCAGGAACTCGGGATATTTTTCTACGTCGGCGACCAGGTCGAACACCTGGGCAGGCGTGTAGGGCAGCACCCGCGTTTCGCGATGGACGGGCATGTCAGTCGAGATCGAGGTGCAATCTCATCGCAGCTTCAACTGCCTTCAGCCGTTCATCGTAAATTCCGCCGATGCAGTCGGGCGAAATCCGCAACTTGGAAATTGTGCGAATCTGTTGTGCCAAGACCTTGGAATCTTTCTTCAGGCCGGTGTGGGCCGCCTTCACGAGCACTTCGAACGGGTACACGCGACGCAGGTTCGTACTCAGCGGCATGACGGTGACGGTATCGTTGTGCTTATTATTCGTATCGTTGCTGACAATGACGACGGGGCGGGACTTGCCCATCTCCGAACCGACCACCGGATCGAGCCGGGCGTAGTGAATGTCACCACGGTTCATTTTCCAGCCCGTCGTTGGATGTGCTGTCCCACTCCGCGACCAGCTTGCGATTTTCGTGCGCCGACGCCCGGTAGGCTTCCGCTAAGTCTTTCTCGTTCAGCGCCCGCACCGCCTTGGCGAAAACCTCGGACCGGGTGTGCAGCTTGTGTTGCTTACGATAACTCTCGACAAATCGAACAGCGTCCGCCGGTAGAGAAATCGACAGTTTTTCGGTTTTCATTTTTCGGAACCCATAGGATCGAACTCGGACCGCGATCCTACTCTGGTCGTACCGGAATTCCTACCGGTTTCCTACTGCCGATCCTATCGGTATTCAACCCGCGATGCCGGCGAGCTGCGCCATCCGCGCGGCCTTGAGCCGCTCGAAGTCGGCGTCGGCGTGGTAGGACGAGCGCGTCAGCGGCGTCGCCGACACCATTAGGAAGCCTTTGACCCGGGCGATGCGCTCGTATTCGGCGAATTCCTCGGGCGTGACGAAACGCTCCACGGCCGCGTGGCGCGGGGTCGGCTGCAGATACTGGCCGATGGTGAGGAAATCGACGCCGGCCGCGCGCAGATCGTCCATCACCTGAAGTACTTCGTCTTTCTGTTCGCCCAGGCCGACCATTAGCCCCGACTTGGTGAACATGTCGGGATGGATTTCCTTGACCCGCTCCAGCAGGCGCAGGCTGGTGTAATAGCGCGCGCTGGCGCGCACCGTGCGGTACAGCCGCGGCACGGTCTCGAGGTTGTGGTTATAGACGTCGGGCCTAGCGGCGGCCACCAGGTCGACCTTGCCGAGTTTCTTGCGGAAATCGGGCGTCAGCACTTCGATCGTGGTGTTCGGGTTTTCCCGCCGCACCGCCGCGATCACCGCCACCCAGTGATGGGCGCCGCCGTCTTCCAGGTCGTCGCGGTCGACCGAGGTGATGACGACGTGGCGCAAGCCCAACTGGCGCACCGCTTCGGCCACGTGCGCCGGCTCGTCGGCGTCGACCGCGCCGGGCCGGCCGGTCTTGACGTTGCAGAAGGCGCAGGCGCGCGTGCAGATGTCGCCCAGGATCATCATGGTGGCGTGGCGCTGGGTCCAGCACTCGCCGATGTTGGGGCAGGCGGCTTCCTCGCACACCGTGTGCAACTTCAGCTCGCGCATCAGCTTCTTGGTCGCGCCGTACTCGGCCGAAGTCGGCGCCTTGACGCGCAGCCACGGCGGCTTGGGCAGGCGCTGTTGCGGCCCGCGCAGATTATGGGGCTTGAAAGTTTCGACGACGGTCATGAGGATTCCCATGAGGATTCCAATGTATACTCTCGCCCCTTCTGAGGGGAGAGGGTGCGAGCGTCAGCGAGCGGATCAAGCGAAAAAGACCCCTCACCTGACCTCTCCCCTGAAGAAGGGGAGAGGAATAGAAATCAGATATGCATCACCCGGCCGTAGGCATCCAGCACCGCCTCGTGCATCATTTCCGACAGCGTCGGGTGCGGGAACACCGTGTGCATCAGCTCGGCCTCGGTGGTCTCGAGCGTCTTGGCGATGGTGTAGCCCTGGATCAGCTCGGTGACCTCGGGGCCGACCATGTGCGCGCCCAGCAGCTCGCCGGTCTTGGCGTCGAACACCGTCTTCACCAGGCCGTTGGGATCGCCCAACGCTATCGCCTTGCCGTTGCCGATGAACGGGAACTTGCCGACCTTGACCTGGTGGCCCTTGGCCTTGGCGGCGGCTTCGGTCAGCCCGACGCTGGCGATCTGCGGATGGCAGTAGGTGCAGCCGGGGATCCGGCTGACATCAAGCGGATGCGGGTGCAGCCCGGCGATGGCCTC
>JANRJB010000019.1:0-12645 GCA_033764265.1 Rhodospirillaceae bacterium | reverse complement strand
GCCGGTCACGGCGATCTGCGACACGCCGAAACCCAACAGGTAGCGGCGCAGGCTCCACAGCCGGTCGAGCGACAGGTCGAGCCCGATGGTGAACAGCAGGAACACGATGCCGAGTTCGCCCAGCGCCCGCACCGCTTCGGGGTCGGCGATGGTGACGTAATTGAACAGCGGCGCGTCGCCGGCCAGGCGGCCCAGGCCCAAAGGGCCCACCGCCAGGCCGATCACCAGGAACCCCAGAACCGGGTTGAGGCCGAAGCGGCGGGCGAACGGCACGACGATGCCGGCCGACACCAGGAATACGACGATCTCCTGCAGGTACGGAAAATGCGGTGCGGGCATAGCCTCGGCCCGTCCTCACCCGCCCGGATTGCGCGCGGCGAACTCGGCCTTGGCCTTGACGATCATCGCGTGGATTTCGGCGGCGCGTCCGCCGATGGTGTCGATCAGCTTGGCGGTATTGCCCTGCACCTGCGCCTTCCAGCGCGCGCGCTGCTCCGGGCTCAGCGTGTGCACGGTCACGCCGATCTGCGGTAGCCGCGCCATCTCAACCTCGTTCAGCCGCAGCGCCTCTTTGCGCTCCGCCGCCTGGTCGCCGTAGGCGCCCAGCGCAATCGCGCGGTCCTCGTCCGACAGTCCGTCGAGCCACGCCTGGTTAAACACGCTGGTGCCCGAGGTGCGCGAATGCTCGGTCAGGGTGAAGTGCGGCGCGTACTCGGCCTCGCCGCCGCGCGCGTACAGCACCAGCGCGGTTTCGCCGCCGTCGACCAGGCCGGTCTGCAGGCTGGTCACCAGTTCGTTGCGTTGAAGGTGAATCACGTCCGCGCCCAGCGCCTCGAGGAACATGGCCGAGGTCAGCGAACTCATCGCCCGCATGCGGTAGCCGCGCGCGTCGGCGGGTTCGAGCAGCGGCTTCTTGGCGTAGACGTTGGTCCAGCCCACGTCCTGGAACTCGTGCAGGTAAACCCCGCGCGCCGCCGACATCTCGCGGAACGGCTCCAACAGAAAGTTGTCGATGACGAAGTGCCACTCGGCCAGCGAGTCGAACAGGTACGGCGCGGCCAGCAGCTGATACTCGGGCACGATGCGTGACATGCCCGCCTCGCTGAAGCTGGAGATCTGGATGCGGTTGCGGATCAGCGCGGTCATCATGCCGTCCTCGCCGCCGGTCTCGCCTCGGATCAACAGCTTCACCGCCAGCCTGCCGCCGCTCTTCTCGGCGACGCCCTTGGCGTAGTTGGTCCAGATGATGTCGCCGATGTCGCCGGGCGACACCACCGCGCCGACGGTGCCGAACACCTTGGGCGCGGCGGTTTCGGCGCCGTGGCCTTCGCTTGGCACCGCCAGGATCAGACCGAACAGCACCAGAAAGGCGGCGACGAAGTACCAGCCGAAGGATGGCATGACGCAGATTCCGAGGACCACGACAAGCCGGCCGATTGTCGGCGCTGCCCGCGGAAAAAGAAAGCGCGGCGTGATGCGCGCCGAGGACCGCGGGATCGGCGGATTCTCGCACTGGACGGCAGCCGGGAGTCGTTGTCTAAACTGGCCCGGCGCGATCAACACCATCAATCGCCGCGCCGCAAGGATTCGGGGAGGGGACCGCATGCGCATCCGCGCCGCCGTGCTGCATCAGATGGGCGTTGCGCCGCCCTATGCGCAGTCCAAACCGCTGAAAATCGAGGAGCTGGAGCTTGATCCGCCGGGCGACGGCGAACTCCTGATCCAGATCAAGGCCGCCGGGCTGTGTCACTCCGATCTTTCGGTGATCGAGGGCACACGGCCGCGGCCGACGCCGATGGCGCTCGGCCACGAGGCCGCGGGCCTGGTGCAGCAAGTCGGCCCCGGCGTGAAGGACATCGCGGTGGGCGATCACGTCGTCTTGGTGTTCGTGCCCAGCTGCGGGCATTGTGTGCCGTGCGCCGAGGGCCGCCCCGCGCTGTGCGAACCGGGCGCGGCCAGCAACGTCGCCGGGGCTCTGATCTCGGGCGCGCGCCGGCTCAGGCTCGCCGGCCAGCCGGTCAATCATCACCTCGGCGTCTCGGCCTTCGCCACCCACGCCGTCGTCAGCCGCAATTCGGTGGTCAAGGTCGACAAAGCGCTGCCGTTCGACGAGGCGGCGCTGTTCGGCTGCGCGGTCATCACCGGCGTCGGCGCGGTCTTGAACACCTCGCGGGTCAAGGCGGGCAGCCGCGTCGCCGTCATCGGCCTGGGCGGCGTCGGCCTCAACAGCGTGCTGGGCGCGCAGGCGGCCGGCGCACGCGCGGTAGTCGCCATCGACCTGCGCGAGGATAAGCTCAAGCTCGCCAAGCAGCTTGGCGCCACCCATGTGTTCAACGCCTCGGCGGCCGACGTCGTCGACCAGGTCAAGGCCGCAACCCACGGCGGCGTCGACTATGCGTTCGAGATGGCGGGCTCGATCCCGGCGCTGGAACTCGCCTGGAAGATCACCCGGCGCGGCGGCGAAACCGTCACCGCCGGGCTGCCGCATCCGCAGAAGACCTTCGCTTTCCCGCCGGTCATGCTGGTGGGCGAGGAGCGCACCATCAAGGGCAGCTACGTCGGCAGCTGCGTGCCGGTGCGCGACATCCCCGCCTACATCGATCTTTATCGCGCCGGCAAGCTGCCGGTGGACCGCTTGATGAGCGACCGCATCAAGCTCGACGACATCAACGCTGCCTTCGACCGCCTGGCCGAGGGCGGCACCGTGCGCCAGGTCGTGGTGTTCGACTGATCGGCCCGCCAAGCAGGAGCCAAGCCATGCTGATGAACCGCCCCCGCGCCTACCAGGTGATGGACAAGTACAAGGTCGACGGCCTGATCGCCGTCAATCAGGTCAACGTCTACTACCTGACCGATTACTGGGGCCCGTTCATGAACATGCGCCGGCCGTTCTTCAACTACGCGCTGTTCCCGCGCCGCGAACAGGCGCCGGCGGCGCTGATCGGCTCGGCCGTGGAATTCCAGCGCCTGCACGAAGACCCCGACATGACCTGGGTGCCCAATGTCTGCGCCTATTCGCACCCGACCATGTTCGACCGCCGCGACTTCGACCCCGACACCGAAGACCCCGAGGCGGTTCAGGAAGGCCTGAAGTGGCCGGTGCGCGCGGCGACGCTGAGCGACGACGACAAATCATTTCTGGCCCGCTCCGAGGCCTATCGCGGTAAGTACACCGTCAATGCGCTGTATGCGCTCAAGAAGGCGGTGAAGGACGCGGGGTTGGAGAACGGCACGTTCGCCTGCGACGATCCGCGCGTCATCGTCTGGCTCAACCAGGTGGGGTTGAAGAACGTCAAGGGCGTCGAGGGCACGCAGATCTTCCGCGAGATCCGCATGGTCAAGACCGTGCCCGAGCTTGCCATCATGCGCGAGGCCGCACGCCTCAACGAGATCGCGGTCGACGCCGCCATCGCCTCGCTGCACGTCGGCCAGAACAAGCAGGACCTGGAAATCGTCTACAACACCGAGCTGGCCAAGCGCGGCGCCAAGGGCGCGTATCTGTCCACCGGCAGCCGCGGCAAGCGCAAGGGCGTGGTGGAACTGAACCAGCTCGTCACCTTCGACGGCCTGGCCGAATACCGGCACTACTTCGCCGACATGGGCCGCACCGCCATCTGCGGTACACCGACGGATGAGATGCTGTTGCGAAATAAAGCCATGAAGGTCGGTTGCGACATCGCGTATGGCATGATCAAGCCCGGCGTCACGGGCCGCGCCGTCACCGAGGCGGTGATCGAGGGCTTGAAGAAGGAGGGCTTCCCCGGCTTCGTCATCGTCACGCCGCATTCCGTCGGGCTGGAGCACACCGACCATCCGCTGCCGATCGGCCCCGAACTGCCCGGCGCGCGCGGCGGTTTCGTGTTCGAAGAGGACATGGTGTTCACGTTGGACATGCCCTACTACGAGATCGGCTGGGGCAACATGCACCTGGAAGACCTGATCCGCGTCACCCGCACCGGCATCGAGCCGTTCAACACGTGCGATGTTTCTTTGCGGGTCATTTCGCCGGACCGGCCGCGCGCCGCGGCCGAGTGAAGCGCCGACCCAGTTCCGAAATCATGGCCCTTGCCCCCGAAACGCCGACCGCGGCCACCAATCGTCTGAACGGCGGCCAGGTGATCGCCCGCGTGCTGGCACGCCACCGCATCCGTACCGCCTTTTGCCTGGCCGGCACCGCCCACTCGCAGGCGCTGTTCGCGCTGGAGGAGGAAAGCATCCGCGTCGTTTCCGGGCGGCATGAAACCGGCACGGTCGCTGCGGCCGACGGCTACGCGCGCGTCTCGGGCAAGGTCGGCGTGGCGATGATCAAGGCCGACCAGGGCCTGCCCAACGCCGTCACCGGCATCATGACCGCCCAGCTCGCCTGCTCGCCGGTGGTGGTGCTGGTGTCGGAAACGCCGTCGAACACGCTGGAAGCGGAAGGCGAGGACGAGAACGACATCCTCGATCTGGTCAAGGGCCACGCCAAGTGGGTGCGCAGCGTGCCGACGGCCGCGCGGCTCGAGGAATTCCTCGAGGTCGCGATCAACCAGGCGCGCACCGGCCGGCCCGGCGTGGCGGTGCTGGGCATTCCCCAGCACTTCGAGGCGCAGGCGGTGGATTTCGTCGACCGCGCCGCGCCCCTGATCGCGCCGCCGCGCCCGCCCGCGGCCGATGCGGCGCTGATCGCAAAGGCGGCGCGCGCGATCGCCTCGGCCAGGCGGCCGATGGTGCTGGCCGGCTCGGGCGCGGCGCTGGCGGGCGCCGGTGCCGCGCTGCGCGCGCTGGCGCGCGATTTCAAGCTGCCGGTGTTCGGCAACAACCTGGGGCGCGGCTTGGTGCCCGAGGACATGAAACTCGGCTTCGCCTGGCCGCTAGCCCAGCCCGCCGCCAAGGATGCCGACGTTGTGCTGATCGTCGGGCTGCGCCTCACGCAACGATTTGGTTACGGCCTGCCGCCGCGCTTCGCCAGCGATGCCGCCTTCATCCAGATCGACATCGACGCCGGCACGCTCGGGCGCAACCGCCATGCCGACATCGCCATCGCCGCCGACGCCAGGCAGGCGGTCGAGCAACTTCACGCGGCGCTGACCGACGCGAAAGCCGCGCCGAAGGCCGAGCCCGCCTGGATCAACGACGCGCTCAAGGTGCGCCAGGCGCGCATCGACGAACTGGGCCGCGACACCGCCGGGCCGATCCACCCCTACCGCATGGCCCGCGACCTGATGCAGGTGATGCCCGACAACGCCGTCTACGTCGGCGATGGCGCCGACATCCAGAACTGGATGCACGCCATCCTGCGCGTGCGCTCCGAACGCGCGTTCATGGACCACTCGCCGCTCGGCTCCATGGGCATCGGCACGCCGTTGGCCTTGGGTGCCGCCGCCGCCGCGCGCGAACTGGCCGAGGAGACCGGTGACATGGAGCGCCCGGTGGTGCTGGTCACCGGCGACGGCTCGTTCGGATTCTACTGCGCCGAACTGTGCGGCGCCGCACTGGCCGGTCTCAAGATCGTCTGCCTGATCTCCAACGACGGCGCCTGGGGCACCGAGAAGCACGGCCAGATGAAGGCCTTCGCCCGCACCTCGAATTGCGAGCTGGGCCAGTGGGACTATCACCTCGTCGCCCAGGCCTTCGGCCTCAACGGCGAGAAGGTCGAACGCGCCGAGGACATCCTGCCCGCGCTCCGGCGCGCGTTCGCCGCGCCGCGCACCACGGTGCTCAACGTGCTGACCGATCCCGCCGCCGGGATCGTGCGCAAGACCGACCCGCGCGTGCAGACCGTCGCCTTCGAGGACATCGTTGCCGGCCTGAAGAAGCACCACACGCCCGGCGTCGCGTAAATCAGGGCGTAAATCAGGATACGACCCTCTTTTCTGCAATCACGGACCACCGACATGACCGATCAAACCAACACGCCCACCGGCGGCCAGGCGATCAACCGGGCGATGCAGCGCTATGGCGTGAACAGCTGCTTCGCGCTGGCCGGCACCGCCCATGCGCATCTGTTGTGGGCGATGGAGCAGGACAAGGCGCGCCATCCGTGGACCATCCTGTCGGGGCGGCACGAAAGCGGCACGGTCGGCGCCGCCGACGGCTACGCCCGCGCCTCGGGCAAGGTCGGCTTCGCCATGATCAACGCCGAGCACGGCCTGGCCAACGCCATGACCGGCATCGTGGTGGCGCAAGCCGCCTGTTCGCCGGTGGTGGTGCTGACCACCACCGACACGCCCTCGCAGATCGAGGCGGTGTCGCTGCGCACCAACGACCTGTTGGACATGGCCAAGCCGTTCGTGAAGTGGGCGCGCACCGTGCCCGACGTGAACCGCCTGGAAGAATACGTCCACGCCGCCGCCAAGCAGGCGCTCTCAGGCCGGCCGGGCGTGGCCATGCTCGGCATTCCCAACGGCTGGGAAGCGCGCCGCCTGGAGGCCGCCGAGCGCGTCGAGTTCCCGCTGACGCTGCCGTCGAACCCGGCGCCGCCGCGCGAGGCTGTCGCCGCCGCCGCCGAACTGCTGGCCAACGCCAAGCGGCCGCTGATCGTCGCCGGCACGGGCGCGGCTCTGTCGGGCGCGGGCGCGGCCCTGCGCAAGCTGTCGGCGGCCTATCGCATTCCGGTGCTGGCCAACGCCATGGGCCGCGGCCTTGTGCCCGAGGACCTGGTGCTGGGCTTCCCGTGGCCCTTGGCCCAACCGGCCGCGCGCGCCGCCGACGTGGTGCTGGTGGTCGGCTGCCGGCTGACGCAGCGCATGGGCTTCGGCCTGCCGCCGCGCTTCGCCAAGTCAGCCAAGTTCATCCAGATCGACGTGGCGGCCGAGGAGCTGCACCGCAACCGCGCCATCGACGTGCCGATCGCCGCCGATGCCCGCCTGACCATCGAGGCGCTGACCGTGGAACTGGCCCGCCTGGGCGCAAAGCCCGGTGACGGCGCGGGCTGGGTCAACGACGCGATCAAGGCTCGCCTCGCGCGCATTGACGAAGTGGGCCGCGAGGCCAAGGGCCCGATGCACCCTTACGCCATCGCCCGCGAACTCACCCAGGTCATGCCGCCCGAGGCGATCTACGTCGGCGACGGCGCCGACATCCAGAACTGGATGCATGCCTACCTGCGCATCAGGTCCGAACGCGCGTTCATGGACCACTATCCCTACGGCTCGATGGGCACCGGTACGCCGCTGGCCATGGGCGCGGCCACCTGGGCCAAGGAAGAAGCCGCGCTGACCGGCGGGCGTCCGCGCCCGACCGTGCTGGTCACCGGCGATGGCGCGTTCGGTTTCTATGCGGCGGAGTTCAACGGCGCGGTGCTGGCGGGCCTGCGCCTGATCTGCGTCATCTCCAACGACGCCGGCTGGGGCACCGAAAAGCACGGCCACTTGAAGGCTTTCGGCGGCCACGTCAACTGCGAACTCGGCCACTGCGACTATCACCTGATCGGCGAGGCCTTCGGCGCCATCGGCCGGCGCATCGAGAACCCCGCCGACCTGGCCCCGGCGCTCAAGATGGCCTTCGCCGCCGACCGGCCGGTGGTGTTGAACGTTATTGTGGATCCGATGTCCGGGCTGTTGCGCAAGGAAGACCCGCGCGTGCAGACCATCGCCTTCGAGGACCTGGTCTCCAGCCTGAAAACCCACTATACGCCCGAAGTGGCGTGAGGCCTACCCGAACGCCTTGAGAATCTCCGCCAGCATGGTGGCTGCCGTCGGCGCGGGGGCGTAGTGCCGCAGCGCCCAGGCGCGGCCGGCGGCCGCGATCTCGGGCCAGTCCTGTTCGCGGTCGAACATCCGCTCCAGCGAGCCATTCAAGTCCGCGAGGTCGAGCGGCACATAGTGGACCCAGGGTTCGGGTTTCACCGGCAGCTGGAATCCATACTTCTCAAAGTCGAGCTGCACCGTCAGGCAGCCGGCCGCCAGGCTTTCCCAGAAGCGCCAGCTGTCCCAACGCATGATCAGCGCCGGCGCGTGCAGTTCCTTGAAGGTGTGGATTTCGGCCACCTGCGGCTGGGCCTTGGCCAGGTAGGGGTTGGTCTGCACCGCGGCGAAAAACTCGCCGCCGTAGGCCAGGCAGATTTGAGTTTCCCGCAAGGCTTTCATGTAGGCGTCGGCGGCGTAGTCCGTGCGGTCCACGGGTATGCGCCGCTCCAGCGCCGGCACGTAGGCCAGGTCGAGCATCGCGCGCACGCCCTGGCTTAAGGTGGCGCGGAAGTTGCGCAGGGCCGCGCGTCGTCGCGACTTGAACGGCGGCGGGTCGGCGATGGCGGCGATGGTCGCCGCGCTCAGGCCGAAGCCCACCGGCACGCGCCGGCCACCCATGCGCGCGAACGCGGTCTCGTGAGTGGCGAACACAAGCGTGTCGTCGGGCGCCTTGCAGAACAGGCTGACATCGCTGGTGGTTAGGTAGGCGACGCGACTGTCGCGCAGTCCCGAGATCGGCACGTGGCGGTTGGTGTGGCTGATGTCGAGAACGTAGGCCGCAAGCCCGGTGTACATCGGCGCGTTCAGGGCGGCGAGATCGACACCCTTCAAGGGCATCGCTGCTTCGCGCGAGGTAATGCGCTCGGCGTTGGTGCGCACCGGAATGCCCAGCTCCAACAGCCCCTCGATCAGGCAGCCGGAATTGTGCGTCGGCACTTTTTCCGGGCAGAACAGGTAGACCCCGGCGGCGAAGGAACTGCGCAAGTCGTCGTCGCTGGGTTGGAACTTCACGGTCGATGCCTTGCCGCGTTGGATCGTGCGCGCCATCCTAGGGCCGCAGACTCCGGCCCGTCCATCGCTGGCATCCCATGGTCCATGTCCACTTCACCAATCACCTGCGTCATGTCGCGCCGACCGGCGGCGTCGCGGCCGCGGGCGCCACCATCGGGGCAGTGATCGACGACGTGTGCGCCCGCCACCCCGGCCTCAAGACCTACATCCTCGACGACCAGGGCCGCTTGCGCATTCACATCGCGGTGTTCCTGGACGGCGCGCACATCCGTGGCCCCGATGTCCTCAAACACGCCGTGCAACCGGAAAGCGAGTTGTATATCCTCCAAGCCTTGTCCGGCGGTTGATCAACGGATGCGGGGGGTGCCATGGCCGACACGATCTTCGCCTCCACGCGCAAGGGGTTGGTGGAATTCCGCCGCACCGCGCGCGGCTGGACGCAGCACGCCGTGCATTTTCTGGGCTCGCCGGTCTCCGTGACCCTGGCCGGACGGGACGGCGCGACGCTGATTGTCGCGCTCAACCTCGGGCACTTCGGGGTCAAGCTGCATCGGTCGACCGACGCCGGCGCTACCTGGAAGGAACTGGCGCCGCCCGCCTTTCCGAAGGCCGACGGCAAGGCGGCCGATGACGCTGCGCCGGCCAACAAGGGCATCTGGTCGCTCGCGTTCGCCGACCCCGCCAACCCCAACGCCCTATGGTGCGGCACCGCGCCGGCCGGCCTGTTCCACTCGCCCGACTTGGGCGATACCTGGTCGATGAACCAGGGCCTGTGGACCATGCCCGAACGCAGCAAGTGGTTCGGCGGCGGCACGGTCGATACCATCCTGCATTCCATCTGCGTCGATCCGCGCAACGCCAGACGCGTGGCCGTGGCGATCTCGTGCGGCGGCGTCAACCTGACCGAGGACGGTGGAAAAACCTGGCGCGTGGCCTCGCGCGGCATGTTCGCCACCTACATGCCGCCGGTCATGAAGGACGAACCCTCAGTCCAGGACCCGCACATGGTGGTACAGTCGCCCAGCAACCCAGCCGTATGGTGGTGCCAGCACCACAATGGCATCTTCCGCTCCACCGACGATCTGGCCGGCTGGCACGAGATCATCAACGTGCCGGTCTCGAACTTCGGGTTCGCGGTCGCCGTTCACCCCAAGAATGCCGATGTGGCGTGGTTCGTGCCGGCCATTTCCGATGAAATCCGTGCGCCGGTCGGCGGGGCGCTGGCGGCGACGCGCACCACCGACGGCGGCAAGTCGTTCGACGTGATCCGCCGCGGTCTGCCCCAGGGCGGCGCATTCGATCTGATCTATCGCCACGGCCTCGCGGTCGACAGCACCGGTCGCCAGCTGGCGATGGGCTCGACCACCGGCGGCCTGTGGTCCAGCGACGACGGTGGCGACGGCTGGACCTTGATTTCGGCTCATCTGCCGCCGATACATGCGATAACGATGGCATGACGGCCGGATACGGAAAGGGATGGACATGATTCACCGATTGGTATTGGCCGCGGCACTGTTGCTCGGCGTGGCCGGGTCGGCCCGGGCCGACGATGCCGCGGATTTGCGGGCGGCCAACGAGGCGTTCATCGCCGGCGACAACGTCAAGGCACTGGCGCTGATCAAGCCGCTGGCGGAAAAGGGCAACGCCGAGGCACAGCGCAACTTGGGGGTGATGTACCTGGGTGGACGCGGCGTCAATCGCGATTCGGCGGTCGCCGCCGAATGGTTCCGCAAGTCGGCCGACCAGGGTTTCGCTTCGGCCGCCTACCAGCTCGGCTTGCTGCACTACAACGGCGAAGGAATCGCCAAAGATGCTGTCGCCGCCGGGGTCCTGTTCGAGAAGGCGGCTATCGGCGGCGTGATCGAAGCGCGCCATGCCGTTGGCCGACTGGCGAAGGAGCGCGGCGACATCGCCATGGCCATGGCCAGTTATGAGGAAGCCGCTGTGAAGGGCTACATGCCGGCGATCCTCGACCTCGCCCAAATGCTCGAGGAGCGGGGAACCGCGACGGCGGATAAGGCCGCAGCGCTAGCCGACATGACTAAAGCCTACGTGTGGGTCCAGGTCGCCCTGGCCGGAGTAGAGTCGGGTCCGGCCCGCGACGAAATCCACCGGTTTCGCACCAAGCTCGAGCAAGGCCTGGCCGCGCGCCAACCGCCGGCGGGCGAACGGGCGATGGCCGACGCCAAGTCGGAAAGCGAAAAGTTGATCGCGCAGATCAAGGCGGCCGTCGCGGAACGGAGCCGCGCCGTTGCGCCACCGCCGGCGGCGCAGACCAAGCCGCGTTGAACGGGTTGCGACGCGACATCTCGTGCATGCCACCCGGGGTCATGACGATTACTTGATTGTTTCACCTGGCCGTCACCTGAAATTCGCCGAACGGTCGCATCTTCGCCACTGACCGGTGCGGTTCCTGCGCCGGCGTGTTCGCTTGCGAAGGACCTCAATGACCGATCATTCCAGCGTCATGCTGATCGCCGACGCCCTGGGCGGGGCGGACTCGGCCGCGCACGCGCGCAGTGACCGCCGCTTCACCCAAAGCTTCGCGCGACTGGTCTACACCCAGATCTGGGAAGACCCGGTGGTCGACTTGGCGGCGCTGGCGCTGGCGCCGCAACACCGCGTGGTGACCATTTGTTCGGCCGGATGCAACGCGCTGTCGTACCTGACCGCCGACCCGGCGTCGGTCACGGCCGTCGACCTGAACTTCGCGCACCTGGCGCTGGCCGACCTGAAGCGCGCCGCCTTGACCGCGCTGAGCGAGCATAGCGATCTCGCCTCGATGTTCGTCGCCGCCGCGGGCGAACGGAACCGTGCGTTGTATCGCGAGCAGGTCGCGTCCGCGCTGATGCCCGGTCCGCGCGCATACTGGGACGGCGGCCGCCGCCGGCCGCGCGCCGATGCGTTCGTCAGCGGCTTCTACCGAACCGGTCTCCTGGGCGCCGCGGTCGGGCTCTGTCAGGTCTTCGCCCGGCTGCATGGGGTTCGGCTGCGCGATGCGCTCGAACTCGACGACGCCTGCGCCCAGCGCCGCTGGGCCGAAAAGCACATACGCCCGATTTTCAAAGGCCGCGTGATGTCGGCCTTGTTCTCGCTGCGTCATCCCTTGTTCCTTTTGGGGATTCCGCCGCGGCAGTTTCACCTGCTGTGCGACGGGGATCCCAAGCGCATGCCGGAGGTGCTGGCCGGCCGCGTCGAACAGCTGGCGGGCGCGGCCAAGTCCAGCGAGAACTATTTCCTGTGGCAGGCGTTCACCGGCGGCTACGCGCCGGGTCCGTCGCCGGCGCTGCCGCCCTATCTGCAGCCGCAGAACTTTGACGCGGTGCGCGCCCGCATCGGCCGGCTGCGACTGGTTCATGACTCGCTCACCGCCGTCCTGGCCCGGACCGAGGCGCAGTCGCTCGACCGTTTTGTTCTGCTCGACGCCCAGGACTGGATGGATCGCCCGACGCTCGCGGCCCTGTGGGCGCAGATCACCCGCACCGCGCGGCCTAGCGCGCGCGTCGTGTTCCGCACCGCCGGCAGCGCGCCGCCGTTCCTGGAGTATGCCGACACCGGCGGCTGGTCGGGCTGGCGGCGGCTTGACGCGCTGTCCGCCGAACTGCACGGGCAGGACCGGTCGGGCATTTACGGCGGCTTCCACGTTTATGAACTGCCCGCCTGAGCCATCGGCGCCTGGCCGGGCGGACTGGCTGGCCACCGCCGCCGGCCCGATCGAGCCGTGGGTGGCCAATGGTCGCGGCGAAATCACCAGTCTTGTCGCCGCCGGCCGTGCGTGGCCGGTTACCCTGGGCGCGGCGCGCCAGGGCGCCAGCGCGACGTGGCTGACCTCGCTGGTCTCGGCGCTGATCACCACGCCGCGCGCGGAAATCGCCGAAGCCCCCGGCCTGGCCGCCGCGCTGACCCGGCTGGGCCTCGATGCAGCCGCGGCCGCCGCCACCGCGATCGGGGCCGACACCGCGGC
>JANRJB010000283.1:0-1644 GCA_033764265.1 Rhodospirillaceae bacterium | reverse complement strand
TTCAGGTCCATCATCATGACGTGCAGGCCGCCCGATTTCAGCTCGATGGTCTGACCGGCCTTCAAGGGCACGCGATCGGCGGGCCGCATCCGCATGATGTCCTTGTCCAGCCACATCTCGTGCACTTCGACGATGTCGGCGGCCGGCGAACTGGCGCCCGTCAGCGCGACGTCCTTCTGGGCGGTCAGCCGCATGAAGGCGCCGGTGGCCGACTGGTTCGGCACGGTGGCGCGCGCCCAGGCGCCATCGACGATCACCTGCGCATGCACCGCCGACACCGCGCCCACAGCCAGCAGCGCGGCGAGGCAGTGGGACATCACACGACTCAGAAGAGGAAAGCTCATTCTCGACATTCTCGCCCCGGGATCCGTTGGAGGCGCTTGCGGACTCACGTCGCACCTCCTCGGCCGGCTTCGTGCGAATCGGCCCTTGGCCGGAACGAGGCCAGCACGAGCAGCGCGGCGCTGCCGACGATGAAGATGTCCGCCAGGTTGAAGGCGGGCCAGTGCATGTCGCGCCAATGCAGGTCAAGGTAGTCGACCACGGCGCCGATGCGCAGCCGGTCGACGACATTGCCGAGCGCGCCGCCGATCAGGCCGACGTAGGCGGCCGTTTCGAGTCGGCTGCGAACGCCGCGCCACAGCAGCACGGCGAGTGCCACGCTGACGGCCAGGCCAACCGCGGTGAGCGCGTGGCGCTGCCAGCCGCCCGCGTCGGCGAGGAACGAGAACGACGCGCCGGGGTTGAGGACATGGACAAGATTGAACCAGGCGGTGACGGTGATGCCTTCGCCCAGAGACAGATTCGCGGCGATTACCCACTTGATGCCCTGATCCAGCGCGAGGAGCAAGGCGGCGACGCCCATCAGCAGCCACCAGCGGCCCCGCGAGGCAGCGGCCGCCGCGCGCGGTTCGACAAGGCCGACGGATGCGGGCGTCATCGGTCGCGGTCCTCGATCAGCCGCTCGAGGTCGGGCGGGATTGCCATCGGCTTGAACGCACTGACGTTCGCGCCGCCGGTGTTGCCGATCGGCAGGCGGCCGACCAGATGACCCACCGGCACCAGCGCGATGCGCATCAGCTGGCCCGCCACTTCGCGCCGGTCGCCCGCGGCCCAGCCGGCCCGAAGCATCTGCCCGTGCACCCGCAGGTGCGGCACGAAGTCGAGTTGCCCGAGCACATGCGCCCGCTCGAGGGCTGCGAACGCGCTCTGGGCGTCGCCGGCGGACCGGTGCCGGGCGGCCTCTGCCATGGCGGCCTCGAAGGCCTCGATCCGCCGTGATCCTGTCGTTGTCGTCACTTGCCCTCCCCCTTCTTCAACAGCCGCAGGCCGTTCAGCACGACCAGCAGGCTCGCACCCATGTCGGCGAACACCGCCATCCACATCGACGCGTTGCCGAACACCGCCAGCACCAGGAACACCGCCTTGATGCCCAGCGCCAGCGTGATGTTCTGCCACAGCACGGCATGCGTCGACCGCGACAGCCGCACCGTCTCGGCGATACGGCGCAGATCGTCGTTCATCACCACCACGTCGGCCGCTTCCATCGCGGTGTCGGTGCCGGCGGCGCCCATCGCCACGCCGATGTCGGCCTGCGCCAGCGCCGGCGCGTCGTTGATGCCGTCACCGGTCATCGCGGTCAGG
>JANRJB010000421.1:0-2973 GCA_033764265.1 Rhodospirillaceae bacterium | reverse complement strand
GCGCGGCGGCAAGGTCGTTCCGCTCAAGACCAACGTCGACGAAGCGCTCAAGACCGCGCCGTCGGTCCGGCACGTCGTCGTCGTCAAGCACACCGGCGGCGCGGTGGCGATGACCTCGCCGCGCGATGTCTGGTACCACGTGATGACGGACAAGGCCGCGAAGTGGGCCGACTTCACCGAGATGAGCGCCGAGGACCCGCTGTTCATCCTCTACACCTCGGGCTCGACCGGCAAACCAAAAGGCGTGCTGCACACCACCGGCGGCTACCTGGTCTACGCGGCGATGACGCACCAGTACGTCTTCGACTACCAGGACGGCGACATTTACTGGTGCACCGCCGACGTCGGCTGGATCACCGGCCACAGCTACATCGTCTACGGCCCGCTCGCCAACGGCGCCACCACGCTGATGTTCGAGGGCGTGCCCAACTACCCCGACACCTCGCGCTTCTGGCAGGTGATCGACAAGCACGGCGTCAACATCTTCTACACCGCGCCGACGGCGATCAGGGCGCTGATGCGCGACGGCGAAGGCCCGGTCAGGCGCACCAGCCGGGCCACCTTGCGCATCCTCGGCAGTGTCGGCGAGACGATCAATCCGGAAGCCTGGCTGTGGTACCACCGCGTCGTTGGCGATGGGCGCTGTCCGGTGGTCGACACCTGGTGGCAGACCGAGACCGGCGGAATTCTCATCACGCCGCTGCCGGGCGCCACGCCGCTCAAGCCCGGCTCGGCGACCCGGCCGTTCTTCGGCATCACGCCCTGCATCGTCGACGCGGACGGCCGGGAACTCGACGGACCCTGCACCGGCAACCTGTGCCTGAAAGAGTCCTGGCCCGGCCAGATGCGCACTGTTTACGGCGATCACCAGCGCTTCATCGATACCTATTTCAAGACCTATCCCGGCAAGTACTTCACCGGCGACGGCTGCCGGCGCGACGCCGACGGCTACTACTGGATCACCGGCCGGGTCGACGACGTCATCAACGTCTCGGGGCACCGGCTTGGCACCGCCGAAGTGGAAAGCGCGCTGGTGGCCCACCCGTCGGTGGCCGAAGCGGCTGTGGTCGGCTACCCGCACGACATCAAGGGGCAGGGCATCTACGCCTATGTCACGCTCAAGGCCGGCGCCGCGCCGACCGATGCCCTGCGCGCCGAGCTGATCGGCTGGGTGGCGAAGGAGATCAGCGCCATCGCCAAGCCCGACGTGCTGCAATGGGCGCCGGGCCTGCCCAAGACCCGCTCGGGCAAGATCATGCGCCGCATCCTGCGCAAGATCGCCGAGAACGAGATCGGCAGTTTGGGGGATACCTCGACGCTGGCCGACCCCGCCGTGGTCGACGATCTGGTCAAGAACCGCGCGGGGAAGTAGGGCGCAGCTTCATCGGCGCTTGTGCGGCGTGGCGGCCACCGCGCCCTGAAAGTTGCCGCCGCGTCCGGTGGCGCCGGCTGGCGCCGGGCCCAGCCGCGCCCGCAGATCGTCGAGCAGCCAGCGCCCAGCGCGCCCCGGCGGGCGGTCGCGGCGATGCACCACATGGATCGGAAACAGCCAGCTGTCGTCCTCCCGCAGGCGCAGGCGCTTCAGCCGCCCGGCGGCGATGTGCGCCTCGACCATGTGCATCGGCATGTTGCACCAGCCGAAGCCCGCCAGCAGGAAATCGAGCCGCGTGGCGATGTCGGCGAAGCGCAGCGTGTGCCGCCCGATCACGCCGCCGGAGAAGCCCGCGGTCAGCTGGGTGCGGTCGGTCAGCACCAGCTGCGTGTGACGTTCCAGCACGTCGCGGCCCAAGGGGCCTTTCAGCCGTGCCAGCGCGTGATCGGCCGCCACCACCGGCGCCATGGCGATCATGGTCAAGGGCGTGGTGACGAAGTCGCCGTCCTGCAGTCCCTGGCGCGGCGCGAACAGGCCAAGCCGCGCGGCATCCTCGCGCAGGCGCTGCTCGCCGCCGCCCAGCACTTCGGTGAACACGGTCACCGCCACGCGCGGGAACTCCGCCGCCAGCGCCTTCAGGCTCCGCATCAGCACCGTCACCGGGAACATCACCTCGACCGCCAAGGTGAGTTCCGGCTCGATCCGGTCGGCGATGCTGGCCGCGCGCCCCTTCAACGCCTCGGCGTCGCGAATCAGCGCGCGCGCATCGGTCAGGATCGCCCGGCCGGCGTCGGTCAGGGCCGGGGTCTTGGTGGCGCGGTCGAACAGCGCGATCCCCAGCGTGCCTTCCAGGGCTTGAATGGCCTGGCTGACGGCCGATTGGGCGCGGCGCAACCGCCGCCCGGCCGCGGAAAAGCTGCCGGTGTCGGCCACCGCGATCAGCACGCGCAACTGATCCAGGGTCAGGCGATCAAGCACGGGTCAGCCGGTCGCCCATGGGCGGGGTGCCTTATCCATCAGTTAAACTGATTAATCCTATCACAATTTGGCCAATTCCGAAGATGGATGAATCCAGCGAGAGTCGGGCTCGACAGTCGGCGCGTCCGATCATCGACCGCCGGCAAACACACACCAAGGACACCGCACATGAGCAACATTCTTCTGGTTACCTCGAGCCTGATGGGCGACGCCTCGACCTCGCAGCGCCTGGCGGGCGAGATCGTCGCGGGCCTGCGCGCCCAGGCGCCGCAGGGCCACGTCGTCCAGCGCCATCTCACGCCCGACACCATGCCGCACCTGACGGCGGCGACCCTGCAGGCCTTGTCGATCACGGCCGATCGGCGCTCGTCCGAACAGGCGCAGCTGGTGCGCGCCGCCGATGCGGTGATCGAGGAAGTCGAGGCGGCCGATGTCATCGTCATCGCCGCGCCGATGTACAACTTCTCCATCACCTCCACGCTCAAGGCGTGGATCGATCATCTGGCGCGGGCCGGGCGCACGTTCCGCTATACCGCGGCCGGGCCCGAGGGTTTGCTCAAAGGCAAGACGGTGGTGTTGGTGGAAAGCCGCGGCGGCGTCTACGCCGGCGCCGGCGGCACGCC
>JANRJB010000414.1:0-4958 GCA_033764265.1 Rhodospirillaceae bacterium | reverse complement strand
TGCGTGCGGCGCGCGTGCTGCCCGGCAAGATCAAGTTCGCGCTCCGCTACCGGCTGACCGGCGCGCTGCGGGCTGCGTACCATCGCCTGCCGATTCCGGCCGGCGTGCGCCAGTCCTTGAAGGCGACCGCGTTCAAGCTGGCGGGGCCTGTGTTTCGAGGGACCCATAGCTATCAGCAGTGGCTACGGGGCCAGAACTTCACGCCCGCCGCACCGGCCACGACACCACAGGCGGATACTCCGCGTGAGGTGGCCCGCCCGATCGAGAGCGATTTCAGCGCGGCGATTCCGTTCGGCTACAATCCGTCGGCTCCCAACCCGCCACCGCGCCTGGCGGTGATCTGTCATGCTTACTACGACGCGATGATGCCAGAGTTTCGCCGGTACCTGCGGAACATCCCCTTCGCGTTCGATCTATTCGTCTCGACCGACACGCCGGCAAAACGAGGAATCATCCAAGCAGGTTTTGCCGGCTGGGCGCGGGGCCGCGTCGAGGTGCGGCTGGCGCCCAACCGCGGCCGCGACATCGCTCCGAAGTTGATCTGCTTCAAGGATGTCTACCCGAACTACGACTACGTTCTGCATATTCACACCAAGGCGTCCAAGCACGCCGATGTGCTGGCCCATTGGCGCGGCTACCTGCTCGAGAACCTGTTGGGCTCGCCTGAGATTGTGGCGAGCGTGTTCGAGGCCTTCACCCGCGTGCCCGACCTGGGCATCGTTGCCTCGCAGCATTTCGAGCCGGCGCGCCACTGGATCAACTGGGGTGGCAACGCGCCCGACGCCAAACGGCTCGCGCAGCGGATGGGATTTTCCATCGACGACAACCGCGCGCTCGATTTTCCGTCAGGTTCGATGTTCTGGGCACGCACAGCGGCGTTGAAGCCGTTGTTGAATTTGAACCTCGGCTACGATGACTTTCCCGAGGAGAAAGGCCAGATCGACAAGACGCTGGCCCACGCGATCGAGAGGCTTTACTACCTGGTGTGCGAGCACTCGGGCCATCGCTGGCTGAAAGTGTCGCATCCGCCGTTGTTCATCGACACGCCGGCCATTGTGCCGATCGCCGGCCCCGACGACTTGGCCCGTTACGCTGCCGAGCATACCGTCAAACTGCTGGGTTCGGATGCGCCGGCGCCACGTGAGCGCCATCCGCCGCCGTTGGCAGCACCGGCGCCCGAATTGGTGGCGCGGCTTCAGGATCGCGCGCTCGGCGTCGGCCTGCCGGTGCCGGTGACGACGCAGGTTTTCGTGGGCGTCGTCACCTACAACAATCCCGCCGATCAGGTGCGCCGGATCGTCGGTAGCGCCGGCCGCGCCCTGACCCGGGCCGGACTGTCGCGCGCGGGCCGCGTGCTGATGCTCGACAACGGCGCGGACACGACGCCGCACGTGGCCGGCGACGACGCAGCCGCTTATTTGCCCTCCGCTGGAAACGTGGGTTTCGGCGCCGGTCACAATCGGCTGATGCGCGACGCGTTCGCGCGCGGGGCCGACATCTACATCGCCGCCAATCCCGATGCGGCGTTCCACCCCGATGCCATCATGGCGTTGGCGCAGATGATGGCGGCCCACGATCACGCGGCCCTGATCGAGGCGCAGCAGTTCCCGGTCGAGCACCCCAAGGTCTATGATACCGCGACGTTCGAAACACTGTGGGTGTCGGGCGCGTGCCTGGCGATTCCGCGGACGATCTATGAGAAGCTCGGCGGTTTCGACGAGGCGTTTTTCATGTATTGCGAGGATGTCGACCTGTCGTGGCGGGCGCGGGCGAACGGTTTTGCCTTGCGCGTCTGCCCACGCGCGCTGTTCCTGCACGCCGTTACCAACCGGGAAGTCGGCAACAACGTGCTGGCGTTTATCTTTTCGAGCTGCGTCATTCTTGCGCGCAAGTGGGGTAACGATGCGTTCGAGGCGTGGGCCGCGCAGCAGCTGAAGGTGCGCGGCGCCACCGTGCCGGAAACGACACCGCCCCCCGTGCCGGACCATTGGCGCGCCTTGGCCGATTTCGCGCATGACACGCGCTTCGCAGCGTCGCGCTGGTGATGCCGTGGCCGAACATCTCGATGTCATCGTCCGGTTTCATGACCCCGCGCGCCTGCGCGAGCTGAACCGCTGCGTTTTCTCGCTTGTGGGTCAGACCTACCGGCCCGTGCGGATCATCCTCGCGTTGCAGCGGTTCAGCGCCGCGGACATCGCCACCACCGAAGCCGCGCTCGCCCCGCTGCTCGACGGCGAACCCGACTTGCATTTGTCTGTGATCAACTGGGAGCATGCCGACCCCGCCGACGCCCGCGCTGTCTTGTTGAACCTGGGGCTGAGCGTCGCACAAGGGCGTTACCTCGCGTTCCTGGATTATGACGACGTGCTCTACCCCGAAGCCTATGCGCTCTTGGTGGAACGCCTGCGCCTGACCGGATCTGCCATCGCCTTCGCCGCCGTACGGGTGATGCGCCTCGAGGTCTATCGTTCGTACTTTTACACAGCCGAGGAAGTGGTGCCGACCTTCAAAGGCGCCGGCCTGCTCGACCTCTTCACCACCAATTTCTGCCCGCTGCACAGCTACGTCATCGACCGGACCGCGATTCCCAAGGCGATGCTGACCTTCAATAGTGCGTTGGTGATGGAAGAGGATTACGACCTGCTGCTGCGCATTTGCGCCGCGCACAAATCCGACTTCGCGCTGATCGGCACGCGCATCGGCGACTACTACTACAAGACCGACGGCAGCAACACCGTACCGACTCAAGGCGGCATCCCGGCGGCGGAATACGACCATTACCGCACCATCCGCGCGGCCATCGCGCATCGCAAGGCGACCACACTCATCGCGCCCGACGTGCAACGCGCGTTGGGCCTCGCGGTCGCCAGCGCACCGCTCACCATCGCCGACGCTGTCGCGCGAATGTCAGGACGGACCACGCCATGACCACGCTGGCCACGCGCCCCGGTCGAGCGAGTTCCGCGCTGGATCTGCTGGTGCCGATGGCCGTGATCGTGCGCTGGCGCACGGCCCTGTGGCAGTTCCTGCTGCGCGCCATCGCGCGGCGATATCGGGCGAGCGCGTTCGGCCTGGTCTGGATGATGATTGTGCCGCTGGCGACGCTCGCCATCTACACGTTCGTGTTCGGGGTCGTGCTGCAAAGCCGCTGGGATAACCCCGGCAGCGCCGAGATTCCCTTCAGCCTCAATCTGTTCGCCGGGTTGTTGGTGTTCTGGATCATGGCCGATGGTTTGGCCCAGGCCATGGGCGCGGTGGTGGCGCACACCAATCTGGTCAAACGTGCATTGTTTCCGCTTGAGATCATGCCGGTCGTCACCATCGTTGACTCGGCGTTTCATGGCCTGATCAACACCGTGATCCTGCTCGCAGCAGTGCTGGCCTTGGGCGGACAGGTGCCGCCGACCGCCGCGCTGTTTCCGCTGGTAATGATCCCGTTCCTGGTGCTGCTGGTGGGGCTGGCTTGGATCGTCGCCGCGCTTGGCGTGTTCTTCCGCGACTTGGGCCAGGTAATCGGATTACTGATGACCGGCGCGCTGTTTATGTCGCCGGTGTTCTATGCCGTCGACCGGTTGTCGCCGGGCCTGCAGACAGCCATCAGCTTCAATCCGGTCAGCCTGATCGTGGTGCAAGCCCGCCACGTTCTGCTGGAAGGCCGGATGCCCGATTGGACCGCGCTGGCCTTGTACCTGGCCGTGGCCTGGGCCGTCATGGCGCTCGGCCTTGCGTTTTTCCGCCGTGCGCGGGCGACGTTCGCAGATGTCCTCTGAGCCGGAACAAGTTCCGCCGGTGCCGGCGCGGCTCGACGACGCCGTGGTGAACGCGCGCGATCTGGCCAAGCATTACACGCTCTATCCGTCGCCGATGCATCGGCTGTTGCACGTGTTCTGGCCGGGGCGCGCCTATCCGCGCTTCGAGGCGCTGAACGGCGTGTCGCTCACGGTGCGGCGCGGCGAAACGGTGGGCGTGATCGGCCCGAACGGCGCCGGAAAGTCGACCCTGCTGCAGTTGATCACCGGCACGATTGCCGCCAGTTCGGGCGAAGTCGCCGTGCGCGGCCGGGTCGCGGCGCTGCTCGAACTGGGCGCGGGCTTCGAGCCGGATTTCACTGGCCGCGAAAATATCATGCTCAACGGCACGATCCTCGGTTTGTCGCCCCGTCAACTGCGCGAACGCATGGCGGCGATCATCGCATTCTCCGAGCTGGAAGAGTTCATCGACCGGCAGGTGCGCACGTATTCCAGCGGTATGTTCATGCGGCTCGCGTTCTCGGTGGCGGCGCACGTCGATGCCGACGTGCTGATCATCGACGAGGCGTTGGCGGTGGGCGATGCGCGTTTCACGCAGAAATGCATGCGCTTTCTGCACGATTTCAAGCGCCGCGGCTCGATCCTGTTCGTCAGCCACGACCTTGGCGCGGTTGCGGCCTTGTGCGACCGGGCGATCTGGCTGGACCACGGCACGGTACGGGCCCAGGGCAGCGCCGTGCTGGTGTGCGAGCAGTACGTCGCCGCGCTGTTCGAACACAAACCGATGTCAACGCCCCCGCAGCCCGCAACGACCGCAACTCAAGCGCCGGTCGCCGACGCGGTGGTGGTGTTCGACCGCGCCACGCCGCCGGCTGGCTTCGAGGTCGGCATCACCAGTTGCTCGCCGTTCAATTCCACCGCCAGTTCTTTCGGCATCGGCGGTGCGCGCATCGTCGATGGCGGACTGACGGCGCCCGATGCCGAAACGCGCCTTGATCAGGTGCGCGAAGGCGACGCGGTCGATCTGCGGGTCGTAGTCGAAGCGACGGACACGATCGCGCAGCCCATCGTCGGCTTCTACATCAAGGACCGCCTGGGCCAGCTGTTGCTGGGCGACAATTCGTACTGGTATGATGCGCCACAGGTTCCGGTTGCGGCTGGAGGGAGGCTGGTGGTGCGCTTCCGGCTGCGCTGGCCGGCCTTAGCGCG
>JANRJB010000412.1:0-12503 GCA_033764265.1 Rhodospirillaceae bacterium | reverse complement strand
GCGCGGTCACCACGATTTCCTCGAGCGTCGGCTGGGCCGGCGCGGGCAACGCCAACGCCGCAGTCATGACCGACACGGCGGCGCCCAAAGCCAAACGAATCCTGAAGCTCATGCGAAATCCCCCTTGGTCAAGCCGGCCGGGACCGGCATGAGTGGCGTACGTTGCCGCGGGCGCGCACGACCGGCGGCATGGAGCGGCAACGCCCCCGACGTTTCGCGACCAGGGTAAGCCGGGCGCTTGCCCAGTCAAAAGGCGAAACCCGGCCGGGACCGCAAAGTCCGCATCGCTGTGGCCGCCGAACCACGGTTCGCGGTCGCTCAAAGGTGCATGATTCTACAATATAAACCGGTACTAGAAAATTCTTGCGTACTGGCGGGCGGCGAGACGCTGCGGGCCCGGATCGCTCCGGGGCCGCAAATGGCGGATCGGCGGAGTCGCGCTGCGCCGGTTAGAACTTGATCGCGGTCTTGATGCCGAACTGACGCTTGTTTTGCGGAGCGACGATGATGCTTTGGTAGAGCGTCGAGGTCGCCGCGTCGTTGGGCAGGTCGAATTCCGAGAATCGCGAGCAGGCCGCCCAGCTGTCGTCGTCGAACAGGTTTTTGGCGAACAGCTCGATACGGAAGCCGTCCTTCTCCACGCCGGCGCGGCTGTTGATCAGCCAATAGGCGTCGCAGAACGCCAGGTTGTCGACGTCGACAAAGGTTTTGCCGAAATAGCTGGCATCGGCCCGCACGAACCAGTCCCAGGTGTCGGTCAGGGCCGCGGTGTAGGCGGTATTGAGCGAGCCCGACCACTTGGGGAAGCGGGCGTGAGCGTTGCCGCGCACGTCGTTGAAACGGGCGTAGCCGGTGATGAAGTTGGCGATGAAGCTGGTGAACTTGTTGCCGGCGTAGTTGAACGTGGCGCCGCCGGTCCAGCCTTCGGCCAGGGCCGCGTCGGCTTCCAGTTCCAAGCCCCAGATTTCCGAATCGCCCGAGACCACGACGTTGGTGTTCTGGAAGAACGGCGAGCCGTCGGGATTGCGGGCCGGTTGGCCGGCCGCGGCCCCGCCGGTGGCCGGGTTGCAGCCCGGGTTGCCGACCGGTGCCAGCGACTGTCCGCAGGTGAAGTTGACCGGAACGACGATGCGGCTTTTCTTATTGGTCCACTCGCCGTAATAGGCCGCCGTCGAGAACGACAGGCGATTGTCGAACAGCTGCTGCTTCCAGCCGATCTCGTAGCTGTCGAGCAGTTCCTCGTCGAGGAACGCCCCGACGCCGGCGGCGGTGAACTGCGCCAGAACGCGGGCGTCGGACCGAGAATCGATCACGGGCTGGTTGATCTCGCCGGGGATGACGCCCTTGGCGAAGCTGGCGTAGACATTGGTTTCGTCGTTCGGCTGATACTGCAGGATCACGCGCGGCAGGAAACTTTTATAGTTGGCGGTGGTGCGGATCGCCAGCCCGCGCGTGAACTCGTCGTCCTGGTAGCGGCCTTCGAGGCTGAGGCTAAGCTGTTCGGTGAAGTCGAACGACAGAGCCGCGAAGTAGCCGATGGTCTCGACGTGATCGGTGTTGCCGAGCGTGTTGCCGAACACGAGCGCTCGGCCGGGCGCGCAGGCGCCGATCACCAGGCCCGGCACGCTGTCCACGCAGGCGAAGGCCGCGTCGCCGCCGGTGCCGGCGGTGACGAGATCCTGCTCGTAGTAATTGACGCCGGCCAGCCAGCGCAGGCGCTGGTCCTGGGCCGAGCTGACGCGTGCCTCGATCGAATAGTCCTTCAGGTACTGCGGGTCGCGCGAGTAACCGTTGTCGAGGGCGGTGAAGGCGAAGTCGCGCACCCACGACGCGGCCTGGCGGTTGTAGCCGCCCTGCACGGCCGCGGTGATGCCGCCGGAGAACTCGTGCTCGACGTTGCCGGAGACCCGGAAGATGTTGCGCTCGAGCTCGATGCCTTCCAGCGTCGGCACTTTGCCGGCGATGGCGGCCGGGTAGGGCCGGCGGATGATGTTGGTCAACAGCCAGTTGGGATCGCCGGTCGAGATGAAGCCCTGCGGCGAGATCGCCGAGGTGTTGCTGTCGATGATCTTGTTGTTGCCCAGCGCCGAGATCGCCGTGCCCTGCTCGGGCACCTTGCCGCACGGAAAGCGCACCGGATTGACGACCTGGCCGGTCTTGGTGGTGAAGGTCGTGCCGGTGCAGGTATCGTTCAGACGGCCGGGAATGGCGCCACCGGCGGGTGGTCCGTCGGCATCGCGGGCGTAAAAGGCGCGCGCCTTGATGGACGTGCTGTCGTTGGGCGTGACGTAGACGGTGCCTTGAACGCTGCGCGAGCTTTCCTCGCCCAACGCTCCGCCGTCGGAGGCGGTGAACATGTTACCCTTGGAGTAGAACCGGCCGCCGATGCGAATGCCGATCTTGTCCTCCACCAACGGGCCGTCGAACGACGCCGTGACGTCGTATTCGTCGTAGGTGGCGCCGGAGGCGTTGATCTCGGCGGTGTACTCGGTGGTCGACGGCGTCTTCATGATGTAGTTGATGGCGCCGCCAAAGGTGTTGCGGCCGAAATAGGCCGACTGCGGGCCCTTGACCACTTCCACCCGTTCCACGTCGTCGAGCGGGATCGAGTGCGTGCCGCCCAGCACGTAGATGCCGTCGACGAACAACGTGCCCAGCTGGAAGGTGGGCACCTGACTGTTGACGTCCATGCCACGGAAGCGGATCGAGGAATTGACGCGCCCCGGAATGGCAAGACCGAGCGAGTGATACTGAACGCCGGCCACCTGGAGAGTGAGATCCTCGAGCTTGGTGATGCCGGCGCGGCTCAACTGGTCGGCCGAGAACGCCGAAATGGCGATCGGAATTTCCTGCAGCGATTCCTCGCGCTTGCGCGCGGTCACCACGATTTCCTCGAGCGTCGGCTGGGCCGAGAGCGGCCACGCCACGGCCACCACCACGGCGGCGATCACGCCGCCCGACGCCAGGCGAGATTTCAATGACATGCGATGTCCCCTCTGATCGATACAACTCCCGCAGCAGCCGCGGCTGGAAAGCCGGCACCCCGCTTCCGGTGTGCCCGCCCGGCGCTGCAACCCCGGGGATGGGTACTCGACATTTTTGGCGTACACAATCGATTTTTGAGGAAATTCTCCTATTTGACAGCCACTTCAGCCCAATAAACACCAAGCCCCGATGGAATTGCGGTAGGCGCGGACGCGCCTTGGCCCCTCAACGCGACGGGCCCCGAGGTCGCCCCCGAGGCCCGTGTTGCACGCATGACAATAGCGAAGAGACTTGAAGTCTAGAAGTCGATCGAGGTGCGGATGCCGAACTGGCGCTTGTCTTGGGCCGTGACGGCGATGCCCTGGTTCAACGTCAAGCCGGCGAGGTTGGGGGCCTGGTCGAAGTCGGTCCAGCGGGCGCAGGCCGCCCAGTTGTCGTCGTCGAACAGGTTCTTGACGAACATCTCAACGCGGAAGTCTTCGCGTTCCACGCCGGCGCGGGCGTTCACCAGCCAGTAATCGTTGCACTGGGCCAGGTTGCTTTCGTCGACGTAGGCCTTGCCGAAGTATTGCAGGTCGCCCGACAGGAACCAATCCCAGTCGTCGGTCAGGTTCGCCGTGTAATTGGAGTTGAGCGCGCCGATCCATTTGGGGAAGCGGGCGTTGGAGTTGCCTTTCTGCTGCGAAAAGCCGGAGATCGGCTGCACGAAGTTGAACAGGAAGTCCTTATACTTCGAGCGCGCGTAGGTCAGGTTGAACTGGGCGTCCCAGTTCTCGGTGATGGCAACGGCGCTCTCCCACTCCGCACCCCACAGCTTTGAGGTGCCCGGCGCGTTGACATTGCGCGAATTGAGGAACGGCGTGCCGTCGAGATTACGCGCCGGCTGGCCGGGCAAGCCGAGGCCGGGCGGACTGCCGCCGACACAGCCACCAGACAAGCCATGGCTGGGACTGCCGCAGTCTTCCTGCAGTACCACCACGCCGCGGCCCTTTTGGCCTTTCCACTCGCCGTAGTAGGCTGCGAGGTTGAAATTGGCGCGGTTCTCCCACAGCGACTGCTTCCAACCCAGTTCATACATGTCGAGAATTTCCGCCGGCAGCGTGGCGGCCGCGGTCGGAATCTGGGCGAGGTACTGGCGCAGCTCGTTGGGCGTGGCGGTGGCGATCTGGGCGTTTGGCTGGCCCTGGATGACGCCCTTGGCGTAGCTACCGTAGACGTTGGTTTCGTCCGTCGGCGTCCAGCGCAGGATCGCGCGCGGCAGGAAGTTCTTGTCGACCACCTTCAGCGGGCGGGCCGTCAGGATCGCAGTGCGCGCGTCGTTGTGCTGGTAGCGGCCTTCCAGGTTCAACGTCAACTGCTCGGTGAAGTCGTAGCCGACCGAGCCGAAAACGCCCCACGCCTTGATCTTGTCGGTGTTCTGCAGGAGCGAGTTGAAGGTGACGAACGGGTTGCGCGTGCAGCGCTCGCCCGGTGGCGGCGGTGAGATGATGGTCGTGCACAACGAGATGGCGTCACCACCCGAACCCGATTGGATGAACTTCTGATAATAGTAGTTGCCGCCGATCTGCCATTGCAGCGCCTGATCGTCCGGCGAAGCGATGCGCGCTTCAACCGAGAAGTCCTTGGCGTCCTGCGGGTCGCGCGAGTACCAGTTCTCGATGGCCGACAGGCCGAAGTCGCGAATCCAGTTGGCGCGCAGCCGGTTGTAGCCGCCTTGCAAAGTGGCTGCATAGCCGCTGTCGAACGCGTAGTCGGCCGAGGCCGAGAAACGCATGACGTCGCGCTCCAGCCCCATGTGGTCGATAAACGGCACGTTGACCTGTGGCGGGTTGGGCCGATTCACAAGGTTGTCGATCAGGATGGTTGGCCGGCCGACGAACGCCGCCTGCTGCGGAAACAGGCTGGTGTTGCTGTCGATGATCTGGCGGGTGTTGAGATTCGAGATCGCGTTTCCTTGCGTCGGCACGATGCCGCAGACGTAGTTGCGCGGCCGGGCATTCGGCGCGGCCGGGTCTTGCGTCTGCACGGTCTTGCCGGTGCAGCTGTCGTTCCTGATGCCGGCGATGATGCCGCCAGCCGGCGGACTATCATCGTCCTTGTTGTAAAATCCGCGCAGCTTGAGAGTCAGGCTGTCGGATGGAGTGGCGAACAGCGTGGCATTGATCGACTTCGAGGATTCCGAGCCCAGTTCGCCGCCGTCCGATGCGGTGAACATGTTGCCCTTGCTGTAGATGCGCCCACCGATGCGGTAGGCCAGCTTGTCCTCGACCAACGGGCCCTCGTGATTGACGGCGACGTTGTACTCGTCATAGGTCGCGCCGAGCGCGCTGACTTTGCCCGAATACTCCGTCGTCGAGGGGTCGCGGGTGATATAGTTGATCGCGCCGCCGAAGGTGTTGCGACCGAAGTAGGCCGACTGCGGGCCCTTGATGACTTCGATGCGTTCGATGTCTTCCAGCGGAATGGATTGGGTGCCGCCCAACACGTAAATGCCGTCGATGAACAGCGAGCCCAGCTGCAGCGAGGGGCTGTCGGAGTTGACGTTCATGCCGCGGAAGCGAATCGCGGAATTGTAGCGCCCGGGAATTTGTCCGCCCTGGTTCGAATACTGCATGCCAGGCGCGGCGAACTGGATGTCCTCCAGGCCCTGAAACCCCTTTTTCTCGATGTCGTTGGCCGAGAAGGCGGTGATCGACAGGGGAATTTCGCGCAGGCTTTCTTCGCGTTTGCGCGCGGTGACGACGATTTCCTCAAGCGCGGGCTGGGCCAGTGCGGCGAAGTCCACCGCTGCGATTCCGGTGACCAAGGCAACAGCGGCGGCGCCGCAAAGACGGTTCTGACGAATCATTGTACCCCCTGTCGAAAACCCGCAAAATTCAACTGAAAGAGAATTTGCTAGTCGGGGGTTGTATCGGCAAACAAATCCACCATTCAAGCCGTTCAGCGCAACTTTCGAACACAACCGAATCGGTGTTGCACGAAAGACACACAATTGCGCGCGCACCCGCTGCCGGCGTGGCCAACTCCGAAAATTCACGCGCGCGTAGTGGTTGTTTCCTGCGATGGCGCGGAAAAGGAAAACGGGGCCCACTGCAAAAGGCGGGCCCCGACTAGTTCTTCGGCTGACGGGCAGCCGCAACGGTCAGAAGTCGTAAACCGCCTTCAGCCCGAAGGCACGCTTCTGTGGCGGGGTCACGGCGACGCCCTGGCTGGTCAGGAAGTCGAATAGCGAGCGGCCCGAAAAGTCGGACCAGCGCGCCGCCGCCAGGTAGTTCTCGTCGTCGAACAGATTCTTGACGTAGGCCTCAAGGCGCAGGTCCTCCCGCTCAAGCCCGGCACGCAGATTGAAGCGCCAGAACTTGCCGATCCATGAGAAATTGTGCTCCTCGTTCCAGGCCTTGCCGAAGTACTCGCCATCGACGCGCAGGAAGTAGTTCCAGTCGCCGCGGAACTGGTCGGTCCAAGTGGTCGAGAACGAGCCGCTCCAATCCGGGAATCGTGCGGTCTTGTTGTTGGAGCAGTCCGCCGCCGGCGGCGGCTTGAACGGACCGAAGCCGCAGGTCAAGCGGCCGTACTGAGCATCGCTGTAGTTGATGCTGACGGTTCCCGACAAGTTGTCGCTGGCCGCGAAGGCGCCTTCGAATTCGACGCCCTTGACCTCGGCGTTGCCGGCGTTGAATTGGAGATTGAGCACGCGACGCACGCCGTTCTGGTCGACAATATCAACCGGCGAGCGGGTTTTCAGGTTGGTCCAATCCATCTTGTAGGCGACCAGTGAGAAATTGGCGCGATTCTCGAATAGTTGCTGCTTCCAGCCTACCTCGTAATTCTTCAGTGACTCCTCTTCATTGAACAGGCTGAGATTCTGGCCGGCCACGGTGGGTGAGGCGCGTACCGCGGCGAGATCGGCCTGCGACAGCGCGGCGAGATCGGAGTTAAAGAAGCCAGGCAGGTTGCCTTCCGAGTAGGTCGCCCACAGGTTGGTCTCTTCCACCGGTTGGAACGACAGCGTCGCGCGCGGCAGGAACGACTTGAACTTGTCGGTGAAATCCGTGCCCGGCAGCGTGCGGTCGTCTTGGGTCACGCGGTCCGACTGGTAGCGCCACTCGAAATCGATCGTGATCATCTCGGTGATGTCGAAACCCACCGCGCCGAAAACGCCTAAGGTCTTGCCGCCTTCCTGTGGAAAATTGGTCTGCATGAAGGGGTGAGGCCCCGGCAGGACGATGGTGGCGGGCGGCGGATTGGGGTTGAGCACCGCTTGGGTCACGCCGCCGTCCTGTCCCCAGACGTTCAGCCCACCGTTGCCTTGCTGGACGAAGTCGGCCTTGAAATAGCTGCCACCGAGCGAATAGGTGAGCCTCCGGTCCTGCGGGGATTCGATGCGCACCTCGAGCGTTTTGTCCTTGTGGCGTTGCGGGTCTTGAGAGAAAAAGTTCTGCGCGCGCGTCAGATCGAAATCGCGCACCCAACTCGCGCGCATGTCGCTGTAACCGAGCAGCGCCGAAATCGCATGACCATCGGCGAAATCGTAGCCCATGGTCAGCGAACTACGGAACTGCCAGCGCTTCAGGCCGACGAAGTCGACCAGCGGCAAGCCCGGAATCTTCGGCCGGGTGATGCCGTCGCGCGGGTCGCGGATTTGGCTGGCGCGGAAGAGTGCGATGGTGGCGGGTGTCAGCGCCGTGTTTGGTGCGATGTAGCGATCGACGTCGACCTTGGGCAGCTTGCCGCAATAATAATCGGCGGTGGCGCCGCGCTGGTTGGTCTGAAACTCGCTGAAACAGTTGGTGCCGGCGTTTGCTGAACCATCGGCGCGCGCGGATAGGCGCGATCCGAACAGCATCCCGGCGGCGGGTCCGTCGTGATCGCGCGAATAGAACACACGCGCCTTGGCCGTGAAATCGTCGCTGGGCGCGGCGTACAGAATCCCCGTCACCGAATTGGTGCGCTCACGGCCGAGTTCGCCGCCGTCGGCGTTGGAGGTATACTGGCCATCGGTGCCATAACCGCGCAGACCGACCATGTAGGCGACTTTGTCGTCGACGATCGGGCCTTCGTGGGTGACCGTTAGGTCATATGAGCCGAACTTGCCGTATTCGGCAGACACCCGGCCCTTGTATTCGAATCCCGGCGTCTTCGTCACGTAGTTGACGGCGCCGGCGAACGTCGAGCGGCCGTAGGTCGCCGACTGTGGGCCTTTGATGATTTCCACCCGCTCGATCATCGAAAAGTCGATGCCGGCGACGCCCTGGGAGACGTAGACGCCGTCCATGAAGACGGTGCCGAGCTGCTGCGAGGCGGCGGACTGGTTGGTGTCCATGCCGCGGAAGCGCACCGCGGTGTTGAACCGTCCCGGAATTTGTCCGCCTTGTTTGTTGTAGTGAAGGCCGGCGGTGCGGAACGACAGGTCTTCAAGACTGGTGAAGCCGCCACGGTCGAGTTGTTCGGCCGAGAAGGCAGTGATGGATATCGGTACTTCTAGGAGACTCTCGGTTCGTTTGCGGGCGGTGACGATGATCTCCTCGAGCACCGGCTGGGCCAACGCCACCCCATCAAGCGCGATCAACCCCGAAGTAACAACGACAACCCCCAACGATGGACCCGCTGATTTGTGCCCGAGCATGTTCCCCCCCCGTGCGCGTTGCTGATTTATTCAAAGAATTTGACCGAGTGTGCCGACCTCACCTGTTGAGTCATTCCTGGCCGCGCGACAACAGCGCGAGCGGACGGGAGTGTTGGGACTTTCCCGCGTCGTGTCTACGCCGGCGGCAGGGGGCCCCGGCAAAAGGCGCGGCGGGGTGGCGGCCGGGCCGCCGCACCGTGGAAAAACATCTCTGTTCCCAACTGCTTGACCGCCGTTGCCCGGGCGCCACAGTGGCGGGCAAACTTTCCGCGCGCGAAAGTTGGACGCGGTCAATTGCCGGTTCCAGAAAGACAACCCGTGCGGCTTCGCGCTGTGGTGGTGCGACGCGCACGCGATTCGCTGCGGTCCAAACGGAACGGGCCGCGCACCGGTGTGATGCGCGGCCCGACTCAAGTGATTCGGCGCTGAATCAGAAGTTGTAGCGCAGGCGCACGTTCCAGCGGCTCGGCTCGTCGATGTACGGGCCGACGAAAAACGCAGTGATGAAGCGCTCGCCGAAGCAGTTTTCGCACTCCGCGGCCACTTCCCAGCGGTTTTCGCTGTCGCCGAAGGTCACGCCGGCGTTGGCCTGCCAGAAGGCGGGCTGGATGCCGGCGGGGAAGTTCGACGAGCTGTTGGGCGAGCGGCCGACGCGGCGCACCGAAACGCTGGGGGTGAAGACGTAGTCGCTGGCGACCGGGATGGCGTAGTTGCCGCCAAAGGTGACCGAGTAGTCCGGCGCGCGCACCGGCTCGGCCAGGTCGCCGGTGACGGTGACGATGCCGGCGTTACAGATGCCTGCGGTGGATGGCCGCGTCGCCACCGGAATAGCCAAAAGCGCACGACAGTTGGCGGCTTGGGTCGGGATCGACGGGTTGAGGTTCTTGTAGTCGGCTTCCTGCAGGCCGCCGGCCAAAAACAAGTTCAACCCTTCGACCGGAACCCACGTCAACTCGGCCTCGAGGCCATAGTTCTCGAGGTCGGCGAAGTTGCGGGTGATGAACGCGATGGTCCCGTTGGGGCGCACGAACGATGCCGGCAGCTGGAAGTCGGTCACGTCCATGTAGAAGGCGTTGAGGTTGACGCGCAGCGTGCGATCCAAGAAATCGGACTTCACGCCGGTCTCGTAGCTCCACACCTTTTCCGGATCGAACGGCTGGAATTCCGAGGCCTGAGTGCCGCGCGCGTTCCAACCGCCCGACTTGAAGCCGCGGGTGGCCGAGGCGTACAGCAGCATGTCGTCGGTGGCCTTGTATTCAAGCGCGAATCGCGGCGTCCAAATCTTCGATTTCTTGCTGGTGGGAATGCCGAGCGCCTGGATGTCGCGGGTGGAGAACGGCGTCGCCCAGCGCGGGTTGATGTTGGGGTCCAGCGTGAACTTCTTGGATTCGTCGGTGTAGCGCATGCCCGCGGTGATGGTCAGCGCGTCGGTGGCGTTGACGTCGAACTGCGCGTAAACCGCGGCCGCCTCGGCCGTGCTCTTCAGGATGCGGTCGGCGCTGATGCCGCCGGCGAAAATGTCGGCGAAGTCGGTGACGTTGTCCTCGAACAGGTAGAACAGGCCGGTCACGACGTCGACCCGGCCGTCCATGAAGCTGCCGGAGTACTTGATTTCCTGGGTGAACTGATCGTGATCGCCTTCGTTGGCCAACGCGAACAGGTCGTTCGGCGACGGATTGTTGAAGAACGGCAGCAGGAAGTTGTGGTCGGTGAGGCGCAGGCCGCTGATGAAGTTGAGCGCGCCGGTGTCGCCCACTTCGATGCTGAAGTTCGAGGTGGCCGCCGTCGAATCGGCGTTGTTGTTGAACGTGTAGTTGCGCTTGTCGTTGACGGTGACGTTGGCGAACTGCGCCACGCCCTTGCGCAAGCCGGTCAGCGAGAAGCGGTCGCCGGTGGCCGGATCGTAGCTGTTGAGCACGTTGGCGTAGGTGGAGTCGATATACTCGAGCGAGAAGTCCCACATCACGGTGTCGGACATCAGCACGCGCACCGCGCCACGCAGGCCCAGGCTGTCCTCGTCGTTCAGGCGGTCGCCGGTGGTGCGGTTCTTCACGTAGCCGTTGTCGTTGACGTAGAACGCCGAGACCTTGGTGCGGACTTTGTCGGAGAACGGCGCGTCGACCGAGCCGCGCAGGCTGAGCTTGTCGTAGCGGCCGTAGCCGGCCTCGGCGAATCCGCCGAATTCCTCGCCCGGCTTCTTCAGGATCACGTTGACCGCGCCGCCGGTGGTGTTGCGGCCGAACAGCGTGCCTTGCGGACCGCGCAGAATCTCCACGCGCTCGACGTCGAAGAAGTTGAAGTTATTCAGGATCTGGCGGCTGATGTAGATGTCGTCGACGTAGCTTCCGACAGGCGGGTCGAAAGTGGCGATCGCCTCGGTGTTGTTCAGCGCGCGGATCGAGTAGGTGTTGGCGGTGGCCGGGCCGGTGTTGTTCGAGCCGATCATGTTCGGCACGAAGCGGATCAGGTCGATGGTCTTGGTGACCTGGCGACGGTCGAGTTCGGCGGAGGTGAAAGCCGAGACCGCGACTGGGATCGTCTGCAGGTTCTCTTCGCGGCGCTGCGCGGTGACGACGATTTCCTCCAGCGCCGGTTGGGCCAGGGCGGGCGCATCCATCAGCGCCATCGTGACCCCCAGTCCCGCCAGGGTCGTGCCGCAAAACAGCCTTGAAGCGAACGTCATGATGGGCCTCCGTGTTGACCTGAGATCGACATGTGACTTGAAAGGCCCGGATCGGCAGCCGTGGGTTCGCCGGGGGCCAGCGTAGAATTCCGAAGTCGGCGGAATTTAGGGATGCAGGGGCCGGGGCCTCAAGCGATAATCGGTTGTTCTTGCAATAATCTCCGCAATTGGACGGCGGGTGTGGCCGACGTGCAACGCGAATTGTGGCGCCTTTTGAACGTCCTGGTGGCTCTTTCGGCCATGTGCATTTGGCCCGCCGGTGTCCGGGCGGACACCGATGTGCTGCGCATCGGCACCACGGCCATGCCGCCGTCGCTGGGCAATCCGTTCCGCAACACCGGCACGCCGCACGTGTTCACCTGGTCCGCGGTGTTCGACGGGCTGACGCGGATCGACCGGAACGGCGTGGTCCGGCCGTGGCTGGCCGTGGGTTGGGAGAACCTTAACCCCCTCACCTGGCGATTGGCCCTGAGACCCGGCGTCAAGTTTTCCAACGGAACGCCGTTTACCGCCGAAGCGGTCGTCAACATCGTGACCTTTCTGACCGGACCCGCAGCCGTGCGCGAGGTGGTCGCGCGTGAACTGAATTTCCTGGCTTCGGCCCGTGCGATCGACCCCCTGACGGTCGAACTGACGACCAAGGAACCGGTGCCGCTGCTGCCGAGACACTTACAGCTGCTTTACATGGTCGAGCCCGACGCGTGGCGGCAACTGGGACCGGATGGGTTCGCCCGCGCGCCGGTGGCCACCGGCCCCTATGCGATCGACCGCATGGACGAATCCGGCTGGCGGCTGTCGGCCTTTGCGGGATCTTGGCGCGCGCCGCGCGTCGCCAAGCTGCGCTGGATCGCCGCGCCCGACGCCGCGAGCCGCGTGCAGGCGGTGCTGGCCGACCAGATGGACATCGCACTCGGCTTGGGCCCCGACGAAGTGGCCGCGATCGAGGCCGGCGGCGGCAAAGGCGCAACCTGGCGCACGGCGGCGAACTGGGCGCTTCAGTTCCATCAGGTCGGCCGTAACGGGCCGTTCAACGACCGGCGCGTGCGCGAAGCCTTGAATCTGGCCGTGGACCGCCGGGCGCTGGTGGACGGTCTGTTGGCCGGCACCACCGTTCCCGCCACCCAGCCGGCCACCCAAGGCACCTTCGGCCACAACCCCGACCTGCCGCCGATTCCCCACGACCCGGCGCGCGCCCGCGCGCTGCTGGCC
>JANRJB010000388.1:0-14245 GCA_033764265.1 Rhodospirillaceae bacterium | reverse complement strand
GCTGTTGGCGGGCCTGGCGGCCGCGACATCGCGGATCGGGCTGTTTCCCAGCGTGACGTTGCTCGCGCATCACCCGGCGCTTTGCGCGCGCATGGTGGCCACCATCGACGACATCAGCGGCGGGCGATGCGGCCTCAACATCGTCACGGGTTGGAACAAGCCCGAATACACCCAGATGGGGCTGTGGCGCGGCGACGACTATTACAACCGGCGTTACGACTACGCGGCCGACTATCTGTCGATCGTCAAGGCGCTCTGGCGCGATGGTCGGGTCACGCACCGCAGCGAATACTTCAATCTCGAGGACTGCACCGTTACGCCGCATCCGGGCCGCGAGCTGCCGATCGTCTGCGCGGGACAGTCGCCCAAGGGCGTCGCGTTCACCGCCGCGCACGGCGACCACAACTTCGTCATGGCGCACCCGAAGCAGCTCAAAGCCATTGTCGACAACGTCAAGGCAACGTCGGCCCTCCATGGCCGCCGGGTCGGCACCTACGCATTGCTCGGTCTGATCATCGCACCGACCGACGCCGAAGCGCGGCGGATCGGCGACGACATCGTCGCCGGCGCCGATCAGGGGGCGATCGAGAACATCATGAAAAGCGCAGCGCTCGACGGCAACGTCGGCGGCACCGCCGACCGGCTCAAGGCGGCGCTGTCGCTGCCGCTGGAAGACGGCAACATCGCCTTCATGAGCTTTCCGGTGATCCACGGCAGCCCGGCGACGGTGGCGGCCAGACTCGACGACATCGCCGCCGAAACCGGCGTGGAGGGCATGCTGTTCAGCTGGCCGGATTTCGTGTCGGGCATCCGCGCGTTCGGCGAGCAGGTACTGCCGAAGTTGAAGTGCCATCGCATTGCGGTGGCCTAGCCGGGTGGCCGCCCGGGCGACGCTGCACGGCCGGGCCCCGATCAGCACCCGACGGGTCGGGGCGTGAGTCTGTAACCTATTGATTTAGCGTAGATTTGCAGTCAGCAATCCAACGCGTGATGTGGTCAAAGGGCAACACAACGGGACGATTGTATGCAAAATCACATTCAATACTGTACACATTCGGCCCGATCGTCTTAGATGGATTCGTAAGCTGTGGTCGCGACGGATCGGGTCGCGCTCGGGGTCATCGGCGCGGCGATTGAGCGCGTGGGGCGCTCAGGCAACGACTGCCGAACATGCGGGAGAGAGCAGATGAAATCTGATTACGTGTCGCGGCGCTCGTCGTTGATCGCCATGCTCATGGCGTCCACGGCGATGTGGTTCGGACCGGTGCTGGCGCAGCCGGCACTGGAAGAAATTGTCGTCAAGGGCTTGAAGCGCGATAAGTCGCTGCTCGATGCACCGGTCGCCGTCAGCGTGTTCACCAGCGAGGCGATCGAACGCGCCGGCATCACGCGGCCCGAGGATTACATCGCGCTGGTACCCAACTTCAGCTATGTCACCTCGAACCATCAGGGCGAATTCTTTCTCAACGTTCGTGGCCAGTCATCGGTGCGCTTCGCCGAGTCCGCCGTCGCGGTGGTGGTTGATGGCGTCCAGCTCGCCACCCAGAACGAATTCAACGGCGACACTTTCGACGTCCAGCAGATCGAGGTGTTGAAGGGCCCGCAGAACGCCCTTTACGGCCGTAACGCCACCGCCGGCGCGCTGATCGTCACCACCCGCGCCCCGGGCGACGAATGGGACGGCACGGCGACCGCGACCTACGGCAACTGGAATACGATGAAGCTGCAAGGCGGTGTCGGCGGGCCGATCACCGAGAACCTGGGCATGCGCCTGTCGGCGTCGCTGACCGACAGCGACGGGCCGTTCACCAACGAATTCACCGGTGAGAAGGTGCATCGCTGGAAAAACCAATCCGGGCGTCTGCGTCTGCGCTGGCAGGGCGAAAACACCACCGCCGACTTCGCCGTGGCCGGCAACCACGGCACCGGCGGCGCCATCGCCTTCAACGCGCAGATCGTCGGCACCACCGTCGGCGGCGTGCGCATCACCGAGGTCAACACCAACCGGGTGCACGAAATTCCGTTCGTCAACGACGTGGTCGGCCGCAACGTCCAGAATAAGTACAGCTTCTCGCTGCGCCTGACCCACGAACTCGAGATGGTCACGCTGGAATCGGTCAGCTCGTACAGCGTCATCGACGACCAGTACGAGGGCAAGGGGCTGCCCTACGCCGACTATTCGAACCCGCTCAACAACTTCGGCATTTTCGCCGGCCTGTTCGGTGACCTGACCCAGAAATGGCGCAACCGGAACAAGGCGTTCACCCAGGAACTGCGCATCTCCTCCAGCGATGAAGATGCCCGCGTCAGCTGGCAGGTGGGTGGCTACTTCCAGGACGGAAATTTGCGGCGGGTCAATATCAACGGGCTCTACACCGGCGGCGGCGTCTCGCCGAGCTTCCTGCCCAGCGGTCCCGGCACCACCAACCCGACCGTCGGCTATGATGACTCGCGCTTCGGCGTGACCAACTACTCGCCGTTCGGCAACGTTCAGTTCGACATCACCGACGAACTGCATCTGAACGTCGCCGCGCGTTACGAGACCGAGGAACGCACCGTGCGCACCGCCACGCCGGCGGGCCCGAACCTGGTGGGCGGCGCGCCGACCTATAACCTGTGCGTGCTGCGCACCGGGCGGACGGCGGCGAACTGCCGCGACGAGGCCACCTTCAAGCAATTCCAGCCCAAGGTGAACCTATCCTACGACCTGCCGGACGAAGTCGGCACGATCTACGCTTCGTACGGCAAGGGCTTCAAGTCGGGCGGCTTCAACCTGATCGGCAGCCGGCAGGTGCTGCTCGACGCCGCGCGGGCGGCCGGCGGCAATGTCAATCTGATCTTCGTACAGGACAACTACGCCAAGGAAACCACCGACGCCTACGAACTTGGCTTCAAGCTGCGCTTCGCCGACGGCCGGGCGGCCATCAACGGCGCGGTGTTCCGTACCGACGTCAAGGACGCCCAGCAGTTCGAGTTCTTCCCGGTCGGCAGCCTGCAGGCGGTCTCGCGCATCGACAAGGAGAAGATCGAGGGCTTCGAGGCCGACGTGAACCTGGCCGTCAGCGACATGGTCCAGTTCTTCGCCGGATTCGGCTACGTCGACGCCAAGATCACCAAACTGCTGGCCCAGCCGGCGTTCGAGGGCAACCGCGTGCCGTATGTGCAGAAGTACAACGGGCTCGCCGGCGCCCAGTTGACCGCGCCCGTCAACGATACGCTCGAGGTCATCGGCCGCGTCGAGTACAAGCGCTTCGGCAGCGTGTGGTACGACGCCTCGAACCTGCCGGGCTCGCGCCGCGATCCGGTCGACCTGGTCGACGCCCGCCTCGGCCTCTCGTCCGAGACGTGGGACCTGTCGTTGTGGAGCCGCAACCTGACCAACGAGAAGTATGCGGGCGAGACAGTGCCGCTGCTCTCGATCATCAACGTGCCGTATAAGGCGCCCACGCGCAGCTACGGCATCGAAGGCCGCTACCGCTTCTAACGGAGGCCGGCGTTTCGCGCAGCGACGCGGGAAAGGCGGCGGGTTCCACCTGCCGCCTTTTCGCCTTCTAATCCACGTTCTTCGACCGCAAGGAGTGAACCGACATGACCGACCGCATTGTCCCCGATCGCCTGACTGTGGGCCGCCGCACCGTGCTGGCCGGCGGCGGGTTCGCCGCCGTCACCGCGGCCGCGGTGGCCGCCGGCGAGGCAACCGCCCAAACCGGCCTCGCGCCCAGTCCGCGCTCGCAGTTCGAGGCGCACCTCATCGACAACGCCGCGCTCGACAAGGCGCCGCTGTTCGAAGTGCCGTTCAATCCCGGCGTCAAGATTCGCGGCTATTCGGCGATCAACCAGCCCAACTGCCAGGTCATCATCGAGGATTTCATGCCGGGCGACGAGTTCGTCTGGACCTTCGTGCATGACGAGTTCCAGTATTGCCTATCGGGCGAAATGGAGGTGCAGGTGTGGTTGCCGCCGTTGTACGACAAGGTGATCACCGCCAAGATCACGCCCGGCACGATCTACGTGTACCCGATCGGCGCGCGCAAAAAGGTCAAGGTGCTGGGCGACCAGCCGCTGCGCCACATCTGCTTCTGTCCGCCGAGCCCGGACTATCCGTTCCCGACGCTGGCCGACCTGAAGGCCGCCGAGGCCGCGGCGCCCGCCAAGAAGTAGCTATCGATCCCGGTTGGGCGCGGCGATCAGGCTTGCCTGGGCGGCGGCATAACAGCCGGCCGGACGCGTCGCCGCGTCAACCGCGCGGCCGTCCGGCAGGTAGCGCAGCGCGAAGTGCGTGAAGCGCACATCGCCCAGCACCGGCTCGGCGATTTCATAGACCTGGTCGCCGGGCGGGGCGGCGATCGGGCCTTTGGCCGGCATGATGGTCAGGTTGCGCCCCGCCATGCGCTGGTCGCCCGCCACGGTGGAGCACAGGAACACGGAGTAGTTCATGTGCATCGTCTCGGGCGTCGCCCGCGGGTAGCGGCCCCATTTTTCCGTCCAGCCTTGGGCGAACGTCATGACCTCGGGGTTCGACCACACCCGGTCCTTGGCCGCAGCGTCGGCCAGGAACATCAGGTCGAAATGGGTGTACGGAAAGGCGCAATCGGCGGGCGACATCACCTTCCAGTTGGAATAGTGGCGGATGCCCGGAACGCCGTTGAAGAACGGATTGTCGATGGTGCGCAGCCAGTCCTCGTAACCGCGCTGATTGCTGTCCTCGCGCGGGGTGTAGACCAACAGCAGCAAGTCGCGTGTTCCGCCCGTCATGGGCCCGTTCTCCGGTGACTTTCATGCAATGATGCATGTTATTCTGCATGCAAAATCGCCGGCCGCAAGCGCGGCGGCGACAGCGGAGGGGGGGATCATGGCGCGCGAACACTGGCGGCGGGACGAACCGACATTCTACAATTTTCTGGCCCTCGGCCGGGCCCGGCTGGACGCGCCCGCGCCGCTGGGCGGCATGTCCGGCGCGTTGATGAGCCGCGATCCGAAATCGGGCGCGCACACGTTCGTGGTCGAGGCGCCGCCCGGGTGGCGCGCGCGCACCGATGCGACCGACGCATCGCTCGAGTTTTTTCTGTTGCGCGGCGACATGGCCCTGAACGGCGAAACCGTCGGCAGCGGCGGCTACCTGCATCTGCCGCAGCTGAGCGGCGGCGGCGAAATCCACTCGCGCACGGGCGCGCTCGCGCTCGCGTTCCTGAATCCCAACATCCCGGCGTTTTCCTATCCGCTGACGCGCAATCGCGCGATCAAGACCTGGCAGAAGCCGTGGACGCCCAGCATCCCCGGCGCGCACGGCGTCATGCACAAATCGCTGCGCCTGCCCGACCCGGTGCCGCATCCGCACGACGAGGGTTTCGACGGTGGGCCCGGCGGATATCTGCGCTTCCAGTACATCGAGCCCAACATGATCTCGGAGGCCGAGCACGTCCATCACGAGTGCTGGGAAGAAATCATCCTGTTGCAGGGCGACTGTTTCCTCGTCAACGAGGGGCAGATGGGCATCGGCAGCGTCGTCGGCCATCCGCAGGAGTGGTACCACGCGCCGTTCGTTTCGCGGTCCGGGGCGCTGATCCTGGTGCACACCGACGCGCCGATGGGCTTTCCGTGGCCGCCGCGGCCGTATCCGGAGGCGCGCAAGTTGTGCGGCGCCTATCTCGACGGCGCGCCTTACGATGCGCCGACGCCGCATGTGCCATGGCACGACCATCCGATCCGCGCGCTGCAGGAGCAGTCGGCCGACTACCAGGCTTGGCGTGCATCGGCCGAGGGGCAGAAATGGGGCGGGTACGAAACCACGACCGAGGTGCCTTATCGGCCGGCCGGGCGCGGCGTGGCGTCGGACTACCGCGCGGGCTGGACACGCACCGGTCCGACGCCCGACCTCGCCAAGCCGAAGTAAGCGCGGGCGCTCGCCGCTACTTCCTCACCAGCGAGATTACCCACTGCATGTGGGTGATGAAGCTGGTGGTGGAGATGTGGGGGTCGAGCGTCAGGAGCGCGGCGTGGATGTGCTCGTAATCCTTCATGAACCCGTCCCACTGCGCCGCGGACGAGGGGATCGCCTCGGCGAACAGCGGATTGAAGAAGTGGAACGGCACGCGCCGATAGAAGAAGTTCACGAAGAAGTTGCCCGAGATCTCGTTCAGGTCGACGTGATACTGGTACAGCGTGCGGATGAACGGCAGCGGAATCCGGTTGTCGTAGGCGTCGCGGATGCGCTGGACAGCGGCGTCCATGATCTTGCGGTTCTTGGGCCGATTCATCTTGGGCGTGGCGAGCCGCACGCCGAGCACGCAGATCGCCTCGGTGAAATCCAACAGGTCGATCAGCTCCTTGTTGCTCACCTTGCGGATCATGGCGCCGCGATTGGGCGTGAGATCGACCACGCCTTCGCCGGCCAGCACATGGAGCGCCTCGCGCACCGGCGCGCGGCTGACGTCGAACTCCTCCGCTAGGTCCGCCGCGATCAGCCGTTGTCCCGGAACATAACGGCCCTGTTCGACACCCTTGGTGATCCGCTCGACGACGTACTGCACCAGCGACTGCCCCTCCTTGCTGGCGTCGTCACGGCGGGATTTCGGCATGGTCTTGCCTTTCACGGAGCTCTCTCGGGTGGACAACGCTAACGCGATTGCGGCCCAACACCCACAATAAGATGCGGGCCACTTCGGCCCGCAAACGCCGATCAGACAATGCAGGATAACTGTTACAGTTCAAGTGGTTATATCCGATAATTCACATTGCTGAAATTGCCGGCGCGCACCGTGCGGCGCAGATGGCGAGCGGGTCGGTTGCAGTGCGGGCCCGCTATACGGCGTATGCAATTCTATATACACTTTGGCCGCCTTTTTTCGCAGCGCCGTCCGCCGCAAATCCAGGAGTTCACCTCATGCCCCAACCGCATCTCGCCGCCGTTCCGCGTTCGCACATGGACCCCGACACCCAGGCGGTCTGGGACCTGGGCATGGCGCGCACCGGCGAGGCCGCGGTGGTCGAGGTGATGGCCAACAATCCGGCGATGATGAAGTGGTACTTCGACGGGTTCTATCGGGGGATCTTCTATAACGCGAACCCCGGCACGACGCTCGACGTGCGCACCAAAGAGCTGTTGCGCCTGAAGCTGTCCAAACAGCACGGCTGCTACTTCTGCAACAAGTGGAACGCAGTGGACGCCTTGGCCGCCGGCGTCACCCAACGCCAGATCGACGCCATCCCGACCGCGACGGCGGCCGATTTCGACGAGAAGGATTTGGCGGTGATCGAACTGGCCGATCAGATGACCTTGCAGAACATGCATGGAGAACTGACCAAGGACCTGCATGCCCGGCTGCGCCGCCATTACTCCGACGCGCAGATCGTCGAGATGGGCATGGTCGCCGCGGTTTTGACCGGCATGGCGAAATTCGTGTTCGTCTACGACCTTGTCACCAAGGAAGAGGTCTGCCCGGTCGTCCCCCGTCAGGCCGCCGAATAGGACCCTCGCCATGTCGGTTGCCCGACGCTCCCTTCTGGGCGGCGTCGCGGGCCTGGCGGCGGCACGGCTGTCGGCCGCCGTTCGCGCCGATGACCTGCCGGCCGGTGAGCTGACCGCGGACGCATTGATCATTGGCGCCGGCGCGTCGGGTGCGGCAGCGGCATGGCGATTGGCCAGCCAGGGTGCGCGCGTCGCCTGTCTGGAGCAGGGCGACTGGCTCGATTACCTGGAGATTCCCAGCACCCGCGACGATTGGGAACTGGTGCGCCAGCGCGCCTGGAACCCGAACCCGAACGTTCGCGGCGGCACGGCCGATTATCCCGTCCAGGACCGCGCCAGCGCGATCAAGCCGCTCATGTACAACGGCGTCGGCGGCTCGACGATCATGTGGTCGTGCCACGCCCCGCGCATGCATCCGTCCGACTTCCGCACCCGCAGCCTGGACGGCGTCGGGCAGGACTGGCCGATCGGGTATGGCGATCTTGCCCCGTATTACGACCTCAACGACGTCATGTCGGGAATCTCCGGCCTCGCCGGCGATCCGGCCAATCCGCCGCGCCCGCCACGTCAACGGCCTCCTCTGTCGATCGGCAAGGGGGCCGAACGCATCGGTGCGGCGCTCGACGACCTCGGCTGGCATTGGTGGCCCAACGATGTGGCGGCCTATTCCTCGGCCTATGGCGAGGAAACCGGCGACTGCAACAACTGCGGTCCCTGCGAACTGGCCTGCCCGATGCGGGCCAAGGCCAGCACCGACGTGACCTATTGGCCGAAGGCGCTGGCCGCCGGCGCGAAGCTGGTGACGAAAGCACGGGTGTTCGAGATCGAAACCGACGCCGCCGGCCGCGCCATCGGTGCCGCGTTCTATGACTCCGCCGGTGTTGCGCGCCGCGCCCGCGCCGGTGTCGTGATCGTGGCCGCCAACGGCATCGGCACGCCGCGACTGTTGCTGCTGTCGGCATCGAAGGCTCATCCCAACGGGCTGGCCAATCGCTCGGGCCAGGTCGGCCGCAACCTGATGCTGCATCCGGTGGCGCTGGTCACCGGCGTGTTCGACCAGGACCTGGAAGGCTACAAGGGCATCACCGCCAACTGCATCACCAGCCAGGAATTCTACGAGACCGACCCCTCGCGCGGCTTCAAGCGCGGGTACATGATTCAATTCCTGCGCAGTTTCGGGCCGGTGCTGACCGCGCAGGGCGGCTACGGCGTGCCGATCCCGTGGGGCCGGCGCCACCGCGCGCGGTTCCGCGAGGTATTCAACCACACCGCCACCGCCGCCATCGTGTGCGAGGATCTGGCGCACCCCGACAATCGCATCACCCTCGATCCCGCGCTGAAAGACGACCACGGCGTGCCCGCACCGGCCATGGCGTATGCGGTCGACGATCACGCCCGGCGCATGATCGCGCATGGCCTGCAGACGTGCGGCCAGATCATGCGTGCGGCGGGCGCGCGCGAGGTGTTCGAGACGCCTTTGGTGGAGCAGGCGGGATTTCACCTGATGGGGACCGCGCGCATGGGCGCCGACCCCGAAACCTCGGTGCTGAATGCCTTCAGCCAGGCCCACGATGCGCCCAATCTGTTCGTGATCGACGGCAGCGCCTTCGCCACCGCCGCCGCGGTCAATCCCACCAACACGCTGCAAGCGCTGGCGCTGCGGGCGGCCGACCGCATTGTCGCCGTGCACCGCGATCTGTGAGGACACGATGGCCGACGCCGCCGAATCCCAACTGGACATGAAGCTCTTGGCCGCCGTGCTCAATGCGCTGATCCCCGCGGGCGAGGGTTATCCCGGCGCGGGCCATCCCGCCATCGCGGCCGCGTGCGTGGCCGACGCGGCGCTTGACGGCGCGCTGGGTACGATCGCGAACGCTCTCGCGCGCCTTCCTACTGGATTCGCCGCGCGCGACGCGGCGGCGCGGGAGCGGGCGTTATCGGACCTCGAAGCCGGCCAGCCGGCGGCGTTCGCTTCCTTGCTGCGGCACACCTACAATGCGTATTACGCCGATGCCGCCGTCAGGGCGGCGCTTGAGACCGACACCGGATACCCCGCGCGCCCGCCGCATTACGAAGGGTATGAATTGGTGCCGTTCGATCCGGGCGTACTGGAGAAGCAGCGCCAGCGGGCGCCGTTCTGGCGCGACCCAGAGCGGTGACGGCTAGGTGCAATTGCGGCCATCAGATCGAGGTTGATTTGTGCCACCGCCCCTGCCGACCACGCCACGTCACGGCGCTCGCAGATTGGAAACGCGATCAGGCAGCGACGGAGAGCATGAGCAATCGGCTGACGGCATCCGTCTCAAGTGTTGACTTGTTCTGTGTGCATTGTCGTTGATGGCGCTTCGTTTCCATATGGCGGTCCGGATCTGGGATCTGGGGCGCCGCAAGGTGGATTTTTCCGGCCTCATGATGATGGCGGGCTGGCTGCGCCATTGCAGGTGGGCGACATGATCGGGGTTTCGTGCCCGATCGACCCGTGCGGGCGCTGCCGCGAACCCATCTGCGCCGGTCGGCCGCAACGCGTCGCGATAACATCAGTCTCCGGGTGACGAGCACTGAGAACGCGCGCATTCCGCCCGGAAACGCGCAGTATCGTAAAGAGTGTTTAGAGATTTATATACAACTCAAGATATTGGCTGGGGGACTAGGATTCGAACCTAGACTGGCGGAGTCAGAGTCCGCTGTCCTACCGTTAGACGATCCCCCAGCAGGGCGCGTCAGTGCCGCCACCGTCGGTGACGGACGGACGGGCTGTATAAAGCATTCGCCCCTGACCCGCCAAGGCCTCGCGCGGGTGCCGTGGTCGCGGGGCCGAATCGACTGGATTGGCGGCGGTAAGGGGCTTTTGGCGGCCATTCCATCCACCGGCCAACCCGGCGGCCGCGGGTGCGCCGGCCCCTGGGAACCGGCTAGCGTGGCCCCATGCCGGTCATCCTGCTCGCCGTCACCATCAACGCTATTCCCGTCAGTCTGGTGCTGCCGATGCTGCCCTTCCTGGGCGCCCGCTATGGCGCCAGCCCGTGGGAGGTGTCGGTGCTGTTCGCGCTGATGCCGGTGGTCGGCATTCTCGGCAACCCGCTGTGGGGCCGCGTCGCCGACGCCCGTGGCCGCCGCTTCGCGCTGATCTGCACCCTGGGCGGCACGGCGCTGGCCTTCGTCGGCTTCGCGCTGGCGGATTCGCTGTGGGCGTTGTTCGCCACCCGCGCATTGCAGGGGTTGTTCCACGGCGCCAACTCCATCGCGCTGGCCTATGTCGCGCTCAACACCGCGCCGGACCAGCGCGCCAAGGGCATGGGCCGGGTGATGGGCGCGATGGGTGTGGGTTTGGCGATCGGCCCGTCGATCGGCGGCCTGCTCACCGTCGGCGCGGGTGACGACTTCGATCACACCGTGCCTTGCCTGGTGGCGGGCGCATTGTCGGCGCTGGCCGCACTGGTGGTGGCCGTGGCGCTGAAGGAAGCCGCCATCGCCAAGGTCGCCGGCGCCAAGCCGAAGCCCAAGGCCCGGTTCGCCGACGCCGCGCGGGTGCCGGCGGTGTGGCTCTTGCTGGCGATGATCTTCGCCAGCGGCTTCAAGTTCAACGCCGAGCAGTTCATCTTCCCCTACTGGGGCATGGCGCGGGGCTGGAGCGCGAGCACCACCAGCTTCGCCACCGCGGTGCTGAGCCTGGGGTTTTTGGTCACGTCGTTCGCCGGCATCGGCTGGCTGACGAAAAAGTTCGGCGAGGAAAAGGCGATGCTGATCACCGCCGGGCTAGACCTGGTCGTGGTGTCGGTGTTCATGGCGTTCGCCGCGTCGCCCTATGCCTTCGCCTGCATGATGGTGCTGTCGCTGTCGAGCCCGGTGTGGGGCACGGTGCTGGCCAGCGTGCTGTCGCGCCACGCGCCCGAAGGCCACCAGGGCACCATCCTGGGGCTGTCCACGTCCACCCAGCTGGCGGGGCGCATCGCCGGCGCGCTGGTGGCCGGGCTGCTCGCCGATGCCTATGGGTATCTGGCGGTTTACGCCGCGGTCGCGGTGCTGCTGATGTTCATCGTCGCGCAGTCCTGGCGCTTCGTCGCCGGCGCGCAACGGCTATCGCCGAAGCCATGATCCGCCGCACGTTCATCGACGGTCCGTTCGGTCAGCTGCACGTGCGCACGGCCGGCCCACACGACGCATCCAAGCCGCCCGTCGTGTTGATCCACCAGAGCCCGTCGTCGTCGGTGGCGTTCGCGAACCTGATGCCGGCGCTGGCCGCCGACCGCTTCGTCATGGCCGCCGACACGCCGGGCTACGGCGAGTCAGACGTGCCGCGCGGATTCACCGACGCTGCGCCGCCGAGCATTGCAGACTATGCGCGCGCCCATGGCGCGGCGGCCGACGCGCTGGGGCTGGTGGGCGCGGTTGATGTCATGGGCTTTTTCACCGGGTCAAAGATCGCCTGCGCATTGGCGCTGCAGCGCCCCACCCAGGTGCGGCGGTTGGTCCTGTTCGGCGCGCCGATCTACACGCCCGAGGAACTGGCAGCCGAGCGCGCCACCTACGCGCCCGAGGTCTACACCTGGGACATGGCGCATTTGAGAAAGTGGTGGGAGCACCTGAAGCGCGGCGCGCCGCCCGGCTATCCCATCGATCTGTTCGTGCGCCATTTCGCCGAAATCCAGCGCGGCGGGCCGCAATCCTGGTGGGGCCACAATGCCGCGTTCGACTACGACTTCGCCGAACACCTGCCGAAGCTGGGCCCGCCGGTCCTGGTGATGCGCACCGACGATCCGCAAGGGGCGAAGACCGAACGCGCCCGTCCGCTGCTCAAGAATGCCCGCTTCGTCGTGCTGCCGTATATGGCCCAGGGTCTGCTCGACCTGCACACCGCGGAGGTTGCAGGCCAGATCCGGGCCTTCCTCGACACTTGAAGCCGCTTCACGGTCGCAGGCCGACCGATTACCATGGCCGCAGAGGAACGTGGTCGCGTGCCGCAGGTCAGAACCGACCGCGGCGGCGGCCGGGGAAAGGGTGTGTCGACCATGTCCGATGGTCGCGTGAACGGCGCCGACGAGGGGTTGCCGCATGGTCCGCCGTGCTCAGGCGCCGCGCGACCGCTCTATGCCGCGCTTGATCTCGGTACCAACAATTGCCGGCTGTTGGTGGCGCGCGCCAACGGCGGCGATTTCCAGGTGGTCGACTCGTTTTCGCGCATCACCCGCTTGGGCGAGGGGCTCAGCGCCACCGGGCGGCTGGCGCCCGACGCCATGGAGCGCACGCTCGAGGCGCTGAAGCGCTGCGCCGAGAAGATGCAGCGCCGCCGCGTCGCAGCGTCGCGGCACGTCGCCACCGAGGCGTGTCGTCGGGCCGCCAACGGCGCGGAGTTCCTGGATCGTGTCGCCCGTGAAACCGGGCTCGACTTCGACATCATCACGCCCGATCAGGAAGCGACGCTGGCCCTCAAGGGCTGCGCCGCGCTGCTCGACCCCGCCGTGCCCTACGTGCTGATGTTCGACATCGGCGGCGGCTCCACCGAGGTCCTGTTCGTGCGCGTCGACGGTGCGGCAGCGATGGCGGTGGAAGGCTGCACCTCGCTGCCGATGGGCGTGGTGACGGTGGCGGAAGACTGCGGCGGCGGCGACCTGTGCGAGAAAACCTACGACGAAGTGGCCGACCGCGCCCGCCGCCTGCTCCAGCCGTTCGAGGCCCGGCACCGCATCGGCGAGAAAATCGCCGCCGGCCAGGCGCAGATGATCGGCACGTCCGGCACCGTGACCACCCTGGGCGGCCTGCACCTGGGCCTCCATCGCTACGACCGCACCGCCGTCGACGGCCTGACGCTCGACTTCGACACCTTGCGCGCCAACAGCCGCAACCTGTGCCGCATGACCCTGCAGCAGCGCGCGGCGGAACCGTGCATCGGCTGGCAGCGCGCCGACCTGGTGTTGGGCGGCTGCGCCATCCTGGAGGCGATCTGCGGCACCTGGCCGGTGGGCAAGCTGCGCGTGGCCGACCGCGGCCTGCGCGAGGGCCTGCTGATGGACATGATCCACCCGGACTCGCTCAACGTCGCGGCCTGCGCCGACGCCACGCGCGCCGCGGCGCACTGATCGGCCCGTCATGTCGCCATCACGGCCCGGTGCGGGCGCCGGCGGGCGCGGCCTGAAGCAGCGCGTGAAAACCGCGCGCGGGCGCAAGGCCTCGTCGGTGCGGTGGCTGGAACGCCAGCTCAACGACCCCTACGTGCGGCAGGCCAAGCAGGAAGGCAAGCGCAGCCGCGCCGCGTACAAGATCGCCGAGCTCGACGCGCGCTTTCACCTGCTCAAGCCCGGGCAGAGGGTGGTGGACTTGGGTGCGGCGCCCGGCGGCTGGACCCAGTACGCGGTCGAACGCGTGCAGGCCGACAAGGAAACCGGTCAGGGCAGGGGCCGCGTGGTCGGCATCGACATCAACCCCTGGACGCCGGTGCCGCACGCCCAGTGCCTGACGCTCGACTTCCTCGACCCCGCCGCGCCGGACGCATTGAAGGCCGCCCTCGGCGGACCGGCCGACGTGGTGCTGAGCGACATGGCCGCGCCGACCACGGGGCATTCCGGCACCGACCACCTGCGCATCATGGCGCTCGCCGAGGCCGCGTGGCTGTTCGCCGCGGAGGTACTCGCCCCCGGCGGCGCGTTCGTCTGCAAGGTGTTCCAGGGCGGCACCGAGGGCGAACTGCTCAAGCGCATCAAGGCGGCGTGCGCCACGGTCAAACACGCCAAGCCACCCGCCAGCCGCAAGGATTCGGCCGAGGTCTACCTGGTGGCGACC
>JANRJB010000360.1:0-4511 GCA_033764265.1 Rhodospirillaceae bacterium | reverse complement strand
GCGGGCCAGCACGTTGTCGAGATAGTTGAGGCTTTTGATGCGCGCGAGCGGCGAATGCTGATTGCGCCGCGTGCGGCCGCAGGTCGAAAGCGTGACAGGGCCGTCCATGTCGGGCCGCGGCGCGGCGGCGATCACCAGGGTCGGCGCCGGCGCGGCCGGCGGCAGCACGCCGCGCGGCCCCGGCCCGCGGCTCACGGTCAGGCGCACGGCGGCGTCGGCCAAAGAATTGGCGGACACGGCGGCCTCGATCCACTGCGCCAGTTGCGCATCGCTCCACGGCAGCGGCAGATCCAACACCGACGCCCCGTCGCGCAGACGCGCCAGATGCGCCGGCAGCCGGCGCGGCGTGCCGGCCGTCACCGCGATCGTCTCGAACAGGCCATCGCCCAGGGTGAAGCCGCGATCGGACGGATCAATGCGCGCCGCGCCCGCGTCCATCAGCGTTCCGTTCAGGCACACGATGCTCACGGTTCAGTCCACAAAGTCCGTCGCCATGCCGCCGAGCGCGGCCAGCAGCGGGCGCGCCTTGGTCAGCACCTCTTGATACTCGTCCGCGGCGATGGAGTCCGCGACGATTCCGCCGCCGGCCTGGGCCACGGCCAGTGCGCCGCTCTTGATCAGAGTGCGGATCAGGATGGCCGAATCCATGGCGCCATCGTAGCCCAGCCACGCCAGCGCCCCGCAATAGGGCCCGCGCGCCACGGGCTCCAGTTCGGCGATGATCTCCATCGCCCGGATTTTCGGCGCGCCGGTGACCGAGCCGCCCGGAAAGCACGCCGCCAGCAGGTCAAGCGCGTCGCGACCCGGCCGCAGCCGGCCGGTCACGACCGAGACCAGGTGATGAACCGCGGCGAAGGTCTCGAGCCCGCACAGCTGCGGCACGGTCACCGAACCGGCCGCGCAGACGCGCGACAAATCGTTGCGGAGCAGATCGACGATCATCAGGTTCTCGGCGCGGTCCTTGGCGCTGGCCAGCAGGTCGCGGGCCAGGGCCGCATCCTCGGCCGCATCGCGTCCGCGCGGCCGGGTGCCCTTGATCGGCCGCGTCTCCACCACGCCCCCGGCGTCGACGGTCAGAAACCGTTCGGGCGACACCGTCAGGATCGCGGCGTTGTCCGGCAGCGCCATGAACGCCGCGAACGGGCCGGGCGCGGCGGCGCGCAAGGCGCGGTAGGCATCGAACGGCGCCAGGCCGGCGGGCCAGTCCGCGCGCCATTGCTGCGTCAGGTTGGCCTGGAAAATATCGCCGGCACGGATGTCGTCGACGATGCGGCCGATCTTGGCGCGATAGTCGGCGGGGCCCGACATTGCCGACCAGCGCACCGGCGCGAAGTGCCTCGCGGGTTGCGCGCCCGACCCAAGCCGCGCGGCGAAACATCGCGCGGCGTCTGCATCGCCGGTCGCGTCGACCACCCAGGCGCGGCGCGCGATCAGGTCGAACACCGCGAAGGTGTCGTACAGGCCGAAGGCGGTCTCGGCCGGAAACCAGGCCGGGCGCGGCGGCGGCAGGCGCTCGAACGCGCCGCCCAGTTCGTAGCCCAGGAAACCGATGGCGCCGCCGGCGAACGGGCCCGGCCCCGGCCAGGGTGCGCGCCGCGGGCCCAACAGGTCGCGCACGCCCGCCAGCGGCGGCGCGTCGGCACCGCGTCGAACGGTCAAGGTCCGGCGCGGGTCGGCGGCCACGAACGCCCAGCGCCCTTGCGGCCCCGGCGCCGCGCCGTCCAGCAGCACGGCGAACGGCTCGGCCGCCAGCGGCGCGAAAGCCGTGAGCGGATCGCGGTCGGCAATGTCCAGAACGGCGGGCGCGGTCATGACCAAGGCGTGCGACGCACCGGGGCCAGGCGGATGGCCCGCCCGGGCTTCAGCTCAGGGTCGGCAGCACGCGATCGGGCGGGGCGTGCTCGTCGATGAAGGCGCGGATGTTGATGATCACCTTTTCGCCCATGGCCACGCGCCCCTCGATGCTGGCCGAGCCCATGTGCGGCGACAAGACCACGTTGTCCATGACCAGCAGCTTGGCGTTGACCGCGGGTTCGTGGGCGAACACGTCCAGCGCCGCGCCGGCGATGCGCTTCTCGGCCAACAGCTTGATCAGCGCCGCCTCGTCGACGATTTCGTCGCGTGCCATGTTGATCAGGTAGGCCGACGGCTTGATCAGCTTCAACCGCCGTTCCGACAGCAGGTGGAACGTCGCCGGCGTGTGCGGGCAGTGGATGGTGATGATGTCGGTGCGCGCCAGCATCTGGTCCAGGCTTTCCCAGTAGGTGGCCTCGACCTCGGCCTCGATCTCCGGGTGCAGCCGGCGGCGGTTGTGGTAGTGAACGGCCATGCCGAAGCCGCGGGCGCGGCGGGCCACCGCCAGGCCGATCCGGCCCATGCCGATGATGCCCAGCCGCTTGCCCCAGAAGCGGTGGCCCAGCATGTGGGTCGGGCTCCAGCCCTTGAACTTGCCGCCTTGGATCAGTCGCGCGCCCTCGATCAGCCGCCGTGTCACCGCGATCATCATCGCCAGCGTCATGTCGGCGGTGTCTTCGCTCAGCACGTCGGGGGTGTTGGTGACGATGATGCCGCGGGCATGGGCGGCCTGGACGTCGATGTGGTCGGTGCCGTTGCCGAAGTTGGCGATCAGTTTCAACCGCGGGCCGGCGGCGGCGATCACCCGGGCGTCGACATGGTCGGCCAGGTTCGGCACCAGCACGTCGCAGTCCTTGACCGCGTCCAGAAGCTCGGTGGTGTTGAACGGATGGTCGTCGACGTTCAGGCGCACGTCGAACAGTTCCATCATGCGGGTCTCGACCGCCTCGGGCAATTTGCGGGTCACGACGACGGTAGGTTTGGGGCGGGCCACGGGAACCTGACTGCTGCCGGGTTGAACTGGGCGATGAAATGGGCCGGTTGGGCCGGTCGCGTTCGCCAAGGCCTACCAATGGCGCTGGCCTGTGTCCATGCTTCTGATCCACGCAGTCCGATGCCGTGGCCGGCGCGTCGCCCGCGTTGCCAAGCCGGCCGGTTCCGGGCCATAGATAGCGCCATGCACGTCAAGCGCTTGGCGATGATCGGCCGCCGCCTCGTCCTGTGTGCCGCGCTGTGGGCGGCGTGGATGGGCAATCCCGGTGTCGCGGCCCAGCCCGAACCGGGCGGATCGGAATCGGCCGAGCCCCAGCCCGGCGAGGTCAGCGGCGGATCGGCCGCGCCCACGGGACTGCCGCTGCCGCGGTTCGCCTCGCTGCGCTCCGCGCCGGTCAACCTGCGCACCGGCCCCGGCGTGCGCTACCCGGTCGATTGGGTTTACGTCCGCAAGTCGCTGCCGATGCAGATCGTCGCCGAGTTCGAGACCTGGCGGCGGGTGCGCGATCCCGACGGGGCCGAAGGCTGGGTCCACCAGAGCATGCTGAGCGGCCGGCGCACGGCCGTGGTCAAGCCCGGCGACGCGGCGGCGGGGCCACAGGCCTTGCGCGCGGCCGGCAACGATCAGGCCGCGCTGATCGCCAGCCTCGAGGCCGGCGTGATCGTCACGGTGCAGCGCTGCCCGACCGCCAGCGCCTACTGCCGCGTCGAGGTGGCCGGCGCGCAGGGCTGGCTCGACCGGTCGATGCTGTGGGGCCTGCGCGACGACGAAACGATCGATTAGCTAGTCAAGGTCCGCGGCCAGCGCGGCGCGCACGGCTTCGGGCATCACCGCCATGTGTCCGTAATTGGCGTGGCCGATGCCCAGGATCACCTGGGTGCCCGGAACCTTGAACCTGGCCGCCTGGGCCGGCGCGAAGGCAAAGCGCAGGAAATGCACCGACGAGGTCTTGCCCTCGGGCGTGGTGCGTTCGGCATCGTCGGTGGGCGCGGCCCTGACCGTCTCGCCGGCAAAGGTCAGCGTAATGGTGTCCTCGATGTGGCCGAGCGTGGCCAGCACCCGGCCGCGCTTCACTTCGTCCTCGATCTCGATCAGCAGGGTGGCGACCAGGTCGCGGCCCTGCGGGATCAGCGGGTTGTAAGCGTCCAGCTCGCCCTGAACTTGCGCCTCGCCGCCTTTCTCGATGTACAGCATCTCGTGCACCTGGGCCCACATCGTGTCGTAGTTCTCGAAGTGGAAGGTGGCGAACGGCCCCACCAGCAGCCGGCGGTTCTTTTTCACCTCGACCAGGCGCGCGCGGTGCGCGCGGCGGATCCGGGCGTAGTCGTCCACCGGCATCAGGTCGGCGCGGGTGATCTCGCGTTTCATGACGGTCGTTCCGGCCATGACATTAGAACCCATAAGCCTTGGCGAAAATCTGGATCGGATGCACCGACGGCGTTCCGTCCGGTGCGGCGCTGGCGCGCTCGCCCAGTCCCTGCGCGATGTGCTTGCCGGCCAGCGGACATTCCGAGGCCAGGTGCGCCTTGTTGGCCTGGGCGGCCCGGTCCACCGTCTGCTTGGCGAACTTGGTGGCCACGTCGAAATTGCCCTTCTTGATGCCCCACGACCCGCCGTGGCCCGAACAGCGTTCGATCACCGCCACTTGCGTCTCGGGAATCAG
>JANRJB010000358.1:0-2002 GCA_033764265.1 Rhodospirillaceae bacterium | reverse complement strand
GAACACGCCCAATCGGTTTCCAGCCGTATGCCCGGCCATGTCGACCAGCACGTCGACGCCGAGCGAGGCGACCAGCGCCGCCACCTCGGCGTCGGGCTTCTCGCCCACGTCGTGCCAGTCGTGCGCCAGCGCGGCGAACAGGGGCGTGACCGCGTCGCGCCGTGCGCCGCTGGCGATGGCGATCAGGCGGCAGCGGTCGGGCGTGAGCGCGGCGAACAAGGGCCGCATGAAATAGCCCACGGCATGGTGCGCGAAGTCGGCCGACAGGAAAGCGACGGTCAGTTTTCGCTCCGGGTCGGGGTCGCGCGGCGTCGCGGCCAGCGGCGTGGGGGCCGGAAACCGCGCGCGCCAAAGTTTGTGCAGATCGAACAGCGATTCCGCGGTCACGCCCGGCACGTACTGTGACGTCAGCAGCAGGTTGGACAGGAACAGCGCCTGGCGCGGCTGCTCGTCGACCAGCCGGGCCAGCTCGGCCACCGCCGCATCGGGCTGGCCGCGTTCCAGCAGCAACGTGGCGATGGCGTTGCGGGCCGTGATCGAGCCGGGCTTGAGCGCGAGCGCGGCGCGGAACGCGGCCTCGGCCTCGTCCGCGAAACCCAATTCGGTGTACAGACCGCCCAGGGCCAGCTGCGCCGCCGGATCGCGCGCGAACCGTTCGGTTGCGCTTTCGGCCTCCACGTGAGCCTTGGCCGCCGCGCGGCCGTCGGTCAGGCGAAGACGGCGGGCGGTCGCGGCGACGTCGTGGATCGACGGACCGTGCATCGCGCCGGCTCGGCACCTGACCCTGGCGGCCTTTAGAACAGCCCCGCGAATTTCAGCGCGAAGTCGTTGCCCGGCTTGACCACGCCCAGGACCGCCTCCAGGAACACCACGGCCCAGATCGACAGCACCCAGGGCCGCGCCTTGCCCAGGCTCGCGGCCATGCGCGCGTTCTGTTCGTCGGTGATCGACCCCTTGGCCAGCGCCTGCAGGCCGACGATGAAGTCGGGCAGGTGCCGGCGGATCATGACGCCGCAGAAGATCAGGTAGGCGAACAGCCCGACCTTGGCCGTCAGCCACGGCGTGCCGGCCAGCCGGCCGGTGGCGATGGTGTAGATCACCGAGGCGATGATCCCGACGATGAGGATGCGGCGAAGCCAATAGTCGATCGGCGCCATCTTCTTGGCGAGCGGGCTGCCGTGGCTGAAGTGCATATACACCACCATGAACAGCCAGACCGGCGCCAAGATCCACAGCGCGACCATCTGCCCCGGATAGTGATCGATGCCCTGTAGGCTGGCCAGGGTGGCGCCGATGGTCAGCATCAGGGTCATGCAGATGCGCGGCACGACGTCGAGATTCATCATGATGGTCGAGGCGACCATGCGCGTTTCGGCCGAGTACTTGGGATTGACGACGAAGCCGCTGGAGTAGAACACGCCGATGTCGCCGCCCAGCCAGTACACGAAGCCGAGCAGATGCAGGATGATGAACAGGTCGTAGGCGAATTCGGTCATGGCGTGTCCCCTGAAGATGGTCGTGCGGCGTGACGTCGCGTGATGTGCCTCCGGCGTCGCGGGCCAAGCCCCCCGGGCCCGCGGCCCGCGGGTCGATAAAGTCGGCCGCCGGCGGCCGCGGGCGGAGCCTACACCAAGGGACGCGACCATCGCCAGGAGGCGGGAGTGCAGTTTCCGCCCTTGTTGCAGGGTGTGCGATTGAGTGTCGCGCGGTTGAATCAGGCGCACGAGTTACAGTGACTGCAACGGCGAACTGTGCGCGTTGGTAAAGGTTCGCTGCTCCGGGCTAGGCGCGGCCGCACGCATCGATCATGCGCTTTTTTTGAAATGGTGGGCCGTTCAGGACAAAACTGGGCACTGGAGTCTTACCATTCCCGCCCCGAAAACCGGCTATAAATTCAACGCCTTGCGGCGACGCCGGGTTTCGGGAGAGCCGGATGATCGGTGAACCATTGCAGGACGGCCAGCACGGCCTGGCGGGCGCGCTGGTCTCGTAGGCCGGACCA
>JANRJB010000343.1:0-22921 GCA_033764265.1 Rhodospirillaceae bacterium | reverse complement strand
GTACGGCCTGCCCAACCCCAGCCCGTTCTGCATCAAGCTCGAAACGTACCTGCGCCTCGCCAAGCTCGATTACACCATCGCCGTCATCAAGGGCGCCCCCAAATCGTCCACCGGCAAGGCGCCGTACGTGGAGATCGACGGCCAACCGCTCGCCGATTCCGGGCTGATCGTCGATCATTTGGAAAAGCTCACCGGTCATGCCGTCGATGGCCGGCTGACGCTGGCCGAACGCGCCCAGTCGCTCGCCTTCCAGCGGCTGATGGAGGAACACCTGTACTGGGCGGCGGTCTTCGCCCGCTGGGCCGATCCCGACAACGCCGACAACGTGAAAAGCTACATCGCCGGGGCGACCGGGCTGCCGGGTTGGCTGATGCCGGTCGTCGGTACGCTCATCCAGCGCTCGGTGATCAAGGCGATGCGCGGGCACGGCCTGGGGCGTCACGCCCCTGCGGAGATCTGGCGCCTGGGCATCGCCGACGTGGATGCGCTCGGCCACTGGCTGGGCAGCCGGCCCTGGGCGTTCGGCGACGCACCGACGGTGCTGGACGCGGTGATGTTCGCCTTCGTCGCCTCCATCATCCGCACGCCGTGGGATTTCCCGCTCAAATCCCATACGTTGAAACACCGTAATCTGGTCGACCACACTCAGCGCATGCTGGCGCGGTGTTTCCCTGAACTGGCGACCTCGCCGTCATCATCCTGAAACATCGCTGCCCCGGGTTGGGATCGGCCGCGCCAAGGGCTATGTTACGCCCTTGATCGCCCCCTCCCCGGAGACTTCAAATGACACGCCCGTTGACCGCGCTTCCTGTTGACATGGCTGCGTCGCGCCGCGCCCTGCTGGCCGGCGCTGGCGCCCTGATGGTCGGCTTCGTGTTCGGCCGTGGCGCGCGCGCGGCGGTTGCGTCCGATGCCGTGCTGGCCCCCAACGCCTTCGTGCGCGTCGACGCCGACAGCATGGTGACCGTGATCATCAAGCACCTGGAGATGGGCCAGGGCGTCTACACCGGGCTTGCGACCATCGTGGCCGAGGAGCTGGACGCCGACTGGTCCCAGGTGCAGGTGGAAACGGCGCCGGCCGATGCGTCCCGTTATGGCAGCCCGATCCAGATGACCGGCGGCAGCGGTTCGATCCGCGGTTCGTACACGCCGTTGCGACAGGCCGGCGCGACGGCGCGGGCGATGCTGGTCGAGGCCGCGGCCCAGGCTTGGCGCGTGCCGGCGGGCGAGATCACCGTCGAGAAAGGAATCATCAGCCACGCCGCCAGCGCGCGCAGCGCCCCGTTCGGCGCTTTCGCCGCCGCCGCCGCGAAGCTGCCGGTCCCGGCCGAGGTGCCGCTGAAAGATCCCGGCCGGTTCACGCTGATTGGCACGCGGCTGCCGCGGCTGGATGTCCCGGTCAAAACCGACGGCAGCGCGCAGTTCGGCGCCGACGTGGTCTTGCCGGGCATGGTCCATGCGGCAGTGGCGCATCCACCGCGCTTCGGCGCCACGGTCGCGACCGTCGACGACGCGGTGGCGCGCGTCATGCCGGGCGTGATCGCGGTGGCCGTCATCCCCAGCGGCGTGGCGGTGGTCGCGCAGACCTTCTGGCAGGCGATGCGCGCCCGCGACGCACTCACGGTCACCTGGGACGACGCCGCGGCGGAGATGCGGGGCACCGATCGATTGCTGGCCGAGTACCAAGCGCTCGCCGAGACGCCGGGCGTGGTCGCGCGCGGTGAAGGCGACGTGGAGGCCGCGCTGGCCGGCGCGGCGCGCATCGTCGAGGCGACGTTCGACTTCCCCTACCTCGCTCACGCGCCGATGGAACCGCTGAACGCCGTGGTCCGCTTCACCGGCGATGCGTGCGAGGTGTGGGCCGGCTGCCAGTTCCAGACGGTGGATCAGGGCAATGTCGCCAGGGTCCTGGGCTTGGCCCCGCCGCAGGTTCAGATCCACACACTGATGTCGGGCGGCAGCTTCGGCCGCCGCGCCACGGCCGTGTCGGACTATATGGTCGAAGCCGCGCACATCGCCAAGGCGCTGCCGCCCGGCACCCCCGTCAAGCTGCAGTGGACCCGCGAGGACGATACGCGCGGCGGATTCTATCGCCCGATGTTCCATCACCGCGTCAAGGCCGGGCTCGACGCCCAAGGCAAGATCGTCGCCTGGAGCCACCGCGTCGTTGGCCAGTCGCTCCTGAAAGGCACGCCGTTCGGCGCGCAGGTGGAAAAGCTCGGCTACGACCCCAGCCAGGTCGAGGGGCTGGAGAACATGCCCTATGAGGTGCCCAACGTGCGGGTGGACGTGCACACCCCCGACGTCAAGGTGCCGGTGTTGTGGTGGCGCTCGGTCGGCAACACCCAGAACATCTTCGCGCTGGAAACGTTCATCGATCGGCTGGCGCGGGCCGCCAACGCCGATCCGCTGGCGTTCCGGCTGTCGATGCTGTCCGACCATCCGCGCCATCGCGCCGTGCTCGAGTTGGCGGCGGAGAAGGCCGGCTGGGGCACGCCGCTGCCGCCGGGCCGCGCCCGCGGACTCGCGGTGGCGGAATCCTTCGCGTCCTATGTGGCCGAGGTGGCCGAAGTATCGCGCGGTCCCGACGGCCGGATCAAAGTGGAACGCGTGGTCTGCGCCGTCGACTGCGGCACGGCCATCAACCCCAATATCGTCGCGGCACAGATGGAAGGCGGCATCGCCTATGGGCTGAGCGCCGTGTTGTCCGGCGCCATCACGCTCGACGGCGGCGTCGTGCAACAGGCCAATTTCGACACCTATCGCGTGCTGAGGATGGCCGACATGCCCGAGGTCGAGGTGCATATCGTGCCGTCGACCGCGCCACCCACCGGCGTGGGCGAGCCCGGGGTCCCGCCGATCGGTCCGGCGGTGGCCAACGCCATCGCCGCGCTGACCGGCCGCGAGATCGATCGGCTGCCGCTGTCATCGGCGCTCGCGGTGTAACCGAACGAGCGAGGAAACGCACATGGCCCGAGCAAAATCGAAAGCCAAGCTGAAGTCGAAACCAAGACCGAAGCCCAAACCGAAGTCGAAACCGAAGCCGAAGCTCAAACGCGCAAGGGCGCGAACCTCGGCTGCTCCGGCGCGCGATTCGCGCGGCTACGTCCGACCCGAACTGTTGATGTCCACGGCGGAACTGGCACAGCGCCTGGGCGACAAGGATCTGCGCATCGTCGATTGCAACGTCGTGATGAGCATCCGTCCCGACGGCGGCTATGACATCCGCAAGGGGGTGGACGACTGGCGCGCCGCGCACATTCCGGGCGCGACGTTCATCGACCTGGTCGAGGAACTGGCCGCGCCGCATCCCAAGCTGCGCTTCATGATGACGCCGCCGGCGCAGTTCGCGGCGGTGATGTCGGCCCACGGCATCGGCAACCGGCATCGCGTGGTGCTCTACAGCCGGGGCGCCAACTACTGGGCGACGCGCCTGTTCCTGATGTTCCGCGCCATGGGCCACGACCAGGTCCAGGTGCTCGACGGCGGCTGGGACAAGTGGCTGGCCGAGGGCCGCCCGGTCACGAACACGGTGGCCAAGGTCGCCAAGGCGAACTTCAAAGCCAAACCGCGCGCCGGCCAGATCATCGGCAAGGCCGAGGTCGCCGCCGCGCTGGGCCGCGCCGACATCTGCCTGATCAACGCCCTGCATCCCGACGTGTACTCGGGCAAGAAGTTCAGCGCGTCATATGCGCGGGCCGGGCACATCCCGGGTTCGGTCAACGTTTACGCCATGGACCTGATCGACCCTAAGACCAAGACGTTCCTGCCGGCCAAGGATCTGCGTGCGAAGTTCGCCGCTTGCGGAGCGCTGTCGGCGGATCGCGTCATCACCTATTGCGGCGGCGGCATTTCGGCGACCACGGATTCGTTCGCGTTGATGCTGTTGGGCCACGACAACGTCGCACTCTACGACGGCTCGATGACCGAATGGGGCCCGGACCTGTCGCTGCCGATCGCGACCTCGGCCTGACGGACTGCCTGACGGACTGAAGGTCAGACGATCGCCACGTCGCTGCGCGCGAAGTCGCCGCCCTTGAACAGCAGCGGTGCGTCCAGCGCCCGGGCCAGCGCATAGGCGAAGCAGTCGCCGAAATTGAGCGCCGCGGGGTGGTTGCCGCGGCCGTAGACGCGATAGGCCGCGCGCGCCGCGCGGGCCTGTTCGGCGCTCACCGGCTCGATGCGGATGCCCAATCTTTCGATCAAATCATCCAATGCCGACATGGCGGCGTCTCGGCGCCGTTGATCGAGCACGATGCCGGCTTCCAGATACGATCCCGCCGACATGAATGCTTGGGGGGCGCTCATGATCTTGCTCGCGAACACGGGCGCTTCCGGTTCGTCGTTGAGAATGGCAATGATGACCGATGTATCGATGACCATTTATTTCGGCAGTCCGTGCTCGTCATACAAGAACGCGGTCGGGTCCTCATCTGCGCGGAATTGTCCCTTGTACCCAGCGGAGTCGATCAGCGCCCGCACGCGCGCCATGCGCGCCTCGATGTCCGAGGTGCGCTCCACCCGGCTCAACCGTTCTTCCAGCGCAACCGTGACGGCTTTGGTCATGCTTTCGCCGGTCAGCTGCGCCAACCGGGCCGCGAGGCGGTAGGTCTCGGGATTCTTGATGTTGAGGCCCATCGGAGTCGCCAATCGATGCGAATGGTAGAAAACGCACGCGTTTCTACCATGACCGCAAGCCGCGCCAAAACTAGATAGATTTATCTTTATCTAACAATGACTTATCCCATTCCGCGCGGTAGGCTTCGCGCAGCATGGCCTTCTGCACCTTGCCCATGGCGTTGCGCGGCAGGTCGGCGGCGAACACCACCAGCTTGGGTACCTTGTAATTGGCGAGTTGGTCTTTGAGCGCCGCGCGGACCTGCGCGGCGGTGATTGTCGCGCCGGGTTTGCGCGTCACGACGGCAAGGCCTGCTTCGCCGAAATCCGGGTGGGGCAATCCGACCACGGCGGACTCCTCCACCCCCGGCAGCGCGTCGATGCAGGCTTCGACTTCCTTCGGATAGACGTTGAATCCGCCCGAGATGATCAGGTCCTTGGCGCGGCCGACGATCGCCACCATGCCGTCGGGTTCAAGCTGGCCGATGTCGCCGGTCTTGAAATAGCCGTCGGCGGTGAAGTCCTCCGCCGTCTTGTCGGGCTTGCGCCAGTAACCGGTGAAGACGTTGGGTCCGTTGATCTCGATCTCGCCCGTGGCCGGGTTGAGGCGCAGGTTCACGTCCGGCAGCGGCCAGCCGACGGTGCCGGCGCGCCGCGGCCGGTCGGGCAGGGCGCTGGTGATCATGCCGGCCTCGGTCATGCCGTAGCGTTCCAGGATCTGGTGCCCGGTGCGGCGCTCGAAGGCGGCGAAGGTCTCGGGCAACAGCGGCGCGGAGCCGGAGATGAACAGGCGGACGTGGGCGCACGTCTCCCGCGACAGTCCGGGCTGAGCCAAGAGCCGCACGTAGACTGTCGGCACACCCATCATCACAGTGGCGCGCGGCAGGTCGGCCAGCGCGTGCTCGGCCACGAACTTCTCGTGGAACAGAATCGGCGTGCCGTTGAGCAGCGAGGTATTGAGCGCCACGAACAACCCATGCGTATGAAAGATCGGCAGCACGTGCAACAGCACGTCGTGCGGGCCGAATTGCCACAACCGGTGCAGCGTCAGCGCATTGGCGGCCAGATTGCCGTGGCTCAGCATCACGCCCTTGGGCTTGCCGGTGGTGCCGGACGAATAGAGGATCGCCGCCAGATCGTCGCGCCCGCGCGCCACGACATCCCCGTCGCCGCGCGCCGCCGCGGCAGCATCCGACAGCGTGCCCTGACCACCGGCGTCCAGCGTCAACAACGCCTTGGCGCCCCGCCGCGCGGCCAGGCCCGGCATGGCGCCGCCGGGGTCGGCCACCACCACCGCCGGTGCGGCGTCGGCCAGGAAGTAGTCGAGCTCGTCGTCGCGATAGGCGGTATTGAGCGGCAGGTAAACGAAGCCGCCGCGCAGGGCCGCCAGGTACAGCGCCACCGCCGCCGGGCTTTTCTCCACCTGCACGGCGATGCGGTCGCCGGGCCGTGCGCCGGCTTGGTCAAGCGCCGCCGCCATGCGCGCCGAGAGCGCGTCGATCGCGCCATAGGTCAGCGCCGCGCCCTCGCGGGGGATCAGGCACGGCGCATCGGGATCGCGCGGAAAACGCGCCCGCAACAACGCGAACAGATTCTCGGTCATGCGCTTATGTCAGGTCCTTCAGCGCCACGGACACATCCGCCAGCCGCGCCGGATCGACCGAGGCGCGCGCGGCGATCAGCTTCTTGGACTGGATGAAGTCCTTGGCCTGGTTGACGGCATGGCAGGCGACCAAAACGCCGTCGCGCAAGTAGCACGCCGAAAATTTCCGCTCGGCCATCGCGCCGCGGATGACCACCTGGTCGCCCGGCCGGGACAGTCCGGTCATCTGCAGTTTCAGATCGTACTGGTCCGACCAGAACCAGGGGATTTCGTCGTAAGGTGCGCCCTGGCCCAGGATCGCCAGTGCCGCGGTCTTGCCCTGCGACAGGGCGTTCTGCACCGACTCCAGGCGTACGCGCCCGCCGCCAGCCACGCTGGGATGATTGGTGCAGTCCCCCGCCGCGAAAATGTCCGGGTCGGCGGTGGTGGCGAAGGCATCGACCACAATTCCGTTGTCCACCGCAAGGCCCGCCGCGGCCGCCAGTTCCACGTTGGGCGCGATGCCGATGCCGACGATCACCAGATCGGCGGCAAAACGTCGCCCCGTGCTCGTCAGCACGTCGACGCCCGCGCCGGCGGGCTCGAATGCCGTCACGCCGGCCGTCGTCGCGATGGTCACGCCGGCGGCGGCGTGAACCTGCTGATAGAAGCGCGACAGTTCGGGCGCCACGACCCGGTTGAGCACCAGCGGCATCGCTTCCAGCACCGTCACCGCGCAACCACGCTTGACCGCGACCGCGGCCACCTCGAGCCCGATGTAACCGCCGCCGACGATCACCAGCCGCGTCCCCGGCTGGAGCCGGTCGCGATATTCGAGCACGTCGGCAATCGTGCGCAGATACTTGACCTGCGGCAGGTCGCCGCCCGGCAGCGAGAGTCGCCGCACCCGCCCGCCGGTGGCCAGCACCAGTTTGTCGTAGGCGAGCGAACCGCCATCGTTCAGCCGCACCGATTTGGCGGTGCGGTCGATGGCCATGACCGAGGTATTCAGGCGCACGTCGATCGCGTGCTCGGCATAGAACTCCGGCGCGCGCATGAACATCTTTTCCAGCGCGCTGTCGCCGGCCAGGAACGACTTCGACAGGGGTGGTCGCTCGTAGGGCACGTAGCCCTCATCGCCGACCAGGGTGATGGAGCCCGCGAAGTTCTGCTGTCGCAAGGTGATCGCGGCCTGCGCGCCGGCCTGGCCGGCCCCGACGATCACCACCGCTCCGGACATGGCGCGCGGCCCGGGCGTCTACTTGTTGATGCCGGAGTCGGAGATTTCCTCGCCGGCCACCAACCGGTCGATCTCCTTCTGGGTCAGGCCCTCGCCGCTCGGCGGTTCCGGCGGCGCCTTCGGCCGCTCGCCCTGGCCGCGCCGATCCTGTCCGCCGGACATGGCCTCGGCCCGCCGCCGGCGGTCCGGCCCGAAGTAGACTTTGGTGTCGACGAACGGCCGCGGTCGCTCGATCACTTCGCGAATCCGCAGGAACAGCCCCTTGGCGGTGATCGGCTTGGCGACATATTCGGTCACCCCGGCGTTGCGCGCCTCGATCACCTTCTCGCGCCGGGTTTCCGAGGTCACCATGATGACCGGCAGGAAGCGCAGCTGGGACTTGTCGGAGCGGATGGCCCGCAGCAGTTCCACACCGTTCATGGGCTTCAGCCACGTCTCGCACAGCAGCACATCGGGTTCCCACTGTTTGCAGATGGCCAGCGCCTCCTTGCCGTCGGAGGCCTCGTCGATGTTCTTGGCGCCCATGATCTCGAGCACGTTCTTGACCACCCGGCGCATGTAGGACTTTTCGTCCACAACCAGGAAGCTGATGGGCTTGAGATAATCGGTGGTGGCCGTCACCATCGCGCCACGGTCCTGAGATCGTCGTCCCGGCCCGGCCGGGACTTGATGAAACCCGTATCCTCGAAAATCCTGTATAACGTATTCTGTTCGCTGGCGAAATTAAAGGAAAGCCTGACCGCTCAATGGGGTCGGGCGTAGCCCGTGATGAGCCTACCGCCTGCCCGAGCCCGGCCGACGCCACCCGTGTCCGCCACGGTCGCGGATACCGCCCGCCGGTTGGCCCCGCACGCCCGCGGCACCTGGCAACGCATGCTGTCGGGCCGGCGGCTGAATCTGGTGGAGCCGTCGCCGCTGGATATCGAGATCGAGGACATCGCGCTGGGCCTGGCGCGCAACGCCCGTTGGAACGGCCAGACCCGGGGGCCGCATGCCTGGAGCATCGCCCAGCACTCCGACCTGGTGGTCGAGATCGTGCGCCGAATGAAACCGCGCGCCTCGGCCAAGCTGCTGATGGCCGCCAAGCTGCACGACGCCTCGGAATTCGTCACCCATGACCTGATCACGCCGCTCAAGGCCGTGGTCGGCGACGTGTTCAAACATGTCGAGACCGGGCTGATGCGCGCCATCCACATACGGTTCGGCCTGCCCGCCGTGCTGCCGGCAGCGGACCGCGTTTTGATCAAGTCTGCCGATCGGACCGCGGCTGCAACCGAGGCGGTTCAATTGGCCGGATACACCGAGGCCGAGTGCCGCAGCTATCTCAAGTTCAAGGAAAAGCCGCTCGGGCGTGTTAAACTGGTGCCCGTGCCGGTGGCCGAGGCGGAACGCCAATTTCTCGACGGCTTCCGCCGGTTGGAACAGGCCATGCGGCTTGAGGCACGCTGACCGGCCCGCGGGGGGCGCGCGCCGGTTCGCACAACATCGGCTCAGGAGGACAACCATGACCCTTCGCAAATCAACAGCGGCGTTTTTCGTGTTCGGCGCGCTGGCGGCCGGTTCGTCGGTGGCGTTGGCGGCGTTCGCCACCCACGGCTTGCAACAGACGATGAATTATCCGGCCGACGCGGTGCGCACCTTCATCGACGCCACCGAGTTCCAGATGAACCAGGGCCTGGCGGTCATTGTCGTCGGATTGCTGTGCCAGGTCATGCGCGATGGGCTCGCCCGCCGCATCATGCAGGTCGCGGGCGTGCTGGCCGCGGCCTCGCTCGTGCTGTTCTCGGGCAGCGTCTACAGCAGCACTTTCGGCGGCTCGGCCGCGCTGGCCCCGGTCGGCGGCTTCTCCGCCATGGCCGGCTGGCTGATCTTCGCGGCCGGCGCGATCGTCGGCGTGCTGAAGGGCGACGTGCGCCTGGCCACGGGCGGCCGTCCGCAACCCGCGGAGTAGTTTACCCGCGCACGATTTGCCGAAACCGCCAGCCGCGCAAGCCGCGCGCGATCCGCTCCGCCTCGATCGCGGGCGGCAAGGTCAGCGTCGGCGGGCGCAGCCGCGCGACGTTGCCGGCCGCGACAATGGCATTGCGCGCGCCGCCGCCTTCGTCCAACAACCGCGTGCGCCAACCCTCGGCGCGGAACAGGCCGGCGATGCGGTCGGCGGTACGGTCGCGCGTCGTGTCCAGGCACACATTGAAGAACAACGCGCCGTCCGCCGTCAGACGGCGGCCGGCGGCGCGCACCAGGTCGGGCCCCATGAACTGTTCGGGCACCCGTTCGCCCACGAACGCGTCGATCACGACGCCGTCGAACACCCGCCGCGTGGATTGCATGTACGCGAGTCCGTCGCCGGTCACGCAGTCCACCGACCGCGGCAGATTGAAGTGCCGTCGCGCGACGCGAAAGGCGAGCGGGTCGATGTCCACCGCGGTCACCCGCACGCCGCTGCGCGCCAGCATGGTCGCCAGCGTGCCGCCGGCGCAGCCGATCATCAGCACGCGGCCGGCGCCGGACTGCATCGCCAGTCCGTACAGCGCGTGGATATAGGCGTCGAGGCTGACGCCATCCCGGTCGGTGCGCGTCTGGTTGCCGCCGCGCTGCACGTAGCTCAGCACGCCGGTGCGCGCATTGCGGGCCAGCGCGATGCGGCCTAGCAGGCCGGCGTGACGTCGCGCGCTGGCCACCGCCCATTACCACAGCAAGGCGACGTCGTAGCGCGCGAACACCGGGTCGGGCGTGACCAGTGTCAGCTTCTCGGCACGCGCCTGGGCGATCAGCAGCCGGTCGAACGGGTCGCGGTGATGAAGCGGCAACGCGCCGGCGGCGATGCTGTGGTCGAGAGTTATTGGAATCTCGACCAACGAAAAATCTGCACGCGCTTTGTCGAACCATGCGGTCGGCGAAAGCGAAAGGCGGAGCTTGCCGGTCTTGGCCTTGTTTGCGATCTCGATTCCCGAAACCGCACTGAGATAAATCGAAAATTCGGATTCAATCGCGTCGCGAGTCGATTGCGGTATGCGATCCGGCTCGACGACAACCCAGATCAAGGTACATGTGTCGAGCAGCAGGCTCATTGCGAGGGGAAGATCTCCCCTTCGTAGAACAGCTTTTCGATCTCAGGGTCGGGATCATTAAAATCCGGACTCATCCAGATCGTTCCCCGCATCGCGCCGAACACGCGCTTGGGCTTATCGACGGCCACGGCCGAAATCCGCGCCACCGGCGTGCCGTTGCGTGCGATCAGCACGTCCTCGCCGCGACAGGCGCGTGCCACCAGCTTCGACAGCTGGGACTTGGCCTCATGCATGTTGACGATCACGGTCATGGCTTGGGGTGCCCGGCGTACCTTAGCTAGGGATTAGCTAAGTATAGGGTGGGCTGCGTTCGGCTTCAAGTCGGGCAGGGGGCTGGTCGCGTGACCAGCGTTCAGGCCGCCCAGATGGCCGCGATCCTGGCGCGCTGCGCTTCGGTCGGCATCGGGCCCAGGCCGGCGCCGACGTTGTCGGCCATGTACTTGGGCGTGACCGTACCGGGGATCGCGACCGTGACCGCCGGATGCGAGACCACGAACTTCAGCAGCAGCTGCGCGTAGCTGGTGCAGTTCAGTTCCTTCGCCGCCCACTCGGGCACCGGCTGGCCGCGCACCTTCTCCAGAAGGCGCCCGCGCCCCAGGGGCAGGTTGGCCATGACGGCGATGCCGCGTTCGGCCGCCAGCGGCAGCAGCTTCTGTTCCGGCCCGCGCACGTCGACCGAATAGTTCAACTGCACCACGTCGATCTCCTGGCCGGCCATGACCTCGGCCAGAGCTTCCTGCTCCTCGGGGCTGGAGTGCGACGCACCGACATAGCGGTACCGGCCGGCCGCCTTCCACTCCTGCATGATCGGCAGCTGGGTCGCGGTGTCGACCAGGTTGTGCACCATCATCAGGTCGATGACCTCGGTGCGCAGCCGCTTGAACGAGTTCTCCATGGTCGCGACGCCGTCGGCACGGCCAGTGCGGCGCAGCTTGGAGGCGACGAACAGTTTGGGCCGCGCGTTCAACCCGGTGAAAATCTCGCCCAGCACCGCCTCGGATTCGCCATAGGCCTCGGCGGTATCGACCACCGCGCCGCCACGGTCGAGCAGCGTGCGGATCACGCCGATCTTGTTCTCGGTGGCGCCGCCGTCGCGGCCGAAGCGGTTGGTGCCGACGCCGATCACCGGCAGGGTCTCGCCGGTTTTGCTGCGCGGAATCGGCTTGCGCGTCATCTCGGCGGCGACGGCCGGGCGAGACGCGGCCGCGGCGGCAGCCAGCATCGCGCCGCTCAGGGCAAGAAACCGGCCGCGCGACACGGGCTGCGAGCGGGGCGCGGCGAACCCGCGATCAAGATGGATCATGGCGCGGTATCCTTCGGTTGGTGGCAGGTCCCAGCGTCGGAAGGCGGCGCGGGCGAGTCAAGAACCGCCGGATGGATTTCACGGATCCGTGACGATGGTCTCGCCGCGCCAGACCGGCGCGCGCTTGGCCAGGAAGGCGTCGATGCCTTCGTGGGCATCGGGCTCCAGCATGTTCTTGGCCATCACCGCCGAGGTGTAGGCATAGGCCTCGGCCAGCGGTTTGTCGGCCTGCTCGTAGAAAGCGCGCTTGCCGATCGACAGCACGCGCGGCGACTTGGCCAGGATGGCGTTGGCCAGCTCCGCCACCGCGCCGTCCAGGGCTTCGGCCGACACCACGCGATTGACCAGGCCCAGGCGCAGCGCTTCGTCGGCGCTTATCGGCCGGCCGGTCAGCAGCATCTCCATGGCCGGTTTGCGCCCGATGTTGCGCGACAAGGCCACCATCGGCGTCGAACAGAACAGACCGATGTTGACCCCCGGCGTGGCGAAGGTGGCGGTGGACACCGCCACCGCCAGGTCGGCGGTGGCGACCAACTGACAGCCGGCGGCGGTGGCGATGCCGTGCACCCGCGCGATCACCGGCTGCGCCAGCCGGGTGATCGCCAGCATCAGGTCGCTGCAGGCCTCGAACAGCGCCAGCGTCCAGGCCGGATCGTTCTTGGTGCGCAGCTCTTTCAGGTCGTGGCCGGCGCAGAACGCCGGCCCGGCCGCCGCCAGCACCACCACACGCACCGCCGGCGTGCGTGCGATCTCGGCCAGCTCCGCCGTCAACGCGGCGATCATGCCTTCCGACAGGGCGTTGCGCGCCCCCGGCCGGTTGAGGGTAAGCGTGCGCACGCCGCCGTCGTCGCGGCGCAGCACCAGTGGCTCGTTGCCGGTCATACGAGCGCCACCCCGCTCAGGGCCGCGGTTCCTCGATCAGTTCGGTCAGCTCGCCGGCGGGGCCAATGAAAGTGGCCGCGCGCTTCTCGCCGTACAGTTTGGCCGGCGGCTTGATGAACGAGACTTTCAGACCGTCCAGGCTGTTGACGTTGAACGAGCTCATCGCCACGCCCGGCGGCAGCTGGCCGTCGGCGCGCGGCCGCGCCTTGGCGCTGGCCGGGTAGCCGTCGATCTCGATATTGTTGCCGGGCTCGGCGGCGCGGGCGAGGCCGAGCGGGAACTGGTGGTCGAGCGGCAAGCCCTGGGCCTTGGCGATGATGTCGATCGGCACCGGGCGCGGCGGATAGCCGCCCATCAGGAAGGTCTCGGTGTAGAACTTCGACAACGCGTCGGCGTCGGGGCCGGCCAGCACCATGATGAAGGTGCGGTCGATGAACGACTTGGCGCGCGGCAACACGGCCTTGTCGGCCGGCGCGGTGTCGGCGGTGAAATAGAACGTTTCCTCGGACGGGCCGACGAACTGCACCGCGCGGATCGACGAGGTGCCGCCCATCAGGTTGGCGGGTCCGCCGACGTGGCGGAACGGGGAATTCTTCAGCTTCTCGTAGACCTTGTCGGGGTCCTCGACCAGCACTTCGATCGAGTTCCAGCCGAAGGTGGTCATCGCCTTGTAACCGCCCGGCGCATCGGCCTGGACGACGCGGAAGTACACGTCCGGGCTGCCCTTGCCGTGCATCAGCACGAATGGCTTGCCGGCAGTCTTGGGCGTGCCCCAGCTGTCGGCCATCGCCTGCGATACGGTCGACCGCTCGATCACCGTGTAGTCCAGCCACTCGGCGTAAAGCTTGGCCGTGGCCTCGACATCCTTGGCGCCGACGGTGGCGATCTTGATGCGCGTGATCAGCGGCTCGATCGCGGCGGCCGGGGTGCTCTGCGCCCAGGCCGGCATCGCGGCGGACGCGGCCAACGCCGTCGCGGCCAGGCCGTGGACCAGCAGTGATCGGGACAGGTTCAACATGAGTGACACTCCTCGCTTGCGGGTCTGAGAATGCCGTGGGCCGATGTTACTTGATCGGCACCGCGGCGCGGACGTTGATCTCGAACAGGAGTTCCGGAATGGCCAGCGCCGAGACGCCGATCACCATCGACACCGGCTTATGGCCGGGCGGGAAGAACGCGCGGATGCCCTTGTAGATCGGGTTGTTGACCGGGTCCAGCTTGGGCAGGTCGACGACGAACACCTGGATTTCGACCACGTCCTTGGGCTCGGCGCCCTCGGCGGCCAGCGCCAGCTTGATGTTGTCGAAGGTCAGCTTGACCTGTTCTTCAAGGCTGGCGGGTATGGTGTCGTCGCCGCGCAAGCCGGCTTTGCCGCCGAGCAGGATCTGCTTGTGATCGCCGACGATGGTGACCACCTGCGAATAGCCGTCGGGCTGGCTTAAGCCCGGCGGGTTCCAGCGCTTGATGGTCAGGTCGTCGGCCATGGCCGCGCCACACTGCAGCGCGCCCGCCGCCAGTGCAAGCCAAGCCGCGTGACACAATCGCATGGCGGCATCCTCCCCGGTGATTGAGCCGGGGCAGGATTCCACGTCCCGCGGCCGGCCTCAACAACCGGCGACCGCGGCCGCGTCAGAATCGAACGGCGATGCGGGCCTCGATGGCGTGCAAATTCATCCGGCTGGCGCCCACCAGGCCGCGATAGCCCAGTGACCCAGAGATGCCGTCGGTGAACTCGCCGCCGATTGACGCGCCGATTTTTCCCGCGCTCTTGGGCAAACCCAGCACCGGCGTGGAGAAGCCGACCGCCGAACCCACCAGCCGCGTCGCCACCGTCGTCGCCTTGCCCGACAGCCGCTGCTGCCACCCGGCATTCACGCGCGCGGTGGCGCCGCCCAGCGGCAGCGCCAGGGCCGCGCCCAGTTCGGCGTTGGCATTCTTGCGCTTCTGCTCGGGCACGATCAGCCCCAGCGACCCGGCGCCGGCTTCGGTGTAACCGTCGACCTTGCTGTGGCGATAGTCGAGGCTGAGGTACGGCGCGATGGTCGCTTCGCCGCCGGTGTCGAACCAGGCCGACAGCCGGCCGGCCACGCCCCAGGTCTTGCTGTCGGTCTCGCCCGTGGCCGTGGCCGTGAAGCTGGTCAGGTTGCGGGTCGTGTCGATGTCGCCCCAGCCGTAACTGACCAGCCCGTCGAAGGCGACGTTGTCGGCGAGGTCGGAACTGAAGAACCCGGTGACCGAGGTGATGTCCGCCTCGGTCTTGCCGGCGCCGCCCTTTAGCTTGTCGTCGCCGTTGGCCTGGCCCAAGGCCGCGCCGACCGAGGGGCCCTCGCCGGTGTGGTAGACCATGCCGATCAGGCCGTACGTGCGCGAAATCTTCGCGCCGGTTTCCTGCGCCGCCACGTCGCGCGTGCCGAAATCGTGTCCGATGCGCACCAGCGCCGACAGACCTTCGTCGGCGGTTCGCCCGGCGAACCGGTCGTCGTCGAGGCCGGCGAACACGCTGTTCGCCACGCCGGCCATCGCCTCCAGACCCTGGCGCGCCTGAACGTAGAGGCTGCGCCCCGACAGTTCATCCAGGGCCTGGGTTTGCGCGGCGGCAGCGGCCAGGTTGGTACGGATCAACGCCTGATCCAGGTCGGCGGCAAAACCATAGGACACGTCCATGGCCGCGGCGACGGCCGCCTGGGTGGCGTTGGTCGCCGCCGGCGCGAGCGTGGCGCGCAACAGCTGCGCGCGGATTTCACCGCCGGGCCGCGCCTGGGTGTGGATGTTGAAGTACAGCCCGCCCGCTTCCAGGTTGGTCACGTCCGCGGCCGGGATCGCCCAGGTCAGGTTGGTGATGGCGTTGGGATTGGGGAACGGGAAAATCACCGGGCCGTTCACGCCCGCCACGCCGCGGTGAATATGACCGGCCACGACGGTCGTGGTCGGCGTGATGTTGTGCGTTCCGCTGACGGTGGCCGAGGTCTTGGCGTCGTTCAGGATCAGCGTGCCGGTGCCGGTGAAAGTACTGGCGTTCGGCGGCACCTCGTTGGCGCCAGTCATCCGGGCGATGAACAGGGTTCCCGCCTGCGCGGCGTCCGACAACAAAGCCCCAACGGCGGCGGCCGCCAGCAATCCTTGGCGTGTCATGCAAACCTCTCCCGATCCATCGAGCGCGCGGTTCGCGCACTCTCCCCGGATGAGAGACGATGGTCCGGCCCCGTCTATTCCCGTCTGCGGCCACGTATCGGAAAAACTAGCGCCGCTCTTCGATGAACTCGATCAGCTCGCCGGCTGGTCCGATGAACGTCGCGGCCCGTGCGCCGCCGTAGCCGGCCTTGGGCCGGGATGCCGGCGGGGTCAGGTAGGCGACGCCGGCGATGTCGAGGCTGGCGACGCCGAAGCTGACGATGGCCACGCCCGGCGGCAGCTGGCCGTCGGCGCGCGGCCGGGCCTTGGCCGGGGCGGGCAGGGCGTGCAGTTCGATGGTGTTGCCGCGCTCGGCCGAACGCACCAGGGTCATCGGGAAAACCTCTGTCGCCGGCAGGCCAAGCGCCTTGGCCCGGCGCGGGCTGGGGCCGTCGAACACCGGCCCGGGGCGCATCTTGAAGGTGGTCAGGTAAAAGTCGCGCAAGGCGTCGATGCGCGGCCCGCTGACGCCGACCAGGAAAATGCGGTCGATGGGGGCCTGCGGCACCGGCAGGTTCGACGTCGCCGGATCGCCGGTCTCGGTGGTCAGCGCGATGATCTCGCCGATCGGGCCCTTGACCTGCATGGCGTGGATCGAAGCGAACGGCGCGCCCAGGCTGGCCGGCGCGCGCACGATCTCCACGCCGCCCGCTTTCATCGCCTCGTGCACCTTGTAGGTGTCCTGAACGATGATCTCCAGGCCGCCCCAGCCGAAGGTGGTGTCGGCGTCGGCGCCGGGCACGGGGTCGGCCGCCACCACCCGCACGCCGACATCGCGATTGGCTGGCGACACCATGACCGTGTACGTGCGCCCCGCCGTCTTGGGCGCACCCCAGCTGGCGGCCAGGTCGGTGTCCACCTTGCCCACGTCGATGATGCGGTAGCCCAAAAAGCGGGTGTACCAGGCCGCCGCCGCGTCCACGTCGGGCGCGGCCAGCGTGGCGTAGCGGATGCGGTTGATCAGCGGCGTCCCGGCCGACTCTTGCGCGCGCGCCAAGTCGGTTGCGCCGACGACCAGCGCGGCAAGAACGAAGGCGCGGGCTTTGCGCATCACGGCCGGCGCTCGATCAGCTCGACCAGCGCGCCGCCGGGCGCGATGGTCGTGGCCACGCGCGCGCCACCGTAAGCCAGGCCGGACTGTCGTGTGGGTGGTGTGATGAAGTCGGCCTTGATCGCGTCAAGGTCGGCGACCTCGAAGCTGGTCACCGATACGCCGGGCGCGAGCTGGCCGGGCGCGGCCGGGCGCGCGGTTGTCGCCGGCGGATAGCCGTCCAACTGCAGGATGTTGCCGTGCTGCTTCAGGTAAAGCAGCGAAATGGTGAACACCGCGTCGGGCGGGGCGTTCTGCGCCGTGCGGGTCAGGTCGCTCATGGTGGTGTTGATCGCCTGGCGCTGCATCCGGAAGGTATCGGCCCACCAGCTGCGCAATTCCTCGATGTCGGGCGCGGCGATCACCATGATGAACGGCCGGCCCACCAGCGCGCCCGGCAGCGGCAGGGGCGACGTGCTCCGGTCGCCGGTTTCGGTGGTCAGGTACAGAACGTCCTCGGCCGGGCCTTTGACCTGCATGGCGTGGATGGTGGGGTAGCGCGCGCCCAGCGACTTGGGCAGGCCGATGAACTCGAACGGCGAGTCCTTCAGCTTGGCGTAGAGCGCGTCGATGTCGTCGATGATGATCTCGATGGCGTTCCAGCCCCAGGTGGTCATGGCGCGGTAGCCCGGCACCGGGTCGGTTTCCACCGCGCGGATATAAACGTCGGGGTGGGCGTCGCTGCTCATCAGCACGCTGCGCCGCCCGGCCGCCGCCGGCGCGCCCCACGATGCCGCCAGCGTCGGCGGCACCGTGCCGCGCTCGCGCACCGTCTGGCCCAGCCATGGGCCGTACCAGTCGGCGACACGGTCGACGTCGGGCGCGGCGATGGTGGCGATGCGGATGCGTTCCAGCAGGGGCGTCGGCATGGCGTTCGGCGAGGCGGTTTGGGCGCGCGTCAGGCCCGGCGCGACCGACGCCGCCAGGGTTCCGGCGATGACGGTGCGGCGGCGCATGGCGATCCGTCCTATTCCAGTTCGATCAGCTCGATCAGTTCGCCGCCCGGCCCGACCGTGCACGCCGCGCGCCGGCCGTCGTAGCCCAGGCCCGCCATGCGTTGCGGCCGGGTGAGGTATTTCAGGCGCGTGGCGCCGAGGTCGGTGATTTCCAGGCTGGCCATGGCCACGCCCGGCGGCAGCTGGCCGTGGTGGCGCTGGCGCGGGCCGGTGCCGGCGGGATAGCCGTCGAACTCCAGGAAATGCGCCGGCTCGCTCATGGCGGTGAAGCCGAGCGGGAAGGGGTGATCGGGCGGCAGCCCCTGGGCATGCTGGATGATGTCGATGGTGTTGCCCTTCACCGGCACCTTTTTGGTGCGGAAGTGTTTGGCGTACCATTTCACCGCCTGCTCCGACGAGCCGGAGGCGATCACCATCACGAACGTGCGGCCCACTTCAGCGCCGGCGTCGGGCAGGATCGACTTGGACTTGGGGCCGGTGTCGGCGGTCAGATACAAAATCTCCCCGCCCGGGCCGCGCACCTGCATGGCGCAGATGCTCGGGTAGCCCTGCAGGAATCGCGGCCTGCCCACCACCACGAAATCACTTTGGGCCAGCTTGCGGCTGAGCGGCCGCGGGTCGCGGCAGATGATCTCGATGGCGCCCCAGCCCCAGGTGGTCAGCGGGCGGTAGTTGTTGACCGGGTCGATCTCGACCGCGCGGATGAACACATCCGCGCCGCTGGCCGGCTGCATCATCACGTACGGCCGGCCCTTCATCGCCGGTGCGCCCCACAGGGCGGCGTGCTCGGCCGAGACCTTGCCGCGCTCGACGGTGCGGTAGCCGATCCAGCGCCTGTAGATGCGCGACACCTCGTCGACATCGGGTACCGCCACGGTGGCGATCTTGGTGCGTTTCAGAAGCGGGGCCATGGCAACCTCATGCGCGGATGGTGTTGGGGCGATCACCACACCACGGCTGATGGCACAGGGCAAGACAACGCGCGTCGCGCCGCGCGTGCGGGGCGCGAATTCATCAGCATGTCGAAAGGGTCAGCGCAGCTTGTCCAGCACCGCGCGCCAGGCCGGCCAGGAATCCACGATCGCCGCCAATTCGGCGTACCACGCCGCGTTGGGGTGCCAGCCGTCGAAGCCTTTGGACGCCGCGCGCTTGTGGGTCATGCTCTTGCCCAGGTCGAGCAGGTCCAGGAACGGAATCTTGAGCTTCTCGCAGATCGTTCTCAGGTCGGCGCTGGTGTCGGCCAGGTCGGGGTGGCGCTCGGGCTCGGCGCTTTCGGGCGGGCCCAGCATCAGCGTGGGGAAGCGGGCGGCGGAATCGCCCAGGATGCCGCGCGCGTTGCCGGCGGTTTCGCCGCGCGTCACGCGCCGCCGGCCGCTTTCCAGCGTGCAGTCGTTGGTGCCGAACGAGAACACCACCGCGGCGCTTTTCTCGGCGCCGACGCGGCGTTGCACTTCGTCCTTCCACCAGCGGCGCAGGTCGACGGTGGTGGCGCCGCGGAAGCCAAGGTTGTAGCAGGTGATGTCGTAGTTGCGCGCCGCGGCCAGCGCGCACGCGCGTCCCGGCCAGCCCAGGAAGGCGTCGTCGCCGTAGCCGTTGACGTAGGAATCGCCGACGAAATAAAGGTGCATGAAGCCTCAGGCCGCTTTCTGCACTTCGGCGGCGATGCGCTTGCCGTGCTTGCGGTCCGTGCGGGCAAGGTCAAATTGGGTCTGCAAGTTCATCCAGAACTGCGGCGAGTTGCCGAAGAACGCGGCAAGCCTCAACGCGGTCTCCGGCGTAATCGCGCGCTTCTCGTTCAGAATGTCGGTGACGCGCCCCGACGGGACCCGCAACGCCAACGCAAATCGATTGGCACTCATGGACCGCGCCTTCAATTCTCGCCTCAAAATCTGTCCTGGATGGACGAAAATCATGGCCGTCTCCTAATGATAATCGACGATCTCGAGGTCATAGACATCTCCCTTCGAGAAGCGAAAGCAAAGCCGCCATCCGCGGTTGACCTTGATCGACCACTGACCTTTCCGGTCCCCTTTCAGGGGATGCAAGCCGACGCTGGACAGGGGGCTGATTTCACTCAGCGACGATGCCTGGTTCAGCATGGACAGTAATTCGCGGAGTATGTCGACGTCGATCCCCGGAAATTTGTCGGCTTTTTCCTCTTCATAAAAGCGCCGCGTGGCTGAATTGGCGAAGCTGCGGATCATGGCCAACGATACTACGCCCCGCGTAGTATATCCAGCGTAAGACGCCGGCGTTGGGCCTCAGCCTTGCCCCTTGAACGCCGCCAGGATCTGCGCGCCGGTGGCCGGCCACACGTGCTTCTGCTTCATCAGCCAGCCCAGCGCCTGGTCGAGGTACTTGATGCGGTAGTGCAGGCCCATGATGTACGGCGTCAGCGAGATCGACAGAATCCGCCCGCCGTGCTTGGCCGATTCCTTGTACAGGCCGGTGAACTGGTCCTTGATCTGCTCGACGAACTCGTCCTCGCTGTGCTTGTTGTCGATGATGATCTTGCGGTCGCTGATCTCGCTGGAATGCGGCATCGCCCACAGCTTGCCGGCGCTATCCGGGGCATTCAGTTCGAACGGCATGTCGTCGGCCACCCAGTCGCACACGTAGTCGATGCCGTTGGCTTTCAGGTGCTTGAGCGTGTTCCAGCTTTCGCTTTTCGCCGGGCTCATCCAGCCCACGACCGGCTGCCCCGACAGTTTACGCAACACGCCGACGCTGTCCTTCACCAGCGCGGCTTCAGTCGCGTCGTCCATGCCGCCGTAGTGCAGCTTGCCCTGGTCGACGCCCATGGCGATGATTTCGTCGCCGCGTGCGTTGATGGTTTTCACCAGGTAGGGCACGCGCTCGGCCACCTTGGCGTTCATCGCCACCGACGACCTGATCTTGTACTTGTCGAGCACGCGCCAGATGCGCTGGATGCCGACGCGGTTGCCGTAGTCGCGTGTGGTGAAATGGCGCAGGTCCGGGTAGGGCGTGACCATGCCGCCCGGCGCCTTGAACGGTTTGGCCGGCTGGTCGAGCGGGAAGAACTCGAGGTCGGTGGTGATCCACAACGCCACGCGCGCGCCGTCGGGCCACTTGACCTTGGGCCGGCGGAACAGGATCGACCAGGCGTAGAAGTCCTGGTCCATGCCGTAGCGGCGCAGCGGATACTCCAGATACTCCTTGGGAAGGGTCATTGGGTCAGCCCCCCTTCCGGGCGGCGATGTCGGCCGCGCAGGCGTCGTAGCAGTTCTCGTAGTAGTACTCGGCGATCTCGCGGGCGGTGGTCACCCACACGCCCTCCTTGCTGGTGATGTAGTCGAGCGCTTCCTCGAACGCCGCCATGCGGTGCGGATGGCCCACGGCATACGCATGGAGCGGTATGCACATCACCGTGCCCGACTCCTTGCCTTCCTCGTACAGCTGGTCGAACTGGTCCTTGATCATCTGACCATATCGCCGGGGCGTGGCCAGATAGCTGTTGTAGACGATGATGTCATTGATCTCGAGCGAGTACGGCATCGAGATCAGCCGGCCCGACTTCACCTTCACCGGCTGCGGCTGGTCGTCCTGGAACAGGTCGCAGGTGTAGAGGAACTGATACTCGGCCAAGAGGTCCATGGTGCGCTCGGTGTGGGTCAAGGCCGGCGCCAGCCAGCCGACGATGCGCTGGCCGGTGGCCTTCAGCACCGTCTCGATGCTGTCCTCCATGATGGCGCGTTCCTGCGCCTCGTCCATGTCGTAGGAATAGCGCGTGTTGTAGATGCCATGGGAGAAAAACTCCCACTTGCGGTCGACGCACTCTTTAATGATCTCCGGGTGGTGCTCGATCAGCGCCACCGACAGCGAGATCGACCCGCGCACGCCGTACTTGTCCATCGCCTCCATCATGCGCCAGTGGCCGACGCGGTTGCCGTAGTCCCGGTTGGAATACAGGTTCACGTCCGGGTGCGGCCGTGGCCACGGGCTGCGCTTGGGGTTGAGCGGCGGGTTGAGCTCGTAGAACTCGATGTTGGGCGCCACCCAGAACGCCACGCGAGCGCCGCCAGGCCAGACGATCTTGGGGCGGTTCTCGTAGGGCCAGTAGTCGTACAGGTCGAGATCGGGTTTCACGAAGGGCTCTCCATTGAAAACCCCTCACCGCTTCGCTCCGCTCAGCACCCTCTCCCGCGCAGGGGAGAAGGTTGGGGTGAGGGGTCGTTGGGTGTTCAGTTCTTCCCGCGCAGCCAGGCTTTCACGGTCGCCACGCTTTCCACGTCGGCGTACTTCAGGGCCAGGTCAGTCAGGTTGGCGAAGTGGTAGCTCTCGTGTTTGTCGGCCACGCACTCCTCGATGATGGTGGTGCGATAGCCATGGGAGAGACTGTCGACGCCGCACGCCCGCACGCAGCCCGAGGTCGACCCGCCGGTGATCAGGACCGTGTCGACCTTGTGGAACGTCAGCAGGCTGACCAGCGGCGTGTCGTGGAACGGGCTCGGCATCTTCTTGCAGTAAATCACGTCCTTGACGTAGTCGACCTGGCAGCGCTCGTCGATCTTGGCGCGGTCCGAGCCGAACTTGATGTTCTGCAGGCTGTCGGGGGTGTCGGTGCGGGTGCCCCACACGCCGCAATCCTCACCCGATTCCATGTAGGCCACGTAGGTCCAGATCACCGGCCAGCCCTTGCCACGCATCAGCGCGGCGACCTCGTTGATGTATTGGATCTGGTTGGGGTCGGTCTCGTAGGCGGTCTTGTACAGGTCGGTGCGGGTGTAGGCCTTCTGCACGTCGATGTTGATCAGCGCCGCCTTCTCGCCGAAGCCGAATTTCTTGCGCGCCGGGTTGGCCTTGACCTCTTCATACAGCTGGCGCGCGGTCTTGTTGGACAGTTCCATCGGTGCGTCGTCCCCTCTTACTGCGCGGCGCGGGCCGCGTTCTTGCTTATTCCGCCGCGGCCTTGAGCGCGTCGTCGTAGCGCTGGCCCTCGGCCATGGTGCGATCGAGGCCGAGAATAGCGTTCACCGCGTTGAAATCAA
>JANRJB010000325.1:0-4504 GCA_033764265.1 Rhodospirillaceae bacterium | reverse complement strand
CGCGTTGAACTTCAGCATGCGTTGGCCCAGAAGTCGGCCGAAGGTCAAGGCCGGGGTCACCATGCTGCCGTTGGTGTAGGCGTTGCCCGACGTGGCGCCGGCGCCGATCACCTCGCCGGCGGCATACAGGTTGGGAATGGCGGTGCCGTCCGGCCGCACCACCCGCAGCTGGCCGTCGATCGCGAGCCCCGCGAACGACAACAGCGAATACGAGGTCAGCCGGATCGCGTAGTACGGCCCCTGGCCGATCGCCAGCGGGCGGTGAACGCGGCCGAACGCGTCGACTCCGCCCTCTTTCAGCGCGGTGTTGTACTTGGCCACCGTCGCGGTCAGCCCCGCGACGTTGATGCCCGATTTCACCGCCAACGCCTCCAGGCTCTCGGCCCGGGTGAACATCGGGTGGGTGCCGAAGGCGGCCATCACCTTGTCCTTGCCCCAGCGCGGAATGGCGGTCGGGGCCTTGTCCATCATCTCCTGGCTGGCGATCACCCACAGCCGCATGCCGGGCTGCCGCAGCAGGGCGTGCTCGCGGTAATCGACGCTGGGATGATCCTCGCGCATGAAACGCTCGCCGGCGGCGTTCACGTAGATCTCCCACGGCGGCCGGGTGTCGGGCCGGCTGACGTAACCCACGTCCTGCACGCTGGGATAATTGTCGTCGGCCAGCACGGTGCCGAACGAGCCCAGGAATTTCTCGCCGCCGCGCAAGTAGCCGCCGGCGGCCTGGCCCAGCGTCAGGCCCATACCCTGGCTGAACGGATAGGCTACGGCCGCCGTCAGCGGCACGCCGTGCAGATCCTCGAACATGCGCGGGTTGGCCGCGCAGCCGCCGCAGGCGAGCAGCACGTGCTTGCCCATGTGGTCCGACAGCCGGCCGGCGTCGTCTTCCACCGTCACGCCGACCACCGCGCCCGACTTGTCCTGGATCAGGTCGACCGCGCCGGTGCTCAGCATCGCCGTCACCTTGCCAGCCGCGACCGCCTTCTCGAACAGCGGTTCCAGCACCGCGAAGATCGACCGGCCGCTGTCCTTGCCCCACTGGTAGCGCGGCGTGGTGAAGTACTCGTGGCCGCCGCCCAGCACGGGATGGTCGGGCAGCACCTCGAAGCCCTGCGCCGCCAGCCAGTTCAGCGTATCGCCGGCATTGTCGACGAACAGCCGGGTCATCACCGGGTCGGCCGTCCAGTTGTTGATGCGCATGTTGTCGGCGAAATGGGCGTCGGGGCTGTCCTCAATGCCCTTGGCTTTCTGGAACACGGTGCGCGAAGCCGACATCTGCCCGCCGGTGCGGTCGAGCGTGCCGCCCAGCACCGGAGATTTCTCAATGACCAATACGCGCGCGCCACGCTCGGCCGCGAAGATCGCCGCCGGCATGCCGGCGGTGCCGGCGCCGATCACGATCAGGTCGAATTTCTTGTCCGCGGCCTCGGCGCGCCGCCAGGTCGGCAGCACGCTCGGCAGCGCGCCGATCAGGGCTCCGGCCCCGGCGGACTTCAATAACGTGCGCTTGCTGAGACGAAAGCCTGAACCCGCGCGTAAACCATCGTTCGCCATGTCCGCCTCCCCAGGAAAAACCGGCCCGACCGAAGTATGCGTCCGCCATGTCGGATGGGTAAAGCCGATCCCGCGGCGACTCGCCTGGAATACCGTCGCGGTTCACGGTTATGATTCAGGCACGCGTCGCAATGTCCTCCTGCCCCATGCCAAACGTCATCTACGAACAGAACCTGCCCCGCCTGCCGGCCAATTTCACGGCGCTGACGCCGCTCGACTTTCTGCGCCGGTCGGCCGAGACCTATCCCGATCACGTCGCGGTGATCCACGGCGCGGCGCGCACCTCGTATGCGCAGCTGTACGCCCGCTGCCGGCGGCTGGCGTCGGCCCTGGCGCGGCGCGGCGTCGGCCCCGGCGACACGGTGGCGATCATCGCGCCAAATACGCCGGCGCATCTCGAGGCGCACTTCGGCGTGGCCATGTGCGGGGCCGTGCTGAACGCCATCAACACCCGGCTCGATGCCCGCACGATTGCCTTCATCCTCGACCACGGCGAAGCGAAGGCGCTGCTGGTGGACACCGAGTTCGCCGGCGTTGCCGGCGAGGCGCTGAAGCTGTGCGCCGCGACGCCGCTGGCGGTGGACATTGTCGATGCCCTCGGCCCGCCGTCGCCGCCGATCGGCAGGGTGACATACGAACAGGTGCTGGCCGAGGGCGACCCGGCGTTCGCCTGGTCGCCGCCCGCCGACGAGTGGCAGGCGATCGCGCTCAACTACACCTCGGGCACGACCGGCAACCCCAAGGGCGTCGTCTATCACCATCGCGGCGCGGCGCTGAACGCCATCGGCAACCTGATGGCCTGGGGCATGGGCCTGCACCCGGTTTATCTGTGGACGCTGCCGATGTTCCACTGCAACGGCTGGTGCTTTCCATGGACCATCACCGCCATGGCCGGCACCCACGTCTGCCTGCGCAAGGTCGACCCCGCGCAAGTTCTGGCGCTGATGAAAGAGCACCATGTCACCCACTTCTGCGGCGCGCCGACGGTGCTGAACATGCTGGTCAACGCGCCGGCGGCGCTGAAACAGGGCCTGCCGCGCGGCATCAAGGGCATGACCGCCGGCGCCGCGCCGCCGGCGGCCGTCATCGCCGCCATGGAGGCGATGGGCTTCGACATCACGCACACCTATGGCCTGACCGAAACCTATGGACCGGCCGTGGTCTGCGCCTGGCACGGCGTGTGGGATGAAAAGCCCCCGGCCGACCGCGCGGCGCTGAAAGCCCGCCAGGGCGTGCGCTACCCGGTGCTCGACGGCCTCGCCGTGATGGACCCCGCCACCATGACGCCGACGCCCGCCGACGGCGCGACCCTGGGCGAGGTCATGTTCCGCGGCAACGTGGTCATGCGCGGCTACCTGAAGAACCCCAAGGCCACCGACGCGGCGCTGACCGGCGGCTGGTTCCATTCGGGCGACTTGGGCGTGATGCACCCGGACGGCTACATCGAGCTGAAGGACCGCTCCAAGGACATCATCATCTCGGGCGGCGAGAACATTTCCACCATCGAGGTCGAAGGCGTGCTGTTCAAGCATCCGGCGGTGCTCGAGGCCGCGGTGGTCGCCCGCCCCGACGCCCACTGGGGCGAAACGCCGTGCGCGTTCGTCACACTCAAGGCCGGCCATACGGCCACATCCGAGGACATCATCGCCTTCTGTCGCGACAATCTCGCCCGGTTCAAAGTGCCCAAGACCGTGGTCTTCACCGAGCTGCCGAAAACCTCCACCGGCAAGGTGCAAAAGTTCGTGCTGCGCGAACGTGCCAAGGCGCTGTGAGTGGGTAACAGGTCAACGGCGGCCGGCTTGCGCCAACGCACGCTTGAGGGACAACTCGACCGTGGCCGGTGCGTGGTCGATCAGCGTCAAGAGCACGCGCGCCGGCTGATCGGGCACGGCACGGCCCTGCTCCCACTGTTGAACGGTGCGCACGTTCAGGCCGTAGCGGGTGGCGAATTCCGATTGCGAGACTTTCAGTTTGCGACGGATCCGCTTGACGTCCGGCACCATCACCACATGGCTGCGGCCCGGCCGCGCGATCCCCCGCACGTCATCGAGAATCCACGCCGCGGCGTCGATCAGTTCATTTCCGATGTTGCGCTTGCGGCGTGCCATGTCAGGCCCCTCGTTTTGATCGTGCGTCCGACTTGATGGCCTTCGCAACGTCGTTCAACGCCGCCTTCTGCCCAGCCGTCAAACTGTCTTTCTCGTTCTTGGCGTAACCAAGCGCCAGATAGATCGGCCATGACTCATCGAAGAAATAGGTAATCACTCGAACACCGCCGCGTTTACCTCGGCCCCCCATGCCCTATCTGAGTTTTCGGAAACCGCCCGTACCGGGGATCAGGTCGCCCGCAGTGGGGTTGCGCGCGACGAAATCGATCAACGCCATTCGCTCTGTTTCGGACCAAGTTGCGTCTGCCCAGCGCGAAAACTGAGGCGATTCGCGAACGGTCACCGGGCGTGATCGCATCGCCCATCTATACGTCATAAACGGAGTTAGCGCAACATCGGTCCGTGCGATATAAGGTGAATCCCGGTCGCCGGAATTGAACGCGATTGCCCGACGATAGTGCAGCCCAAATCACGCCGCATGCCGCGGTGTTGACCCCGCCGACGCGCTCGCCCCCGCGCGCGCCGTGGCCGTTCGTGCGCGACCAGCTCGCGCGCGGTTATGTCGCACCCATCACCGGTCTCGGTGCCATCATTGCCCTGCATGCGCTGGTCGACGCGGTCGTGCCCTTGGTGCTGGGCGCGCTGGTGGACAGCGTGGTGGCGCGCGATGCGACCCCCCAGAACGCCTGGCGGTCGCCCTGGGCGCTGTTCGCCGCGCTGGCGGCCTTGTGGGTCGCCGGGCCGCAGATCGCGCGGTTGTACCAGCTGATCCATCCGCGCGTGTTCATCCCCTTGCGTACGCGCATCTACGACGAGCTGTTCGCCCACGTGCTCGGCCAGTC
>JANRJB010000301.1:0-7592 GCA_033764265.1 Rhodospirillaceae bacterium | reverse complement strand
GGCCGCCATGCTGGCCCGGATCGTCTGGACCGTCCTCAGGAGAAGGAACACATTCGAAGCGTTGGTTGCAGCAGCGCGACGAAGAGTAACGACCGATCAGCCCTCGGACTTGACGGCCGCGCGAATGCGGGCGGTGGAAAGAAAATGGCCTGACAGTCGAACGGCAGCCTGGAAGCCCGGGACATTGAAAAGTCGTCCGAGACCGTGATGCCGTGAGGGCCAGGCCGCGAACAGAACCGATCGAATGCCTGTCATGGCCTGGCCTCGGTCAGGTCCCGCTCTTCCGTCTCGGGGCGGTGGAACAGCCGGTACAACGCCGGCAGCACCACCAGTGTCAGCAGTGTCGACGAGACGATGCCGCCGATCACCACGGTAGCCAGCGGCCTCTGTACCTCGCTGCCGGTGCCGACGTTCAGCGCCATCGGCACGAACCCCAGGCTGGCCACCAGCGCGGTCATCAGCACTGGTCGCAGGCGGGACAGCGCGCCGTCCACGACCGCGGCGTCGAGCGGGACACCGTCGGCGCGCAATCGGCGGATGAACGACACCATCACTACGCCATTCAGCACCGCGACGCCCGACAGGGCGATGAATCCGACGCCGGCGGAGATCGACAAGGGAATGTCGCGCAGCCAGATCGCTGCGACGCCGCCGGTGAGCGCCAGCGGCACGCCGCTGAACACGATGATCGCGTCCTTGGCCGAACCGAAAGCGGTGTACAGCAGCATGAAGATCAGCAGCAGCGCGATCGGCACCACGATCTGCAGGCGCTGGGCCGCCGAAATGAGCTGCTCGAAGGTGCCGCCGTAGTCGATCCAGTAGCCGGCCGGCAGCTCGACGTCTCGGCGCACGGTCTCTTGCAGCTCCTCGATGAAGGAGCCCAAATCGCGGCCCCGGACGTTGGCGGTGACGACGACGCGCCGCTTGCCGTTCTCGCGGCTGATCTGATTGGGCCCCTGGCTGATCTCGATCTCGGCCACCTCGGCCAGGGGTACGAAGTTCAACACCGCGCTGTCCATGTGGGCCGGCATCAGGCCGGCCTCGGTCCCACGGCCCGCCGGCAAGGGGATCGGCAGTCGGGCGATGGCGGCCAGATCGGTGCGGATGGGCTCGGGCAGGCGCACGACGATGTCGAAGCGTCGGTCGCCCTCGAACACCTGGCCGACCGCGCGCCCGCCCAGCGCCACGGCCACCACGTCCTGGAACTCGGCGATCTTGATGCCGTAACGCGCCAGCGCCTCGCGCCGGGGAGTGATCGTCAGCAGCGGCAAGCCAGTGGTCTGCTCAATCTGCGGGTCGGCCGCGCCGGGAATGCGCGCCAGCACCGCCTCGAGCCGTTCGGCCGTGCGGTTCAGTTCGTCGAGGTCGTCGCCGTAGACTTTCACGGCCACGTCGGCGCGCACACCCGAGATCAGTTCATTGAATCGCATCTGGATCGGCTGCGTGAACTCGTAATTGTTGCCGGGCACCTTCAGGACGGCAGCCTCGATCTCTGCCACCAACTGGCCGCGAGTCTTCTCCGGGTCGGGCCAAGCGGAACGATCCTTCATGATGATAAACGTGTCGGCGACGCTGGGCGGCATCGGATCCACCGCAATGTCGGCGGTGCCGACCTTGGTGAACACATTGTCCACTTCCGGAAATCGACTGATGGTCGACTCCAAAGACTTCTGCATGCCGACCGCCTGGGTCAGGCTGGTCGAGGGAATGCGCAGCGCGTGCAGCGCGATGTCGCCCTCGTCCAGGCTGGGAATGAACTCCGAGCCCAGCCGCGTGGCCAGCAAGCCGCTCAGCGCCACCAAGACCACCGCGCCGGCCACCACCGGCATCCGGTGGCCCAGCGCCCAGCGCAACACCGGCGCGTAAACGCCGCGCGTGCGCTCGAGCACCACGTTCTCCTTCTCGGCCACCCGACCGGTGACGAACGTGGCCACCGCCGCCGGCACGAATGTGATCGACAGGATCAGCGCGCTGACCAGGGCAAAGACCACTGTGAAGGCCATCGGGTGGAACATCTTCCCCTCGATCCCGGTCAAGGCGAAGATCGGGATATAAACCACGGTGATGATCACCACGCCGAACAGGCTGGGGCGGATCACCTCGGCGGTGGCGTGCGCGGCGACGCCGAAGCGCTCGTCGCGCGTCAGAATGCGTTGAAGGGCGGCCTGCTTTTCGCCCAGGCGACGCAGGCAGTTCTCGACGATGATGACCGCGCCGTCGACGATCAGGCCGAAATCCAGCGCGCCCAGGCTCATCAGGTTGCCGGACACCCGGTTCTCGACCATGCCGGTGATGGTCATCAGCATCGAAACGGGAATCACGGCCGCAGTGATCAGGGCCGCGCGTACGTTGCCCAAGAGCGCGAACAGGATGACGATGACCAGCAGTGCGCCTTCCAGCAGGTTTTTCTCAACCGTGGCGATGGTGCGGTCGACCAGCGTGGTGCGGTCGTAGACGGTTTCCGTCGACACGCCCGCTGGCAGGCTGCGGTTGACGTCCGCCATGCGCGCGGCGACCGCCTGCGACACCGTGCGGCTGTTCTCGCCCACCAGCATGTGCACAGTGCCCAGCACGACCTCGCGGCCGTCCTGGGTGGCCGCGCCGGTGCGCAGTTCGTCGCCCTCGCGCACGTCGGCCACGTCGGCCACACGCACGATGCCGGCCCCGGTGTTCGCCACCACCAGCTGTTCGATCTCGGCGATGGTCGAAATCTGGCCCGGCGAGCGGATCAGGTACTGCTCGCCATTGCGTTCGATGTAGCCGGCGCCGACGTTGCTGTTGTTGCCGGCCAACGCTTCGATCACGTCGGAGAATGTCAGCCGGTGAGCCAGCAGTTTGCCGGGATGGGGCAGCACGTGGAACTGCCTAACGTATCCGCCCACGACGTTGACCTCGGTCACGCCCGGCAGGTTGCGCAATTGCGGCTTGACCACCCAGTCCTGCAGGGTGCGCAGATCGGCCGGCGTCCACGGCGCGCCGTCGGGGCGTGTTGCGCCCTCGGCCGCGCCGACCGTGTACATGAAGATCTCGCCCAGCCCCGTGGCGATCGGCCCCATCACCGGCTCGATGCCCGGCGGCAGCTGGCTCTTGGCTTCCTGCAGCCGTTCGTTAATCAGCTGGCGCGCGAAATAGATATCGGTGCCGTCCTCGAACACCACCGTGACTTGCGACAAGCCGTATCGCGACAATGATCGCGTGTAATCTAGTCGCGGCAGCCCCGACAGCGCGGATTCGATTGGGAAGGTGATGCGCTGCTCGGACTCCAGCGGCGAAAAGCCGGGCGCCTCGGTGTTGATCTGCACCTGGACATTGGTGATGTCCGGCACGGCGTCGATCGGCAGGCGCTGGAAGTTATAGACCCCCAGGGCCGAAACCCCGATCACGGCCGCCAGCACGATCCAGCGCTGACGGATCGCGACGGAAACGATGCGTTCCAACATGGCGATCCCCTCAGTGGTCGTGGCTGGCGCCGGACTTCTCGATGTCGGCCTTGATCAGGAAACTGTTCTCGGAGACGTAGGTCGTGCCGGGGTCGAGCCCGCCCAGCACTTCGACGTGCTCGCCGTCGTCGATGCCGAGATCAAGCATGCGCACCTCGTAAGTGTCGTCGAACTTCGCGAAGACAACGGTAAAATCGCGGAACGACTGCAAACCCGACATGCGCACCGCCAACGGGACCTGCTTGGCCCCGACAGTGATCGTGCCCTCGACCGCGGCACCGACCGGCCAGCGCAGGTCGGCATTGTCCAGCCGCACCCGCACCGGCAGCGCCTGGGAGGCTGGGCCGGTCACCGGCAAGGTCATGGTAACGGTGGAGTCTGCGGTGTTGTCGCCGTCCGCCGCGTTGATGCGGACCGTCTGGCCGGCCGCGATCCTGGCGATGTCGCGCGGGAACACATACAGTTCGGCGAACACCTGCCGCAGGTCGGCCACTTCGACGATCGGCGCCTCGGCAACGGTCTCGCCGGAATTGGCGTACTGGGCCACAACAAGCCCGTCCAAGGGCGACTTGATGGCATAGGTTTGCAGGCTGTCGTTGCTCTCGATCACGGCGATGGTCTCGCCCTTGGCGACGGCGTCGCCCAGCGACTTTCGCAGTTCGCGGATCACGCCCGGAAAGCGGGCATTGAGCCGGGCCATGCGCGCCGGGTCGCGGACGATGCGCCCGCTCGCCACCACCGTGTCCTTGATCTCGACCGGTCCGGCCACGGCGGTCTTGACGCCGTTGGCTTCGGCGACCTGATCGCTGATCTGCACCCGCCCTTCGTAGGATTCGTACGCCCAGTCATGGGTTTTGCCGCCGATCGTGGCCCGCACGCGCACATCGAAAGAATGCGGCTCGACCACCGGTCCCGAGCCGCGCAGATAGTCGCCCTGCGGCGTGAAGGAAAAGCGGTCGGTGATGCCCCCGAGACGACCCAGCTCAACCGTCAGGTCCACGCTCGACGGAGGCAGTGGCGCATTGCCCCGGTAGGCGTAGACGCGGTATTCGGGCGGCACGCCGTCCTCGAAAATCGTCATCTCGACGGCGACGTCGCCGTCGCGCAGTAACCGGCCATTGTGCGGTCCGCGTTCGAACTCCTCGGCGGCCGGCGCGCTGTGCTCGCCGGCGGCCATCGCGGGCAGCAGCGGACACGTCAGCGCGGTCAGTAGAACGCCAGTCAAAGCGGCGCTTGCGGCGAAGATGTGCGTCATGGTCGTCATCCTAGCGCTGAAGGGGTTGGGCGCTGTCCGGTCCGGCCAGCGGCCGGCCGGTCAAGCGCTCGATGTCGAGATAAAGTTGATGATAGGTGGCGGCAGTCGCCACGGCCTGCTCGCGCACCGCCAGCAGGGCTTGCCGCGCCACCGTCAGTTCCAAGAGCGAAAACCGGCCCGATCGAAAGCCGTCATCGGTCAGCTGCTCTGCCCGCGTGGCTTCCGGCAGGGCCGCATCCTGAATTCGAGCATAACTGTGGCGTGCGGTGTCGAGCCGCTGGTACAGACCATAAAGAGTGGCCACCAACTCGGCGCGGGCGGCCGCTTCTTCGAAGCGGCCCTGTTCGAGCCGGCTCAACGCCTCGCGTTCATAGGGCGCGCTGCGCGAAGCCGAACCTAGCGGCACCGACACCGAAAAGACCAGCGCCTGGTCCTTGGTCGCCTGCAGACGCCTGAGACCGAGCCCGGCGGTCACGTCGGGCGTGCGGTTGGCCTCGGCCAGACGCAGTTTCGACTCATTGACCCGTCGCTCGCTCGCAAATCGTGCGATGTCGGGATTGCGCTCTACCGCCGCCGCCAGCTCGGCGAACGGTGCCGCGGGCGGCAAGTCCGCGAACGCCCCAACCGCTTCGCCCCGCGCGGCCTCTGGCGGGTCCCCCCAGCTGGCCGCCAGCGCCGCCCACGCCTCGCGCAACGCCGTCTCTCGATCGCGCATCGACAGCTCGGCCTGAACTAGCGCCAGTGCCGCGTTGGCGCTTTCGACCGGTGAGGCACGGCCCTGGGCGACGCGTTCGCGTACGACGTCAACGGTACGCGCGGCCAAGTCGCGGTTTTGCGCGGCCAGCTTCACACGCTCCTGCTCGGCCAGCACCAGGATGAAGCGCCGCGCCGCCTCAGCCAGGATATCCAGGCGCTCGGCCTCTTTTGCGATGGCGACAAGTTCGCGTTCCCGATCTGCAGAAGCCATCCGCCGATCGCGCTTGCCGCCCAACTCCAGCACGGTACCCAGTCGCAGCGTGGCCTCGGTATCGCCGAAGGTCCGCACCTGGCCGGTGCCGAAGACATTCTCGACCTCAAGGCCAAGCTCGTAGGCGGGCCGCAGCGCCGCCTGGTCGCGGCGCGCGTCGGCTTCGGCTAGTACAAACGAATGGCCCTGCAATGTCGGATTGGCGGCGATAGCGCGGGCGAGCGCATCTTCCAGGCGCAGTGGTACCCCAGTCCCATGCGTTGCGATGGGGTCGGACGATGTGTCCGGACCTTGAGCGTGTGCCCCATTGGTGATCACTAAGGTAGCCATGAAAATGGACGCGGCCCATCCGCGCATGAATCCGGCCCGGAGCATTATCCATGGTCGATTTTCGCCGCAGATACGGCAGATTTGCGAGCGCCGGTCTGGCGCAATGGTCTGCGACCGCATGACTTCTCCCTGGTCTAGCAAGGCCGCATTGATCCGGGGTCCTCTTCATAGGCGCTAAGTTAAGTACGAGAGTTGCAACAGTCTTTTTCGCGGCGGCTCGCGAAGGTGCCTGTAGAGTTTGGCGGCGTCGAGGGTCAATCTGCGGATCGCCATTACGCCGATGATCATCGACCTCAGGCTAACCAGCAGTATTTTTGTGATCCGCCAGATGGAGCGCGCGCGACCGTTTGATCCGTGGCGCCCAGGGGGGAGAGTCCCCGACTTGCGGGGCGATGTCTTCGATGATCAGCGCGACAATCAAGTGCGCGAATATCCAAGCCCTGACCAAATTCGTGTCCTTGGCGAGCATCGTGTCGACGCGCAGCAGGCTTTTGAGGCGTTTGAACGCCAGTTCGATTTGCCATCGCATTCGGTAGATTTCCGCGACTTCGGCGGCAGGGTATTCATTCTTCGGTAGCGACGTGATGAGAATCAGATGACCAGCCGCGGCCGCGGCGAGCGGGTCGTGACGATGCTGTCCGCGCCGACTTTCATTGCGGCTCATCTGCCGGCTCCGGCGCGCGACATCGGGCGGCTTGGGCAAGATCAGCAGGCGCACGGGCCGGGGCTTCCATCGTCGATTGTTGCCGTGCTGAACCAGCACCCGCTGATCCTGGCCCCCGGATCGTGTACTGCGCTCGAGCGCGGCCGACAGATTGAACGGGCTCCCGTCCGGCTTGGTCAACCGCAACGACCGCGAACCGACGCGCAGAACAAAGTCGCCGTGTCCATCCAAGATATGGGCGATCCCATCGGGCCGGGCATAGCAGCGATCGGCCACCCGGATTTCGTCAGCGACGACTGGGGCGCGCTCCAATTTCTCGGCGCCATGAATGTCGGTCAGGCCGAACTCACTGAAGCGCTGACCGTCAACGTCGTAGGTCGCGTGCAGGCGCCAGTTCAAGGCCGTGCCCTGGGTCGAAATGACCGTCGCATCCATCATGCGAAGGCGGCGGCCGAGCGCCGTCCCACAGCGCGAACGCCGGGCCAGAAGACGTCCGGCGATTTCGCCCAGCCAATCGGCCGCATCCCGCAGCCGATACATCAGACCAACATCGGAGATGTCCGCGATCTTTTGCGCGCAGGCCCAGCACGCCGTCTCTCGTAACGACAACCCGCCAGGACCATAGGCCAGTGCGAGACGCAGCAACGTGCTCGCGTCCTGAATATGTCGCTTCCGCACCAACGCCCCGCTGGCGCGGCAAGAGGCTTCAAGATCGATCGCTTTCGACACCCGGGCCAAAAGCAATTGCCATCCGTCTGCGTGAGGCTTGTGTTTCATCCCCATGATGAATCACATTCCGTCGAATATGGGAATCCTTAACTTAGCGCCTATGGGATCAATGCGGCCTTGCTAGACCAGGGAGAAGTCATGCGGTCGCAGACCATTGCGCCAGACCGGCGCTCGCAAATCTGCCGTATCTGCGGCGAAAATCGACCA
>JANRJB010000299.1:0-4786 GCA_033764265.1 Rhodospirillaceae bacterium | reverse complement strand
CTTCGCGATCGGCTTCCTGCTGATCCTGCCGATCGGCGGGGCCGACATGCCGGTGGTCGTGTCGATGCTGAACAGCTACTCGGGCTGGGCGGCGGCGGGCATCGGGTTCACCCTGGGCAACAGCCTCTTGATCATCGTCGGCGCGCTGGTCGGCTCCTCGGGCGCGATCCTGTCCTACATCATGTGCAAGGGCATGAACCGCTCGATCGTCAACGTCATCCTGGGCGGCTTCGGCGGCGACACCTCGGCGGCGGCCGCCGGCGGCGGCAAGAAAGAGGCGCGGCCCCACAAGGCCGGTTCGGCCGACGACGCGGCCTTCATCATGAAGAACGCCAGCAAGGTGATTATCGTGCCCGGCTACGGCATGGCGGTGGCGCAGGCCCAGCACGCGCTGCGTGAAATGGCCGACAAGCTGAAGGCCGAGGGCGTGACGGTGAAATACGCCATCCATCCGGTCGCGGGCCGCATGCCGGGGCACATGAACGTGCTGCTGGCGGAAGCCAACGTCCCGTACGACGAAGTGTTCGAGCTGGAGGAGATCAACCACGAATTCTCGACGGCGGATGCGGCCTACGTGATCGGCGCCAACGACGTCACCAACCCGGTCGCCAAGACCGACCCGCAAAGCCCGATCTACGGCATGCCGATCCTAGACGTGGAAAAGGCCAAGACCGTCCTGTTCGTCAAGCGCTCAATGGGATCGGGCTACGCCGGCGTGGACAATGATTTGTTCTACCGCGACAACACGATGATGCTGCTGGGCGACGCCAAGAAGATGACCGAGGAAATCGTCGGCGCGCTGGGGTAGCGGCTACAGGCCCAACGCTTCTTTCACGATGCCTTCGACCTTGGGGCGCTGTCGCACATCGAGCATGCCGATCTTTCGCACGGTCGCCTCCAGATCCACGGTCGTGACCCGCGAGAGGCGTACGACGCACGGACGGCGCAATCCGGCCTGTTCCAAATCCTCGATCTGAACGTCGTCGTCCCGCAGGTCGGTCATTTGTCGGGCCGTGGAGATCATCGCCGCGAAGCATGCGGCATGTCGGCCATTAAAGCCGCGGGCCGTGAGGACCAGAGCCGGACGAAGTTTCGCGCGGGAAATCTCGACGTACGGGTAAGGCGCGACGATCACGTCCCAGCGGTCAAAGATCACGGAACGCCTCGTCGTCCTCCGGCGTGTCCCAATCGCGCATGGCATGGGAACTCAATGCTTTAAAGAACATGTCGTCGGTCATGCGAAACGGCGCCTTGCGGAGCGAGACCGTCGATCCGTCGACCGCGAACTCCACGTAGTCGCCGGCCTTCAATCCCAAAGTCTTGCGCACTTCGGCGGGAATCGTCGTCTGATGCTTGGTGGTCAGGCGCGTAACCGTGCCCATCGGATGTTCTCCGAACAGCATATTGGATAGTAATGGGTATTACCCATTACTTTACCGGCGAGCCACCGCACATGCAACGCACGATCGGGCGGGGCGTTTGTGCGCTGAAGCAATTATGAGTAATTCCAACCGTTTGCGTGAAAACAGGGAGGTTCCCACATGCGCACGCCTCACACCCGACTGATCCCCGCAGTGCTGCTGGCCGCCGCCGCAGCCCTGTCGGGCTGCAACACCATCGAAGGCATGGGCAAGGACATCAAGAGTGGCGGCAAGGCGATCGAGAAAACCGCCGAGGACGCCAAGAAATAGCCGGCGCTGCCGCGGCCGTTTATTCGGCCGCAGCGGCCGGGCGCAACTGGACGATTTCGTCGCTGTAGATACCGACGGCCTTGCCCAGGTACGGGTTGGGGCCGTCCAGCAGCGTGAGCACGAACTCGGCGATGTCGGCGTACAGCACACGGCTGGTTTCGCCGCCGGTGCGCGTATCGAACGCCGTGTGGTCATCGTGCACGGTGAATTTCAGGTTGCCCTTTTTCGGGCCGCCACCCAGGAAGCGCGGCCGCAACACGATGTAGTCCAGGCCGCTGACGGCGACGATTTTTTCCGCGCGTTGCATGTCGCCGTAGAGGTTGCGGTTCTTCCAGACGATTTCGTCGATCCGGTTGCCGTTGGTGGGCTTGGCCGCGGGCACCTGCTCGGTGCCGCCCGAGGTGGTGATCAACAGGCGCGTGTTACCCTTCAAGCGCATCGCCGAGATGATGGTGGCCGTGCCGACCGAGTAGAGGTCGACGTAACCCGGTTCGACGCCGGGTTCGGTGCGCGGACCGATCAGCGAGATCACCACTTCGTCGCCGGTCATCGCCGTGGTCAGGCTGTCCAGGTCGTAAACGTCGCCCTTGACCTTTTTCAGGTTGGGATGGTCCGGCGCCTCGATCCGCTCGGGGCTGCGCGCGAGCGCTGTGACGCGCCGGCCCTGGTCGAGAGCCTGAACGATGATCTCGGGCGCCATGCGCGCCGTGGCGCCGACCACCAGGATCGGTCGCAACGTCGCCTGGGCCGCGGCAAGGCGCGGCGTCAACGCCATGAGAGCGAGCCCCATCACGGTGCGGCGGTTCATGCAGTTCTCCTGCCGTGTGCGCCCGCGCTCAACCCGCCGTGCGCACCGGGCCCAGTTTGACATTGCCCGAACGACGCACGGCCCATTCGAACCGATCGCCCTGGTTGCCGCTCATGTACGGCACCATGTACAGGGTCGACATGCCTTCCAGCACGCGCGCGGCCCTCATGCCGCCCACGTCGATCGCGTCGAAGCCCATGGCGGTCACCAGCTCGCGCACCTGAGCCTTCGACGCGGCATCGTCGCCGGCCAGGAAGCAGCCGACTTTGCCGTCCAGCACTGCGGTATCGGCGATGACGAAATAGCCGACGGTATTGAAGGCTTTTACCACCTTGGCGCCCGGCATCCAGTCGCGCACCAGTTCCCCGCCGGAGGTGGCCACCGAAAGGCTGGCGCCGTCCTTGCCGAACTGAATGGCATTGGTCGGGTCCAGCACCAGCTTGCCGGCGCAATCGCCCAGGGATTTCACGGTTGCCTCGGTTCCAGCCCACGGCACCGCCAGCACGATAATGTCCGCCGCGGCGGCAGCATCCTTCGGCGTCATGGCCTTGGCCCCCTTGGTGGCGCCGACCACCCCCTGCACCTTGGTGTCGGACGGCGTGCGCGAGCCGTAGATCACGGTATAGCCCGCACGCGAAAACGCCGCGCCGAACGCACCGCCCATCCGCCCCGTGCCGATCACCGCCACGGTCTTCGTGCTGCCTTGCGCCATCGCCGAACCTCCTTCAAGTGCCGCGGCCGCCAAGGCCGCCGATGCCGTCGCCAATGCCCGTCTGCGTTCCATGACCGAATCCACCTTGTTTAGGACTGACCGTCCTGAAAGGTCGAGAAGTGTTTGGTCGCCTTGCGGCGCTGCTGATCCACCAGCAGGATACACGCATCGATGCGTTCCAGCACCATGGCCATAGTGCGCGGTGCCCCTGTGAGCGCCTCGATCCGGGGGGCGAAGAATCTGCGGTAGTCCTCGCGCCGGGCCTTGGTGCAGAACCGACTGCCGATCTCGGCCAGTTCGCCCCGATTGTTGGGCGGCGTGCGTGCGGCGATGGCGTCGAAATTGTCCTTGAACCACTGCCAGCCGGCGTCGATGTTCTCGGCCTCGCGCACCGCGCCGTAGACCGCGATCGGCACCTCGTTGACGCGCAAGTCATCCGACAAGGCCAATGCGCGGGCTCGCGCGGCGACTGCGGGGTCGGTCGAGCGGGTCAGCGCGGTCAGCATGCGGCTGCGATAGATCGCGTTGCGTTCGGTCTTGAGGTGGCGTTCCACCAGGTCGGCCGCCGCTGTGCCGTGCGCACGCACCGCCGCGGTCAGGGCAGGCTCAAGCAGATTGGCATCCACCGCCGCGGCGTCAATCGCCCCGCCGGTCGACAGCCCCAGAAATGCCGACCCGCGCCGCGCCAGTTCGTCGCTCACATCGGTGCGGCCGACCTGATTGAGCATCACGTTGACCAGCGGCGTGCGCGCCAGGGTCGCGGTGGTCGGGTTGGCGCGGTCGCGCGCCGACGTTGGATCGAGCCCAAACGCGTCGAACTGCGGGCCGTAAAGCTGGTCGGTATAGGCTTTCACGCCGGCTTGGGCGCGGTCGGCGACCAGTGTCTCCTCGATCCACGCCAACCGCGCCAACGGTGCGGCCAACACGTCCCAGGCGGTGCCTTGCGGATGCGCGGCCATCACCGCCTGGACGCCATCGGCGTAGACCTCGGTATCGATGGCGCCGGCGGTGAACGCGGCGTCCAGGCTGTCCAACAGCGACAGCAGTTCCGCCGCGTTCAGGTGCTCGGCGTTGCCGATCAGCGACCGCCAGCCATCCAGATCCAGGCTGAAACGGAAATAGCCGGCGCCATCGGCGTTGGGCATGACCCAGGCGGGGCAGGCCCCGCCCGGCAGGTCAACGTCCATGGTCCGGTCGGTCATCAGCGCACACGTGGACTGCCGCTGGCCGCCATCACCGGCGCTGGCCACGCACACGGGAATCTGCCAGCGCTGATCAATGTGCGGCGCCTCGGGCTTCACCAGGTACCGGCTTTGCGACAGACGCAGGCGTGCACCCGACCGGCCGCAGCGCAAGTCGGCCTTCACGGTCGGCACGCCCGGCTGGTTGATGAAACTCTGGAACGCGGCCAGGCCGCGTTCGTCGCCCGCCACTTCGGCGATGGACTGGAAGAAGTCCTTCGACGTCGCGACGCCCCAGCGAAACTTCTCCAGGTAATGCGTGACGCCGCGCCGGAACGTCTCTTCGCCGTAATAACGCTCGAACATCGACAGCACGCCGCCGCCTTTCTCGTAG
>JANRJB010000296.1:0-12166 GCA_033764265.1 Rhodospirillaceae bacterium | reverse complement strand
ACGAAGAAGCGCAGGTCGGCCAGCATCTTCTCGGTGCGGTCGGTTTCGCCGAAGCGCTTGGCCCAGCGCCGGGTGCGGTTCACCGCGAACGGCAGCCATTCCGAGCCGCCTTCGACAAAGCCAAAGCGCAGTTTGGGAAAGCGCACCGGCACCTCGCTGGCCATCAACGAACTGAACGCCACCACCGTCGGCATGATGGTGGCCGCGATGTTGCCGCGGAATCCGGTGCCGTGCTTGATGGCATGAAAGTGCCCGCTGGTGGCGCCGATGTGCACGCACACCGGCAGGTCGAGATCTGAAGCCTTGGCGTAGATTGGATAGAACATCGGATCGTCGAGGGTGCGGTCGCCTTCGTAGCCGCGCAGGATGACGCCGCAGGCGCCGGTTTTCTTGCCGCGCTCGATCTCGTCCAGCGTTGCGTCCATCATGCGCGGGGTGGGCACCACCAGCCACTTGAGGCGGCCGGGATGTTTGCCGCACACGTCGGCCAGCCAGCGATTGTAGGCTTTGGCCAGGGCGAGTTCGGCCGCCGGGTTCTCGACGATCAGATTGAGGAAGATGCTGGGGTAGATGACCTGGGTGGCCACGCCCAGCCGGTCCATGTGGGCCACCCGCGCGGCCACGTCGGTCAGGTCGCGGGTGCCGGGCGCGTACATGTCGGTCGGCAGGCCGCCCTGGCCGTAGAGCCGGCCGTCGATCAGCCAGAACTTGCGCCCCGACATCATGCGCTGCTTCATGGCCTCGGGCACTTCGTCGAAGCTGACCGTGGCCGGCTTGTGCGCGGCATCGGCGGGGTCGAGGTAATCCCAGATGCAGGGCGCTTCGACCACGTGCGTATCGGCATCGATGAAGGCGGCGGTGGGGCTCATGACGGATATTCCTGTGCAGCGGCGGCGGTTATTCCTGTGGCGCGGTGGCGCGGGGCCGCGGTTATAGTGCCGGGATGATGGAACTTTGCGCCGCCGGCGCGAGGGCCAAGGCCCTCGCTGTGCACATTGTGAGCATCGCCCTGGGGACGACTGGGACGGCGACTGTGGCGGCGACCGCGGCGCCGTTTGCGGCGTTGGCCGAAACCAAGCTTTCAGTGGCCGCGGCGGCATTTCCGCCCGAGTGGGGCAACCCGTACGCGTCGACCTCGATCACCCGCCTGCCGCTGGCGGCGGCGGTGTTCGATCCTTTGACGCTGGTCACCGCCGACGGCGCGCTGTTGCCCTGGCTGGCCGAGAGCTGGCGGCAGACCGGCCCGACCAGTTGGCAGCTGACGCTGCGCGAGGGCATCAAATATTCGGACGGCGAGCCCTTCGATGCGGCGGCGGTGGTGGCCGCCATCGCCTACGTGACCGGGCCTGCGGCCGCGCGCGAGCCGGTGGCGCGCGAACTGACCGAGGTGGCCGGAGCGCGGGCGCTGGATGCGCGCACCTTAGAAATCGTCACCCGCGCGCCCGACCCGCTGCTGCCGCGCCGGCTGTCCTTGATCTATCCGCCGGCGCCCGGCGCATGGGCCCGGCTGGGCCGCGACGGATTCGCCCGCGCGCCGGTCGGCACCGGGCCCTATCGACTGCAGGAAGCCACGCCCAACCGGCTGCGGCTGCTGGCCGTGGCGGGAGCGTGGCGCGCCGCCCCCACCGACCGGCTGGAGTTCCTGGCATTGCCCGAGCCGAGCGCGCGCCGGGCGGCGCTGACCACCGGCGCCATCGACCTGGCGCCCAGTTCGATTTCCGCCGACCAGTTCGTCGAGCTGGCGGCGGAAGGCGGCCAGGTGATCGTCGACCGGGTGCCGGCGGTGGTGGCGCTGGCGTTCAACGCGGTCAAGGACCCGCGCTTCGCCGACGCGCGCGTGCGCCGCGCGCTGACCATGGCGGTCAACCGCGAGGCCATCGTCGCCGCGCTGCTGGGCGGCAAGTCGCGGGTGGCGGCGCAGCCGGCGCCGTTTGGCACCTTCGGCTTCAATGAATCGTTGGAACCCTTGCCCTACGACCCCGACGCCGCGCGCGCGCTGCTGGCCGAGGCCGGGCATGCGGGCCTTTCGTTCGAGATGGAGGTGCCGACCGGCGCGGTGTTGTATCCCGACGTATTCCAGCAAGTGGCCTCGGACCTGGCGCGCATCGGCGTGCGCATGACCGTCAACGTGATCGCCCAGCAGACGTTGCTGGAACGCATCCAGAGCGGCGGTTGGACCGGGGCGGCCGCCGCCATCCCGTTCTTCACGCCGATCGCCGATGCGTTGTATCCCATGCGTCAGCATTCCTGCCTGTGGCATGCGCCGTGGTACTGCGACGAGGACGCCACGGTCGCCATCGCCGCGGCCTTCGCCGAGGCCGACCCGGACGCCCGGCGTATCCTGACCGAGCGCGTCATGGCGCGCGCCCACGACGACGCCCAGGCCCTGTTCCTGTACGAGACCGCGGCGTTCATGGGCGCCGGTCCGCGCATCGCCCAGGTGCCGATCGACTTCGGCTTCATCCGCTATGAAGGCATCCGCTTCACCGCGCTGGGACCGGCCCCGGCGGCGAGGCGATGAGCGGGGCGCGCGCCTTGCATGGGCGTGCCAAACACCCCATCTTCCCCTCACACCGTCCCGCCCCGCCGATTTTTAGCCCGCACCGCATGACCGACCGCACACACCCCGATTGGCACGGCACCACCATCCTGTCGGTGCGCAAGGCCGGCCGCGTGGTCATCGCCGGCGACGGCCAGGTGACCATGGGCCAGATGGTGATCAAGGCCAACGCCAAGAAGGTGCGCCGGCTTGGCGACGGCGCCATCATCGCCGGCTTCGCCGGCGCCACCGCCGACGCCTTCACCCTGTTCGAGCGGCTGGAGAGCAAGCTGGAGAAACATCCGGGGCAGCTGACGCGGGCCTGCGTCGAGCTGGCCAAGGACTGGCGCACCGACCGCTATCTGCGGCGGCTGGAGGCGATGATGGCGGTGGCCAACGCCGACACCTCGCTGATCCTGACCGGCACCGGCGATGTGCTGGAGCCCGAGGACGGCCTGATCGGCATCGGCTCGGGCGGGGCATATGCCCTTTCGGCGGCGCGCGCGCTGATCGACCGCGCCGATATGGACGCCGAGGCCATCGCGCGGCGGGCGATGGGTATCGCGGCGGATATCTGCGTCTACACCAACCGCGAACTCACCCTCGAAACGTTGTGACCCCCGCGATGACCGCGTTTTCGCCGCGCGAGACCGTCTCCGAACTCGACCGCTTCATCATCGGCCAGCACGAGGCCAAGCGGGCGGTGGCCATCGCGCTGAGGAATCGCTGGCGCCGCCAACAGCTGCCGGCCGAGCTGCGCGAGGAAGTGCTGCCGAAGAACATCCTGATGGTGGGGCCGACCGGCGTCGGCAAGACCGAGATCGCGCGCCGGCTCGCCAAGCTGGCCAACGCGCCGTTCCTGAAGGTCGAGGCGACCAAGTTCACCGAGGTCGGCTACGTCGGCCGCGACGTCGATTCCATCGTGCGCGACCTGCTCGAAGTGGCGCTGACCATGGTGCGCGAGCGCCAGCGCAAGGAGGTCACCGCCAAGGCCGAGCTGGCCGCCGAGGAACGCGTGCTGGACGCGCTGGTGGGCGACGGCGCCGGCCCCGAGACCCGCCAGAAGTTCCGCAAGCTGTTGCGCGAGGGCGGGCTGAACGACCGCGAGATCGAGATTCAAGTCCAGGAACCGGTGGCCGCGTCGCTGCCGTCGATGGACATTCCCGGCATGCCCGGCGCGCAGATGAGCATGGTGAACTTGTCCGATGTCTTGGGCGGCATGCTGGGCAGCCGCGCCAAGAAGCGCAAGATGAGCGTGGCCGCGTCCTACGAGGTGCTGGTGCGCGAGGAAAGCGACAAGCTGATCGACCAGGACAAGATGACGCGCGAGGCGATTTCCATGGTCGAGAACGACGGCATCGTGTTCCTGGACGAAATCGACAAGATCACCGGCCGCGAGGACGCGCGCGGCGCCGACGTCAGCCGCGAGGGCGTGCAGCGCGACCTGTTGCCGCTGATCGAGGGCACCACCGTCAACACCAAGCACGGCGCGGTGAAGACCGACCACGTGCTGTTCATCGCCTCGGGCGCGTTTCACCTGGCCAAGCCGTCGGACCTGTTGCCGGAACTGCAGGGCCGCCTGCCGATCCGCGTCGAGCTGAAGGCGCTGACGCGCGATGACTTCGTGCGCATCCTGACCGAGACCGAGGCCAGCCTGATCAAGCAGTACAAGGCGCTGTTGGCCACCGAGACGGTGACGCTGGAGTTCGTCGACGACGCCATCGGCGCCATCGCCGACCTGGCCGCCGAGATCAACCGCAGCGTCGAGAACATCGGCGCGCGCCGGCTGCACACCGTGATGGAAAAGCTGCTGGAGGAGATCAGCTTCACGGCGACCGACCGTGGCGGCGAGACCTTCCGGATCGACGCGGCCTACGTGCAGGCCCAGGTCGGCGAACTGGCCAAGAAGGGCGACCTGCGCAAGTTCATCCTTTAGGCGCGGCGACGCGTTCCTTGCGGCGCAACAGGACGTAAAATGCGCCCGCGCCGCCATCGCGCGGATGCGCGGGCGCGGTCGCCAAAATCAGGCCGGCTAGGCGCGGCGCCGCCAGCCAATGCAACAGCTCGCTTCTGATGGTGCGCGCGCCGCCGCCGCGCTCGCCCTTGCCGGTGACGATGTGGACGCAGCGCGCGCCGCGCGCGGCCATCGCCGCGATGAACCGTTCGGCGGCGCGGTGGGCCTCGGCCAGGGTGTGGCCGTGCAGGTCGAGCCGCCCGTCGCACGGCATTTGGCCGCGCTTGAGCCGGCGCGCGGTGTTGCCGTCGAGCCCCGGGCCGCGCGCGGGCGGATGTGCAGGGACCGCGCGCGCAGTCGCAGGTGCGCGCACGGACGGGCGGGCGGGCGGGGCCTCGGGGTCAGAGTCGGGCAGATCGTCGGCGTGGAGCCGCTTGACCGTGCGCGTGACGTGGCGCCACACGGCGCGGTCATCGTCGCTGAGTCCGGCGCGCCGCTGAGGCTTGGCGCTCACATCTCGACGTCTTTGAGGCGGCCGACGTCCTTGACGTCGTCCTTGGACGAGCGGCGGAAGTCCTCATAGGCCTCGAGGCCCTCGACTTCCATTTCCGGCAGGTAACGGGTGACGAAGGCGCGCCAGTCGCCGTCGGGCGAGACGCAACGCGTTTTATTCAGGTAGTTGAGCGTGACCACCAGGCCGCCCAGCTTCCACAGGACATTCCAGTTGTGCAGGTTGTCCATGGCCGCGTCGATGGCGCGCCGGTAGACGCGCTGCGAGATCCAGGGCCGAATGACCAGCAGGTAGAGAAAGATGCCCGCCACCATGAGCCCGGTGCCGAGCAAAAGGTTGATCAGGAACATCACCGCCAGCGCGCCGATCAACACCAGCAGCAGGGGCGCGACGTTCTCCCACGGGTTCCACACCGGCGAGCGCGGGTGGTTGAGGCGATCGAAGTCGACGAAGATGCCGATGCGGTCGGCGCGGTAGGATTCCACCAGCCGCGCATAAAGCGCGCGGTCGCGCTTCTTTTCTCCCGGCTTGCTGGCGGCGGCGGCGGTCATCGGAACTCGCGTCGATCCGTGGGCGCCGTCGGACCCCACGGCGCGGTCGAAAACGTTAGCGGCCAAAGCTTACCCGAACCTAAACGGCCGACCCAGGCGCGGCGCGCACCCCGGATAGACCTGGCCGAACTGATGCAGTATCATCTGATGCATGCGCACCACCATCGATATCGACGACGACGTTCTGCGCGCGGCAAAGGCCCTGGCCCGGGCGCGAAAAATCACAGCCGGACGCATGATCTCCGACCTGGCGCGGCGGGGGCTTCAGGCCCGCGCGTCCCGCACTGCGAACCACGTGCGTGGCGGATTCGCGTTGTTGCCGAAGGGCGGCCGACCGGTGACGCCGGCGGATGTTGACTCGCTTCTGGAGGACACGTGAGGCCGGCCGCGCTGGCCGTGCGGGGTGGTCTTGCGCGCGCTGTTTGACGTCAACGTCCTCATCGCCCTGTTCGATCCCGCCCACATTCACCACGAGCCGGCGCACGCGTGGTGGCGGCGGGAACGCCCGTCCGGGTGGGCGTCGTGCCCGCTCACCCAGAACGGTTTTGTGCGCGTCCTGTCGCAACCGAAGTATCCCAACCCGGTGTCTGTGTCGGAAGCGTCCAGTCGTCTGCGTGCCGCGACGATGGCAACAGATCACGTGTTCTGGCCGGATGATCTTTCAATTCTGGATACGGCCCGTGTCGATACCGAACACATTCTAAGTCCCGGGCTGATCACGGATCTCTATTTGCTCGCCCTGGTCGTGCGACGCAAGGGCCGCCTCGTGACCTTCGACCGCACGATTCCACCCGCCGCAGTCCCCGGGGCGGGTTCGCACCAGATCGTGGTGCTGCCTGATCAGCGCTGAACCGATCTGCGCAGCCGTTAACGGCCGTCGGCGGCCCGCGGCACCAGCACGAAAAATCGCCCTGGGCTTTTCATGCGGGCGGCCTTGTCGAAGGCAGCCGCGCCGGTGCCCCAGAACACGTCGCCGCGCACCGCCCCGGTGATGGCCGCGCCGACGTCCTGGGCCACCATCAGCCGCCGTAGGGGGACGCCATCGGGGTCGGCGGTGTCGAGCCACACCGGCGCGCCGAGCGGAACGAAGCGCGGGTCGACCGCGAGCGATCGCAACGCGGTCAGCGGCACGCCTTGCGCGCCGATCGGCCCCGGCCCGTCGATGCGGCGGAAGAAGATGTAGCGCGCGTTGCGGTTCATCAGCTCGGCGGCGCGCGCGGGATTGGCCTTGAGCCAGTCGCGCACGCCGATCATCGAGGCCTGGCCGGGCTTGAGCACGCCTTCGGCCAACAGGATGCTGCCGAGCCCGGTGAAGGCCCGGCCGTTGGAGCCGGCGAACCCGACGCGGATGGTGGTGCCGTCGGGCAGGCTGACCTGGCCTGAGCCCTGGATGTGCAGGATGTGCGCTTCGACCGGGTCTTCGACCCAGGCGATGACCGGGGCCTTGTCGGCCACGGCGTCGGCGCCGTCGATGGCGGCGCGGTCGTGATAGGGCGCGAGCTTGCGGTCGACGACGCGGCCGACCAGGGCGGCCGGGACATCGCCAAGCGCGGTGTTGGGCGGCAGGAAGTCCTTCACCGGCACATTGATCAGGTCGTCGGGCAGGCCGTAAAGCGGCACGGCGAAGCGCGCACTGCGGGACAGATCGCCGGTCAGAGTGGCTTCGTAGTAGCCGGTGAACGTGCCGCGGTCGTTGCCGCCGACGCTGACCGCCAGCGGTTCGAACGCGGACTCCAGGACCTGGCGCAGAGCAGCGGGATCCGTGGCGGCCGTCAGCATGTCGCACGCCGCGCGCCATGCGCCTCTGGGCCGGGCCGCAACGCCGGCGCCGACTGGCGACTGGGTGTCTTGCGCGACCAGCGCCGTGCAACTGAGCCGCAGCGCCGGGCCGATGTCGCCAATCGAATCGTCGGCCCAGCCGGGCAGGGCGGCGAATGGGACTGGGGTGTAGTCGGCGGCGGCTGGTGGTGGCTGCGGCGCGGTTGGCGCCGGTGCCGCAACCGGCGGGGCCTTTGGCGGCCGCAGCCAATACACGAGACCGGCGCCGAGGATGCCGCCGAGCATGGCGGCCAGCGCCAGGGCGATCAGAAATTCGCGGTCGGAGGGATCACGCGGCAGCATCCGCATCGCGCGGCGCCGTCACTCGACGCTTTGTGTGGCCACCAGAGCCCAGTTGGGATCGCGGCTGCGGGTGTCGCGCGCGAAGGTCCAGATGTCGGTGATGCTATCGACGTGGTCCTTGTCGCCCTCGATCGGCTCGCCCTTGGCGTTCTTGACCACGTTGACCTGTTCGCTTTGAAAACGCACCGAGACCAGGGCGCGGGACCCTTGCATCTCCACCGATTCCAGCTTGGCCGGCTTGAGCGCGACGAGTTCGGTCTCCAGGGTTTCGCCGCGTTCCTCGCGGTCCTGGATGGCCGTGGCGAAGCGGGCGTAGACGTCGGCGCTGAGCAGCGGCTTCAGTGTATCGGTGTCGTGCTTGGCATAGGCCGCCACGATCAGTTCGAAGGCCTGGGTGGCGCCGGTCAGGAAGCGCGCCACGTCGAACGATGGATCGGCCATCTTGAGGGCGACCAGCCCGGGCTCGAGCGGCGTGCCCTGATAGGCGGGCTCGATGTCGGGCGTGCGCGACCGGCGCGCCTGGCCGGCGGCCGGCGTGGGGATCGGCACCACGTTGTCTTCGGCGCCGATCGGGAAGCGATCCGGGGCGCGGCCGTCGCGGCGCGGTTCCGGCTCGTGGCCGGTGCGACGGCCCAGCACGCTGCGCAGCCTGAGCACGATGAATCCGGCGACCATCGCCAGCAGAATGATATCGATGAACTGGAAGCTTTCCATGGGCGCCGGTACTGGTTGTCGCCGAGTTCTGCGGTTGCCGATAGCGATCGAAATACGCCCGCGCCGGGTTCGGCGATCACTTGAAAATAGGTGCTTGGCCGGGAAAGGGCAACCATTTGAACCGCCGGCGCACGGCCCGGGCGCGACTTGTGCTGAACTTGGGAAGCGTGTTAGGTCCGGCCCGCTTGCGGGGGCCCGCCGGTCGACGGCGCCCGGCGACACTCGACGGCGCCGCGTTTTATCAAGCGATTCAAGGCGCCCGGCCAAATTCTGGGAGCACGGACATGAGCGACACAACGGCAACGGCTGGGGCTGGCCCGGGCCCGGCGGCGGACAGCGTACCCCTGCGGTTCCGTGGCCAGTATGTCCGCGATTTTTCATTTGAAGTGCCCCATGCCCCGGAGATTTTCACCGAGCTCCGGCAAAAGGCGCCCGACATCCCGATCACCGTTGAACCGGCCGTGCGCCATCTGAACGGCAGCCTGTTCGAAGTGACCCTGACCGCCAATGTCGAGGCCAAGGCGGCAGACCGGATCGCCTTCATTCTCGAGGTCGTTTACGCCGGCGTGGTCGAGCTGGACGAGCGGGTCATTCCGCAGGAACACGTTCACCCGATCCTGATGATCGAGGTGCCGCGCTTCTTGTTCCCGTTCGTGCGGCAAATGGTCAGCGACACCACGGTCGGCGGCGGGTTTCCTCCACTGATGCTGCAAATGATCGATTTCGCCGAGCTTTACCGCCGGCGGTTCGGCGACACCCCGCAGACCGTGGCGCGCAATCCTGCGGCCGCGACCACCAAGCACTGAGCCGTTGCCACGGCGGCGATAACTAGGCCCGCGTCCAGATCGCGTTCTTGATCTTGGCGACGAACGCCTGGTGCGCCGCGGCCTCATCGGGCGTCGGGGCGTGGGCCCGGGCCGGACGCGCGGACCGGCCGGCCTCCGGCGCCAGCGTCGGGCGCGCGGCGGTCTCGGCGACCAGGCCCAGTCCGGGCTCGCGGCCGCCGATCAGCTCGAGATAGACCCGCGCCAACAGCTGGGCATCCAGCAGCGCGCCGTGTTTGACGCGCGCCGACAGATCGATATTGAACCGCCGGCACAGCGCATCCAGGCTGGCCTGCGCGCCGGGAAACTTGCGCCGCGCGATCGCGACGGTGTCGATGCTGCGGTCGGCGGAGAATTGCGGCCGCCCCAGGCGCTTCAGCTCGGCATTGACGAACCCGAGATCGAACGCGGCGTTGTGCGCGACAATGGCCGCGTCGGCGACGAACTCCAGGAAGGCGTCGACCTCTTCGGCGAATTTCGGCTTGCCGCGCAGAAACTCGTCGGTCAGCCCACTGACCGCGGCCGCCTCGGGGTTCATCGGGCGTTCCGGATCAAGATAGCGCTGGAACGTGCGTCCGGTTGGAAGGTGATTGATCAGCTCGACGCAGCCGATCTCGACGATGCGGTCGCCGTTCAGGGGGTCGAGGCCGGTGGTTTCGGTATCGAGGACGATTTCACGCATGGTCGGCGGTTGCGCCTGTTGGTCTGCCGGCGAGCAATCTGAGCGCGCGGCGCAGGCGGCGCAAGGTGACGTGATGCCCGATCCCGGTCGGGACCACGACATCGGCGGCGCGGCGCTTGTCGCGATCGGCCCACTGCCGGGCCAGCGCGCCCGCCAGCTTGTCCGCAGTCATGCCTGGCCGCCGCAAGGCCCGCTGCCGCTGCAGGAACGTGGGCGCCGAAACCACCCAGACGGCGGTGCAGTCGCGGTCGGCGCCGGTCTCGAATAGAAGCGGGATGTCCGCCACCACCACCGACCGTCGCTGCCGCAGCTGCGCCGCAAGCCATTGCCGGCGCAGCGCCGTGACCCGCGGATGGAGGATGCGCTCAAGCGCTGCCAAGACGCGGGGATCGCCGAATGCGGCGATACCAAGGGCCTTGCGGTCCAGAGCCAATTGTCCGTCGGGGCCGGGACGCACCGCGGCCGGAACCAGCCGGTTGATATCGGCCAACGCCGGGGCGCCCGGCGCGGTAAGACGATGCACCGCGGCGTCGGAATCGAACACCGGCAAGCCCATGCGGCGCAGCATCGCGGCCGCCGTCGATTTGCCCATGGCGATCGAGCCGGTCAGGCCGATCACGGTCGGATGCTGGCGAACCGCCCGTAGCCGCGATCCGCGCGGATCGTTTCGTGTCGGCAAGGTTTTGGCGCCCTTAGGATGTAAGGACATCGGCATTCATGACATGGGCGCGCAGGTCCGCGGTCACCTCGGGCGTAACCCCGAACCAGCCGGCAAACCCCGCCTGGGCCTGGTACAGCAGCATGCCAAGCCCATCGACAACCGGGTTGCCGCTCCGGCGCGCCGCGGCCAGCAACGGCGTCTCAAGGGGCGAATAGACCAGATCATTGACCACGGCGCCCGCCGGCAAGGCCTTGAGGTCGAGGTCCAGCGGCGGTTGACCGGTCATGCCGAGGCTGGTGGTGTTGACCAGCAGCGCCGCGTTTCCCAAGGCGGCCGCGCGGCCCGCCCAGGGCACGACCCGCACCGGTCCGCCTAAGTCGGCCGCCAATGCTTCGGCCCGCGCCGCCGTCCGGTTGATGACGCTGATGGACGCGCAGCCCGCATCGATCAGCGCCACGCACGCTGCCCGTGCCGCGCCGCCCGCGCCGATGACCACCGCGGCACCCGCGCCGTCAAAACCCGTCACCGCATGCTTGAGGTTGGCCAAGAACCCGAACGCGTCGGTGTTGGTGCCGGTGATGCGGCCGTTTGCATCGATGAATAAAGTATTCACCGCGCCGATGCGGGCGGCGGTGGGCGTAATGTCGTCGAGCAGCGCGAGCGCGGCCTGTTTGTGCGGGATTGTGAGGTTGGCGCCGGCGAACCCCAGCGCCACCAGGCCGGTCAGGGCGTCCTTCAGACGTTCGGGCCGCACCGCCAGCGGCACATATGCCGCGTCAAGCCCGTGCTTTGCGATCCAATAGGAATGCAGGGCCGGCGACTTGGAATGGCCGACGGGCCAGCCGATCACGCCCGCGAGCCGCGCCTTGCCGGAGATCGCCATGGCCTGCATCCGTTTTCCGTCAGGTCGGCAGAATGCCGTGCTCGCGCAGGAAGGCAAGCAACGGTATCAGCGGCAGTCCCAGAATGGCGAAGTAGTCGCCGTCGATCCTGGCAAACAGTTGGGCGCCGCGACCCTCAAGGTGATAGGCCCCGACCGACGACAGCACCGCGTCGCCGACCGCATCGAGATAGTGCGCGATGAATGCCTCGGACAGGGTCCGCATGGTCAGGGCGGGCTGCTCCGCATGGTGCCAGATGCGCGCGCCGCCCAGGGCGACGACCACCGATGTCGCCAGCGTGTGCGTCGCTCCGGACAGGGCGGTCAGATGCCCGCCGGCGGCCGCCATGTCCTGGGGTTTGTCGAACCATGCCCCTTGGCAATCGAGCAGCTGATCGGCCCCGATCACGAGCGCGTCCGGTTGGCCCTGGGAGACTTTTACGGCCTTCATTTCGGCCAGTGTCTCCGCGCAGTCGGCGGCAGTGGCCCCCTCGGCGTGCAGCACGGCCTTGACGGCCGCTTCATCGACCGCCGCCGCGACCTGGCTGAACGGCACGCCGGCGCTGCGCAACAGCCGCGCCCGGCTGGTCGACGCCGAGGCCAGAATCACGGGGCGGGGCATCCGGTTCATGCCGTCAGGTTGTGGCGCTGGTTGTAAAGCTGGATGATCGACGCGGCGGTCTCCTCGAGGGATCGCCGCGTCACGTCGATGACCGGCCAGCCCATGCG
>JANRJB010000293.1:0-5773 GCA_033764265.1 Rhodospirillaceae bacterium | reverse complement strand
TCGCGCCCGCTTCGACCGTGGCCAGCAGGCCGTCGGGGAACGGGAAGAACGCGTCTGACGCCGCCACCGAGCCTTCGGTCAGCGCGCCCTTCAGGCCGGCCGCCTGGGCGGCTTCCTTGGCCTTGATGTGGGCGATGCGCGCGGCGTCGACCCGGCTCATCTGCCCGGCGCCGATGCCGACGGTGGCGCCGTTCTTGACGTAGACGATGGTGTTGGACTTGACGTGCTTGGCGACCGTGAAGGCGAACAGCATGTCGGCGGTTTCTTGCGCCGAGGGAACGCGGCGGGTGACGACCTTGAGGTCGGCCGCGCCGACGTGCCCCGCATCGCGGCTTTGCACCAGGTAGCCGCCGGCGACGTTGCGCAACGACCGGCCGGCGGCGCGCGGATCGGGCAGCGCGCCGGTGAGCAGCAGGCGGAGATTCTTCTTCTTCGCGAAGATGCCTTTGGCCTCTTCGCTGGCGGCGGGGGCGATCACCACCTCGGTGAACAGCTCGGTGATCCTGGCCGCGGTCGGGCCGTCGATGGCGCGGTTGAGGGCGATGATGCCGCCGAAGGCCGAGACCGGGTCGCACATCAGGGCCTTGGCATACGCGTCGAGGCAATCCGCCCCCAGCGCCACGCCGCACGGGTTGGCGTGCTTGATGATGGCGCAGGCGGGTGCATCGAACTCCGCCACCAGCTCGTAGGCGGCGTCGGTATCGTTGATGTTGTTGTAGCTGAGTTCCTTGCCCTGCACCTGCACGGCGGTGGCCACCCCGGGGCGGGCCTCGCCGCTCAGGTACAGAGCCGCGGTCTGGTGCGGGTTCTCGCCGTAACGCAGCGGCTGCTTCAGCCGGCCGGCGACGCTGAACCAGCGCGGATAGTCCTCTTTCAGTTCGCCGGCGAACCACGTGGAAATGGCGGTGTCGTAGGCCGCGGTGCGGGCATAGGCGCGCGCCGCCAGCCGCCGGCGCAGGTCGTCGCCGACCGCGCCGTTGTGCGCGGCCATGTCGGCCATGACGGCGGCATAGTCCTCGGGATCGACCACCACCGCCACGCCGGCGTGGTTCTTGGCGGCGGCGCGGATCAGGGCCGGGCCGCCGATGTCGATGTTCTCGATGCAGGTGTCGAAGTCGGCCCGCGCCGCGACGGTTTTCTCGAACGGATAGAGGTTGACCACCACCAGGTCGATGGGCGCGATGCCGTGCGCCGCCATGGCCGATTCATGGCCAGTGTTGCCGCGGATGCCCAGGATACCGCCGTGAATTTTGGGGTGGAGCGTCTTGACCCGGCCGTCGAGCATTTCCGGAAAGCCGGTGACGTCGGCCACCTCGTTGACAGCCAGGCCCGATGCGCGCAGCGCGGCCGCGCTGCCGCCGGTGGAGATCAGCTCCACGTTGCGTTCGGCCAGGAAACGGGCGAAGTCGACAAGGCCCGATTTATCGGACACGGAGAACAGCGCACGGCGGATCGGGGCGGCGGGCATCGGGTGGGACCCATCGGGTGATCATTCGGACGGCGCGGCCATTTAGCATGACCGCCGCGCCCTGCAAATCGGCGAAAACGCGGCCTATTTGATGACCTTGAGGTGCGGCTTGGCCGGCGCGGACGGGTCGCGCTTCAGTTCAGGCACAAGTTCGGCCACCAGCGCCAGAGCGGCCGCCTCGTCGCGCCGCCGGCAGACCTCGGCCAGCGCGTTCAACTTCCCGGCGATCACCGCATGATCGGCCGTGCGCGAGCGGGCGATCAGGATGCCCGACATGTCGGTGGCCATGGCCGGTTCTTCGCCGTGGAACAGCTCCTCGCTCAGTTTCTCGCCGGGCCTGAGGCCGGTGAACCTGATGGCGATGTCCACCTCGGGCGCCTTGCCGGCCAGCCGGATCATCTGTCGGGCGAGATCGAGGATTTTCACCGGCGCGCCCATGTCGAGCACGTAGATGGCGCCCTCGTCGTGGCGCTTGGGGCCAAGCGCGCTGGCCTGCAGCACCAGTTCGACGGCTTCGCGCGTCGTCATGAAATAGCGTTCGATGTCGGGGTGGGTGACGGTGACCGGCCCGCCGGCCTCGATCTGCTTCTGGAACAGCGGCACCACCGAGCCGGCCGAGGCCAGCACGTTGCCGAAGCGCACGGTGATGAAGCGCGGCCCGGCGCGACGCACGTCGAGCGCCTGGCAATAGGACTCCGCGATGCGCTTGGAGGCGCCCATCACGTTCGAGGGGTTCACCGCCTTGTCGGTGGAGATCAGCACCATGACGCCGACGCGGGCAGCGACGCAGGCATCGGCCACCACGCGCGTGCCGACGGCGTTGGTGAGCAGGCCCTCGAGCGCGTTCAGTTCCACCAGCGGCACGTGCTTGAGCGCGGCGGCGTGGAACACCAGGTCGGGTTTCTCGCGGGCGAAGACTTCGCCGATGCGCGCCGGGTCGCGAACGTCGGCCAGCACCGACGCGACCGGCAGAACCGGGAAGCGTTCGCGCACTTCGTGGTCGATGGCGTACAGGTTGAACTCGGCATGGTCGAGCAGCGTCAGGTGCGCCGGCCAGAGCGCCGCGATCTGGCGCACCAGCTCCGCGCCGATCGAGCCGCCGGCACCGGTGACCAGCACGCGCCGGCCGCGGATCAGCTCGCTCATGGCGCCGCGTTCCAGCCGCGCCGGGGGCCGGCCGAGCAGGTCTTCCAGGACGAGCGGCTGGGTGGTCGGCGCGGCGGCGTCGACGTTGTGCAGGTCGGTGGCCGGCGGCACGCGGGCGAGCGCGCAGCCGAGCGATTCGGCCAGGTCGAACAACCGGCGCAGGTCGGCCGCGGTGATGCCGGGGCGCACCACCACCAGCCGCTCGGGTTTCGAGCCGGTGCGCGCCAGGTCCTTGACGATGCGCGGCAGGTCAGCGTCGCGGCCCAGCACCTCAACGCCCTGGATCACCTGCCCGACGCGGGCCGGATTGGCGGTGACCATGCCCAGCACGTCGAAGGTGGCCGCGGGCGTGCGCTGCACGGCGCGGACGAAGTGCTCGGCCTCGGGCCCGGCGCCGATCAGCAGGATGGGCGTGGCCGGCAAGCGGCCCGACAGGCGGCCGCGCAGCTGCCGGTCGCGCAACAGACGCACCAGGATGCGCGGGCCGGCCAGCACCATCAGCATCACCAGCCAGGCGATCAGGGGCACGGAGCGCGGAAAGCTGTCCAGTCGCGTGAGCAGGAACCAGACCGGCAGGAACACCAGCACGGTGGCGGTGGCCGAGCGCGCCACGTTGACCGCGTCCTTGATCGACACATATTCCCAGACGTGGCGGTAAAGCCCGCTGAACAGGTAGACCACGGCCGCGCAGGCCGCGAACACCACCGAGGCCTCGAGCACCAGCGGTTCCAGCGTGAAGCCGCCGAACCCCAGCCGAAGCACGAACGCCACCGCCATGGCGACGAACGCCATCGCCACGTCGTGGGCGTAGACGACGAGGTTGCGTGGCTGAAGGATGTTGCGGGGAACCAGGTCCACGGGCGCGGAATCGGCGAGAGTCAAGGGACGCGCAGTATAACCCGGGGTAGGGCCGTCAGTCGTCGAGAAATTCCGCGCCGAACTCGCGGTGGGCGCGGATCAGGTCGGCGGCCCGGCCGACATCGATCCAGTATTCGCGCATCGGGAACACGGCCGGCGGCCCGTGCCGGGCTTTGATGCGCTGGAACAGTTCCGGCATGTCGATGGCGGCGCCGGCCGACACCAGGTCCAGCGTGCGCGGCTCGAGCACGTAGATGCCGGCGTTCACCAGGAACTTCTGTTCGGGTTTTTCCTCGATCTCGGCCAGGTGCTGGCCTTCGACCCGGACGACCCCATAGGGCACCGTGAAGGCGTATTCGCGCACCGCCATCGTGGCCGCCGCGCCGGCTTCGGCGTGGAAGTCGAGCAGCTGGTGCAGGTTGATCTTGGTCAGCACGTCGCCATTCATGACGATCACGGACTTTGTCAGCCCCGGCGGCAGCAAAGCCAGCGCGCCCGCGGTGCCCATGGCCTCGGCTTCGCGCAGATACGTGATCGCCGCGCCGAAGTCGCGGCCATCGCCGAAATGCGCCTCGATCAGTTCGCGCTTGTAATTCACCGCCAGGAAAAACCGGCTGAAGCCCTGTCGCACCAGGCGTTCAATGATCGTGGCCAGGATCGGCTTGCCGCCCACCTCGAGCATCGGTTTAGGCGCGTCGACGATCAGCGGCCGGAAGCGCGTGCCCCGGCCGCCGGCCATGATCAGTACCGGATTGTCGCGGGCGGCGCGCGGCGCTTCCGGAACATCGGCCTCGTCGGCGGCACGCGGCGCGGCGATGTCGGCCAACAGCCTGAGCGCGACGATGCGGCCCGCCGCATCGACCAGCGGCAGCTGGAGGATGCGGTGCTGGGCCATGACCCGCGCGGCTTCCGCATCGGATATGCCCGCGGGCCGCGTGATCGGATTGCGGTTCATGACCTCGGCCACCGGCGCGGTCAGGGCCACGCCGCGCAGCAGGCCACGGCGGATGTCGCCGTCGGTGACGATGCCGATCAGCCGGCCGGCTTCGTGCACCAGGCCGACCGGCACGCCGTGGCTGTCGATGATGCCGAGCGTGGCGAGGATCGTGTCGGTGGGCGCGATCAGGTTGGCGCGGAAGTCGAACGGCATCTCTCAACGGATCCTGATCTTCTGCGGCAGATGCGAGGCCAGCATGGCGGCGATGGCGAAATCGAACTCCTCGTCGATGTCGACCGAGCGCTCGCGCGGCATCTGGAAGAGTCGCGTCGCGGGGCCGAAGATGAAGGGCGCCGAGAGAAACGGTTCGCGCCGCCAGACGTAGATCGAGCCGTTCATGTCGAAGCAGGGCGGCGCGTTCTGCCGGCGTGTCAGCGCGTCGACGGGCGGCTTGGACAGCCGCGCCACGCCCGCATCGTCCAGCTCCACTAGGCTGTAGTAGGGTGAGTTGCGCGCCGGCGACGCCGTGATGACGTTGTTGGCCGGGCCTGTTTCCACCAGGTCGACCGCGCCGATGATGTCTTCCGGCAGGCGGATGGGCGAGGTGGCGGCGAGGTCCACCAGGATGTCGTGAACGAGGTTCAGCCGCCGTTCCGCCTCCAGTACGGCGTGGCGGATGGCCGGCAGCTTGGCGGCGGTATCGGTGGCCAGTTCCGCCGGGCGCAGGATCACCATGTCGGCGCCGCCGGCGCGTGCGACCTCGAGGATTTTTGGCGAATCGCTCGACACCGCCACGGCGGTGAACAGTCCGGTCGCCTTGGCCTGTTCGATCGAATGCACGATCAGGGGCTTGCCGGCCAGCGGGCGGATGTTCTTGTCGGGCACGCCCTTGGAGCCGCCGCGGGCGCAGATGGTGCAAAGGCGTTTCATGACAACGAGGGCGAACGATAACCGAGAAACTGCCCGCCGCGCGAGCCGCCGAGCGACCGGTACGCGGCGGGGTCGTGGATCAGTCCGCCGATGCAGAAGCGGGCGTGAACGTCGGAAAAGCGGCGCTTGAACTGCCACAGCGTATCGTCGGGCGCAGGGGTGCGGCCGCCGCCGAGGTGCAGCCAGCGCGCGCCGGCGGCGGCGAAGTGGTCGAACGCGGTTTCGAACAGAAGGTACTGGGCGTTCGCGTCCAGCCCGGCCGCATCGGCCCCGCCCAGGTGATAATGCGCGACCGGCGCGGCGGTTGCGAGAAAGCACGCGACCGCGACCGCCGCGCCCTCGGTTTCGGCCGCCCAGGCGGTGCACCAGGGCGCGGCCAGCAGGTCGCGAAAATAGTCGTCGGAGAACCGATAAACCGCGTCGGCACGCTGGCG
>JANRJB010000292.1:0-7088 GCA_033764265.1 Rhodospirillaceae bacterium | reverse complement strand
CGTCCCGTGCCGGCCGCCTCGGCGGCGATCAAGGCGGCGCGGGCGTGGCCCACGTGCAGATGTCCGGTCGGGCTGGGCGCGAAGCGCGTGATGGCGCGGCCCGGCGCGATCGGTCCGGTCACGCCGGGTTCCATGGGGTGCCCCACAGGTCAGTTATCGGCCAAAATGAAGGGTTCATGACGGTTCCGGCGGGTGTCTACCAGCAATTGTATTCCGTTTCGGAATTGATACACTGCCGCTCGATTTGCAAGGGAGACAGGCGGCGGTCGTGAGTGTTTCGCCCGAAGCGTGCCCGGCCCTGGTACTGAACGCGGACTTCCGTCCGCTTAGCTACTTTCCGTTGTCGTTGTGGTCGTGGCAGGAAACCATCAAGGCGGTGTTCCTGGGCCGCGTCAACGTCGTGTCGGAGTACGACCGCACGGTCCACTCGCCGCGCTTCGAACTCAAGTTGCCCAGCGTCATCTCGCTGAAGAAGTACGCGCCGATGGACCGCTCGCCGGCGTTCACGCGGTTCAACGTGTTCCTGCGCGACCGCTTCAGCTGCCAGTACTGCGGCGCGCCCAATCCGACCAATGACCTGACGTTCGATCACGTCGTGCCGCGCTCGCGCGGCGGGCGCACCACGTGGCAGAACGTGGTCACCGCGTGCGCCGAATGCAACCTGATGAAGGGCAACCGTCTGCCGCACCAGGCCGGCATGTTCCCGCGTCACCGGCCGTTCCGGCCGTCGTCGCACCAGCTGCAGGAAATCGGACGGTGCTTCCCGCCCAACTACCTGCACGAAAGCTGGCGCGACTATTTGTACTGGGATACCGAGCTGGAGCCCGGCTGAGCCGGCGCCGCGGCGCGAGATCAAATCCGCTTCGACAGCCAGATGGCCAGCCGCGTGCCGGCTTTGACCGCGGCCGTCAGCGCCTGGTAGCCGGGGGCCCGCTCGGCGCCGTCCTGCAGCGCCAGGTCGCGGTGGTGCAGTTCGTCGCGGCGGAAGTCGGCGATGGTCGCGCGCAAATCGGTTTCGTCGTCGCCCAAGTCGTCCAGCTGTTCGGCGTAGTGCTCGCCGATCACGTCTTCCACCGCCACCGTGCAGGCCATCGCCGCTTCGCGCCCCAGGGCGGCAGTGGCGGCGCCCAGTGCGAAGCCCGCCAGATGCCAGATTGGCTCCAGCGCCGTCGGCCGCACGCCGCGCGCCGCTACCAGGGCGTTGAAGCGCGCCAGGTGCTTTTCCTCCTGCGCCAGCATGTCGCGCAGCACCGGAGCGGCTTCGCTGCGTCCCAGCACGGCCAGCTGGCCTTGATAAATGCGCCGCGCGCCGTACTCGCCGGCCTGGTTGACGCGGAGCATCTGCTCGATCGCGGTGGCGCGGTCGGGGTCGCCCGGCAGCGGCGGCAATTTCGATTTCGCTTTGGCTTTGCTCGGTTTGCTCATCGTGTCGTCCACATCGACGTCCGGCGCCAGGCCCAACCGCAAGCCCCGGCCAAGATCATGCACGCCAGCGCATTGTAGCCGGCCATGGAGACGCCGAGGAAGGTGAAGGCCGCGTCCTCGCAGCCGGTCCGGCCCGGCTGGCTGACCGCGGCCAACAGGTCGGCCGGCGTCAGATCCAGGATCTGGCCTTTGCAGGCGCTCGGGCCGTCCCACCAGCGTTGCTCGACGCCGACATGATAGCCGGCGATGCCGGCATTCAGCAGGAACAGGCCGCCGGCGATGGCCACGATCAGCCGCCGCGACGGGCCGTCGACTGCGGGCATCAGGCCCAACACACCCAGCGCCAAAGTGCCGGCGTAGGGCGCACGCTGGTAATAGCACAGCTCGCACGGCCACAGGTCGAAGCCGTACTGCGAGATCAGCGCAAGACCCAGCGCACCCGCGGATGCCGCGGCCATCGCGGCCATGGCCCAGCGGTTGTCGAGGGTCGCGGTCATGTCGGGGCGGCGGCGTCCGCGGCCCGCAGCGGCGCCGCGGTCGCGCCACTGCTTTTCGCGGGGTAGGGGCCCAGGCACAACAGCAGGATCGATCCGGCCAGCAGCGCGGCGATGGCCGAAAACAGGATCAGCGCGTAGGCCCCCGTGGTGTCGTAAGCAAGGCCGAATACCGGCGCGCCGATGCCCGCCGACAGTTTGAAGATGGCGTACAGGCAGCTGTAGATGATGCCGTAGCGGCGCTGGCCGAAATAGCGGCTGACCAGGAACGACATCAGGTCGAACTCCGCGCCGGCGGCCAGCCCGATCAATAACGCGGCCAACAGCGCGCCCGGCACACCGCCCACGCCCCAAGCCAGCAGCAGGCACGACAGGATCGGCAGGCACAGCAGGATCAAGCCGACGCCCGGGGCCCAGAACCGGTCGATCAGATAGCCGGTGCCGATCCGCCCGATGATCACCGCGATGCCGATCACCCCGGCGATCTGCGCGGCGGTGGCGGGCTGCATGCCGCCGTCGGTCAGCATCGGGATCAGGTGGGCGATCAGTCCCGCGACCGACGCTCCGATCAGGAAGAACGCGACATTCATCGCCCAGAAGCGGTAGCCGGTCACGGCGGTGCGAAAGTCCACGTCGACCACCGCAGGCTCGGCGGCAGCGGTGCGCGGCGCGGTTGGAGTGGCGGCGCCGGTGGTGCGGTCGCGCAACAGCCACAAGGATAGCGGCAACGCCAGCACGATCGGCAGCGCGCCCAGTCCGACGTAGGCCATGCGCCAGCCGAACTCCTGCAACAGCCAGGTGGTGTAGCTGGGGATGAAGGCGGCGCTGACGCCGGTGCCGGCCAACGCCAGGCCCAGCGCGCGCCCGCGGCCCTTGTCGAACCAGTCGATGATCACCCGCGTCCAGGTGATCGGCACGGTGCCAACGCCGATCACCGCGGTGACGAAGCCGATGGCGTAAAAGCTGACCAGCGTGTCGCCGGCCAGGCCCAGCGCGACGAACCCCAAGGCTTGGCCCACCAGCGAGAAGATGCACACCAGCCGCACGCCGTGGCGGTCGATCAACCAGCCGAGCGCGGGCGAGGCCACCAGGTTGCCGATGGTCATCCAGGTGTAGATGCTTTGCACCTCGGCGCGCGACCAGCCGAATTCCTCGCCCAGCGGCTTGGTGAACACGCCCAGGCTGTAGATCGGCAGCGCCGACAGCCCACAGGCCAGGCCGACGGCGGCCACGATCACGATCGGCCAGCCGCGCCGGAATTCGGCCCACACATCGGCGGCGTGTTCGTTTGCGCGGGTCATGGCGGGGTCCTCGGGCACAGCGCCTGGCGGGACGCCAAAATCCGTGGCGTCAGAACATGTACTTGATAGCAACGAACCCGCCGATCAGCAGCACGAAAAACACCACCGTCAGCAGGTTGAGGTAGCGCTCGACGAAATACCGGATCGGCGCGCCGAATTTCCACAACAGCGCCGCCACCAGGAAAAATCGCGCGGAACGGCTGACGGCCGATGCCACCCCGAACGTCCAGATATCCAGGTTGGCCGCGCCGCTGGCGATGGTGATGACCTTGTAGGGAAACGGCGTGAAGCCGGCCCCGGCCACGATCCAGAACCCCCATTCCTCGTACAGGCCGCGAAAGCTTTCGAATTGCGCTTCGTAGCCGTAAAACGCCACGATCGCCCGGCCCACCGTTTCGTACAAAAAATAGCCGATGCCATAGCCGGCGTATCCGCCGAGCACGCTGGCCACCGAGGCGACGGCCGCGATGCGCCAGGCCTGGGTCGGCGCGGCGATCACCATGGCGATGATCAGCACGTCGGGCGGGATCGGAAAGATCGAGCTCTCGATGAAGGAAATGATCGCCAGCGCCCAGATCGCCCGGGGGTGGATCGACAGCGAGATGGTGAAATCGTACAGCCGGCGGATCATGCGAAAGGCCAAGGCAACGGTGGGGCGGGCGGGAGCAGCGGCGGACCGTCCCTCTAACAGGTTGGCCGGGCAGGGGCAATTCGGCGCGGCATAGGAATCAGGACCGATTTGATGGCGACGGCTTTGCACTGACGATTGAATTTGTGCCGGAGTCAGTTGCACGGCCAGTGCCACAGGTCATAACAATGGCCGGCTTTCAATTGCAGTCCCGCGAAATTTTGCCGGCGTGTCGCCTGAAGTCCCGGGGCCTAGGCCCCGACAGGGGTCAACGGCTTCTCGCCGACGGTGCGACTTGTCTCAGGTTGGGAGGCGCTTGGGAATGAAAACTCTCCGGCTCGCGATTGTTCTGCTGATGGGCGGGTTCGCGACCAGCGCAACATCGCAAGAACCAGGTGTGGTGAATGTCGTCGTGGCAAACAGGACGATCGCCGGCGTGCTGGAGTGCCGAACCCTGGCGGACAACGCCTACTGTGGTCGCGACGAATTCACGATCACGCATCACGTTGACGGAACGCGCGCGCTTCGCGCCCTTGCGGTGTCGGACATCAGAGGTTTGCAGATCGATATCGTCCTGCGGGTCGATCGCGCCTTTCGACCGCTTGAGGCGTTCACGCAGTCCTACTCCGACGGCAAGTTCCTTGGCGTGGGCTTCTTCGCGGTGTCGGACGACACTTTGTCGGCGCTGACCAAGACGCCACAACGAATCGTCTCGGAAACCATACCGGTTCCGGACAGGTTCTCGATGCTGCTTCACCCCGTATCGGCGGACGGCTGGCATTTCGGTCATTACGACAAGGCTGCCGGAGGTCGGCAGAGCGTTCCGCGCTGCGCCGTGGGCGGCGCGCGCGAAAGCGTCCGGTGTGCGTTGAGCGAGAGCGAATTGGCCTACGTCGGCCCCGAACGCCTCACGGTTCCTGCCGGAACCTTCGAGACCGAGCACTATCGCTTCGGCCAAAATACCGAGGTTTGGCTCGCCGGCCCCGATTACATGATGGTGCAGCACGAATTCAAGCGATTCGGGACGCGTTACCGGCTGACGGCGTACACCGAAACACGAACCCCGGATTGACCGCGCTCGGCGACGCGCGAGCGCCCCAATTCAGGATCAAAAGGCGTCGTCGAGTCACGCGGGGGCCCGCTTTGACAGCGCCCGGACGGTGGTTTATTCACCTGCCCATCTGCGGGTATGGCGGAACTGGTAGACGCGCCAGACTCAAAATCTGGTTCCGGCAACGGAGTGGGGGTTCGATTCCCTCTACCCGCACCAACCTGCGCTCGCGGCAGCGCGTCGCCCCCGGTCGGCGCGATCGCCAAACCTTCCTCGCTCCATGCGCCGCTCACGGCCAGCCATGTGAGCCGATCACTGATGGCGCGACAGTCAGCCACAACGTCTTGCGTCCAAATCTGATTGGTGTCGGCAGCTGACAGAGGACCTGGAAGGTCCGTTATTGCGCGCCGGCGAAGCCGTCGGATCGCGGCGTTGCGCGCCTCCGGGCCGCCACTCCTGCAGGTCTGCGCTGCATCTTGTCGCTTTAAAGAAACAGAAATCACCACGACGGAACTGATGTCAAATCGACTGACAGGGCGCCAGGAATCTTTACACGTGTTGCGCGTGAGAGGCGCGAGGCTAAGTACCTCATCTATAGAGATTAAGTTTGGCCTTTCGGCCAGTTTAGAGAGACCGCGTCCGCGAACGGGTGTCAGGATTGTTTACAGTTGGCCGTCAATGAACCGGCGGCGCAACTCTAATTCGTTGAAATGTATAGCGATTTAAAATCTGGCACGCGGTTTGCAGTCAGATGATCGTGCTGGGCGATGGCGCGCGGCTATCAACGGAAGGAAACCTTACCTCATGAACGTTCTTCAAAAATTTTCGGCTGCGGCGGTGCTGGCCATCGGCTTTACCGGTCAGGCCCAAGCGGCCATCGTGACCCACATTTTTACGGGGACTGTCACGTCTGCGCCATCGACATTCACCACCCTCGGCAGCGTCGGTGATTCCATTCAATACAGCCTGACGTTCGACACGGCGGTGCCGCCAAATTTCTCATGCTGCAATATCACGCAGTACTTTTCGGCAATTAACACGTCATTTGCTGTGGATGGTGTGATATTGGCCAGTACGAATGGCGGCGGCGTGAATATATATGACCACCCGAGTGGCAGCGACATCGACAGATATACAGGGTATACTTTATCGCCCAGTAACGGATTCCCGCAATTCCCGTTCACCAACGCTCCAATTCCCGGCTACAAGCCTCGCGACGTTGAGGTTAACTTTCAGGACAATACGGGCAACCTGTGGTCATCAATGGCGATTCCGACATCTGCACCATCCTTTGCAACTGTCAGCTATTCGTATCTTTTCGCCCGTTTCACGCAGATTGACGGCAACGGAAATTCGATCCTGGATGAGTACGGAAACGAGACTTATGCTGAAATTTATGGGTCTCTCGACACCATGCAAGTGATTGAAGGTCCGTTGAACAATCCTGACCCGCCGCCATCTGGCGTGCCGGCCCCCGCCGCGATGGCCTTGTTCGGCCTCGGCCTGTTCGGCTTGGGCGTTATGCGTCGCAAGATGGTCTGATCGGCGAACGGCACCCTTCAGGATTTTCGCTCTTGGAAAAGGCCCCACCGGTTGGTGGGGCCTTTTTCGTTTGCGTGCCGCGCATCGTCGACGGCGTGGAGGCGAAAGTTGACGTGAGCCCCGAAACTATCTACCGCGCGCCGGTCAGGACGCCGTGCAGTTCTTCAATTGCGGCGCCGAGCTTGGGCGCGATCTCGGCCAAGTCCTGGGCGGTGTGCGCGGTGGACAGGTGCGCCAGGTCGCCGGGTCCGATCACCACGCCGCGACGATGCGCCAGTGTCTTCAGGTGCAAGGCTGCCTTGCGCGCTTGCTCGGTGCCCGCCGACGGTCCCAGCCAGGCCGAAACGGCGGCGTGCACGCTGACCACCGGTCCCGCGGCGCTGGCCGGGGGGTGCGGTCCGCGTGCGGCCATCACAGCGTTGAGGTCGTCGCGCAGGCGTCGGCCGGCGGCGAACAATTCCGCGTAGACCGCCTCGCGATGCTCGGACAGCACCGACAACGTGGCTGCGCCCGCGGCCAGCGCGAAGGGATCGAACCCGCCATCTGACTCGCCGCCGTGGAGGGCCGCGTCGCGGGCCGGCCGGTCGGCCCCGGCGCGCGTCGAGGTCACCGCCGCCAGCGGAATGCCGCCGCCGACGATGCGACCG
>JANRJB010000260.1:0-3073 GCA_033764265.1 Rhodospirillaceae bacterium | reverse complement strand
TGGCGCCAGACCGGGCAGTCGAGATAGGGCCGGACAGTGACCTTAGAAGGTCGATCAAGACCTGGGGCTTTGAGGGGTTTTGCCTGATGTTGACGGTCCGACGCGGCGTTCAAACCGCTGCCCGCTTCGTTTTTGCCATGCTGGCCGCCGCCGTTCTGGTGGCCGCTGCCCCCGCGACGGCGAAGTACGCCGCCATCGTGGTCGACGCCGATACCGGCGCAGTGCTGCACGGCCGCAACGCCGACACGCTCAACTACCCGGCGTCGCTGACCAAAATGATGACCCTGTACATGCTGTTCGACGCGGTCGAACAGGGCCGTTACACGCTGACCTCGGAACTCTCGGTGTCGGCGCGCGCCGCCGGCATGTCGCCGACCAAACTGGGCTTGCCGCCCGGCTCGACCATCCGCGTCGACGACGCGATCCAGGCGCTGATCACCAAGTCGGCCAACGATGTCGCCGCGGTGGTGGCCGAGAACCTGGCCGGCAGCGAAAGCAAGTTCGCCGCGCAGATGACCGAAAAGGCGCGCGCCATCGGCATGCGGCGCTCGACCTTCAAGAACGCCTCGGGCCTGCCCAACGACAAGCAGCGCTCGACCGCGCGCGACATGGCGATCCTGGCCAAGCGCCTGATGATGGATTTCCCGCAGCATTACCACTATTTCGGCCGCACCGATTACGTGCACGGTGGCGCGGCGATGCGCACCCACAACAATCTGCTGCTGTCCTACCAGGGCGCCGACGGCATCAAGACCGGTTACACGGTGGCGTCGGGCTTCAATCTGGTCACCTCGGCGCACCGCGACGGCAAGCGCCTGATCGGCGTCGTGTTCGGCGGCAAGACCGCCCGCTCGCGCGATGCGCACATGGCCGACCTGCTCGACGCCGGCTTCGCCAAGCTGGCCAAGGGCGGCGAGTTCAGGGTGGCCGCGCCGCGGCTCGAGGATTTCGACATGAACGGATCGCTGCCGACGCTCGAGGCGCTGGCCCCGGTCGCGGTCGGCGACGCCGACGACGGCGCGGCCGTCAGCGCGCGCACGCCATCCGCGGCGACGGTGAAATCGGCCGCCCCGGCACTGCCGGCCGGCAAGGCGTTCGGCATCCAGGTCGGCGCCTACGGCGAAAAGGCCCGAGCCCAGGATGCCGCCGACACCGCCCGCGCGCGCCTGAAAGCCAAGTACCCCGAAGTGGTGGTGCGCATCCAGCCGACGCCTTGGCAGGGCCGGACGCTTTACCGCGCCCAGGTGCTGGGACTGGCGCAGGCCGACACCAAGGCCGCCTGCGCGCTGGCAGCCATCAAGACCAAGGTACCGTGCCAGGCGGTCGGACCCATCGGCGCCACCAAGACGGCGGCGAAATCCAAGACTCAACGCCGCGCCGCCCAGCGCTGACGCCGCCGCCTACTCCGGAAACCTGTCCTCGTCGAAAAACGCCCGCAGCATCGCCGCGGCGGCGGCGGTATCGTGCTGCAGGAACGACGGCGCCCAGTCGGGGCGGTCAACCAGCTTGCCGCTTTTCAGATATGGCGCGACGCGCTTCGTGGGCTCGGACAAGTCGCCGCGCGGATTGATCACCAGCACCGGCGCGGCGACGGCGCCGATGCGCTGATCCATGTGGTACGAGAACGCCGCCACCTGGCCCCAGATGCGCGCATCGCCGCCGATCAGATGATCGGGAAACCTGCGCATGACGTCGGCCAGGCCGGCGCGCGGGTCGCGCCGCTCGACCTGGCTTTTCCACGCGCGCACCAGGAACGCGCCGTCGGGGTCGGGCGGTTCGACCGCGTTGCGCTCGCGCAGACGCTTCAGGTCGGCCTCGGTGTAGACCGGCGCGCCGACCATGGCGAGGTGGCGTACCTGCGCCGGGCGAAGCAACGCGAGTTCCACGCCGATCTTGGCCCCGGTGTGCGCGCCCAGGATGTCGAAGTCGGCCAGGCCCAGCGCGTCGGCCGCGTCGGCCATGGCGCGGGCATAATCGGCGACGGTGGGCTGCGCGGGCGGTGCGTCGCTCATGCCGTAGCCGGGGATGTCGGGCGCGACGACGAAACGGTCCTGGCCCATTTCGGCCAGCAGGGGTTCGTAATAAAGGCTCGAGGCCAGGCTGGGGTGGAAGCACATCAAGGCGCGACGGCCTTGGCCCCTGGTCCCCGCCTCGCGCAGATGCACCTGGCCGGTCCAGGCGGGGGCGTAGGCGCGGCGCACGGGCGCGGCAGCCGACGCAGGGGCGGACGCAAACGGCGCGCAGGTCGCGGTCATCAGGGCGATGCGTCGAGCGAAAACGCGCGGCATGGGCAAGACTTTACGGCGCGCGCAGCTCCTTGACCACCAGGTTGGGCAGCGCCGCGTCGTCCCACTTGGGGCTGAACGGGCCGGTGCGGACGATGACCAAGTCCTCGGCCGGGCTGACATAGACGCGCTGGCCGCCGAAGCCATCCAGGTAGACCATGTCCTCGGCCAGGAACGGTTCGGCCGCCGGCACCATGAACCCTTGCCTGGCGTTGTTATAGTAACGCTCGGCCACATGCGGGCTGGCCCGCCAGACCTGCATGCCGTAGATCGGGTTGGTGGCCGACGACGCGGTCATCTGCGCCACCCAACCTTCGGGCAGGACACGCCGGCCGTTGAATAAGCCGTCGTCTTTGAGCAGCAGGCCGACCCGCAGCCAGTCGCGGGCCTGGGCGAGCAGGGTGCCGGAGGTCTTGACGAAACCGCCGGGCCGGGCCGGCACGACGTAGCCATCCGACGCGCCGATCGGCCGCCAGATCTTCTCCGACAGATACTCGGCATAACGCCGGCCCAAGCTGCGCTGCAGCGCCAGGCCGACCAGATTGCTGTTCACGTTGAGATATTCGAAATCGGTGTTGGGCGGCCGGGCGACTTGGCGGCCGAGCAGCAGGCGTTCAGGAAACAGCCCCATTTGGAAGCGCATTGTCTCGCTGAACAGGCCGCCGCTGCTGGCGGTGGTGGTCAGACCGCTCGACATGGACAGAAGCTGGCGCAAGGTGATCTTGCCGCGGTCGTCGCCCGCCCATTCCTCGATGTAAGCGCCGATCGGGTCGTCAAGGCTTTTGAAC